>CAUZTZ010000184.1:0-8266 GCA_963582805.1 Alphaproteobacteria bacterium
CCATATTACATTCCCCTGATCCAGATATCCTGATAACGTGATTCTACCCGATCAAAGTTCCGTGTGGGTATTTTTAGAGGTGCCCATCTGCAATATTGGCGCGGCCGCGGCTGGCTCACCTTGGGCCGGGGGCGGGTCACCATCGACCAGCCGGACGCCTTGAAAAATCTGGTCGAACGGGACAACGAATAACGGATTCAAACAGGTAAGGAACGAAATTCATGAAAAATTATCTGGACGGCGGCGATGCAGTTCTCGAGGCCATCCGTAAACTGGGCATCGATCATATTATTTCATCGCCCGGCTCCGAATGGGCGCCGGTGTGGGAGGCCATGGCCCGCCAAGACCACGACAAGGCCGACGGCCCCAACTTTATCGATACCTGGCACGAAACCCTGGCCGTCGATATGGCCATCGGCTACAGCCTGATCACCGGGCGCGGCCAGGCGGTTTTGCTGCACGCCGGCGCCGGCTTGCTGCAAGGCTCCATGGGCATCCTGGGCGCCCGCCATTGGGAGGTGCCGATGCTGGTCCTGTCCGGCGAATCGGTGACTTACGGCGAGGACCCGGATCTGGATCCCGGCCAGCAATGGGCGCGCAATTTGAGCATCGTCGGCGGCCCGCACCGGCTGATCGAACCGGTGGTCAAATATGCCAGCCAGGCGACCAGTCCCAAAACCCTGTTTGAAATGGTCGTCCGCGCCGGCGAAATGGCCGCCCGCCCGCCCAAGGGCCCGACCTACCTGAACGTGCCGTTGGAGCATCTTCTGGCCGAATGGTCGCCGCCGGAAATCGGCCGCAATGTTCCGCCGGCGCCCAAAACCATAAGCCCGGACGCCGACATCGAAGCCGTCGCCGAGGCTTTGGCGGCGGCCAAAAATCCGGTGATCGTATCCGAATATGGGGGCCGCGATGCCGCCACCTTCAACGCCATGATCGAACTGGCCGAAGCGGTGGCGATCCCGGTCTATGACGGCGAGGCATCGGTGTGCGCCAATTTCCCGAAAAACCACCCGCTCTATCAGGGCACCGATATGAGCGCCGTCAAGGACGACGCCGATCTGGTGCTGATGGTGCGCTGCCGGGCGCCCTGGTATCCGGCCGCCAGGCGGCCCAAACACGCGCATCTGGTGGCCATCGATGAAAACCCGCACCAATCCCATATGGTCTATCAGGCGTTGCAGGCGGACAGCTATCTGGAAGGCGATGCCGCGACGTCGCTGAGCCGGCTGGCCGAAGCGGTCACGGCGGGCGGCGGCGGCACCGGTGTGGAAGACCGGCGGGCAGCCTCGAGCGCTGCCCACCAAGCCATGGACGCCAAGAACCATGCGCTGCGCCAGGACACGAGCGCCAAATCGCCCATCGATCCCTTGTGGCTGTGCGCCGCCATTGGCGACACCATGCCCGCCGATACCATCTATATCGACGAGCTGACCCTGCATTCGGGCATGGCGCGCACCCACGTGCCGTGGAGCCAGGCGCAAAGCTATTACGGCGGGCGCGGCGGTTTGGGCCAAGGGCTTGGCCTGTCCCTGGGCATAAAACTGGCCAGCCCGGAGCGGCCGGTGGTGGCGCTCATGGGTGACGGCGGCTTTCTTTATAATCCGGTGGTGCAGAGCCTGGGCGCGGCCAGGGATTCCGGCCTGCCGGTGTTGATCATTATTTTCAATAACAAGAAATATGCCGCAATGCGCGGCGGCTATAGCCGTTACTACGCGGACGGCGTCGCAGTGACCGACGATAATCTTCGCGGCGTCCATATCAACGGGCCCGACTATGCCGAGCTGGCGCCCCTGTTCGACGGCCATGGCGAGCGCATCGAAGACCCGGCCGAGCTACACGGCGCGTTGGAGCGGGCATTGGCCGCGGTCAGAGGCGGCCAGTTTGCGATCTTGAATGTGGTGGTGTCCCGGTAGGCTTCCGGGCTGGTTATGGCGGCGTTATATCGCTATAGGAGGCTGAATTTGTTGCCTTGCAAGGACTGAGACCGTGGCAGAACAAAAACAACGCATCGCCTTTCAGGGCGAGATCGGCGCCAATTCCGATCTCGCCTGCCGCCATGTGCACGCCGATATGGAAACCCTGCCCTGCCATACCTTCGAGGACACCTTCGCCGCCGTCGAAAGCGGCGCCGCCGCGCTGGCGCTGATTCCCATCGATAATTCGGTGGCCGGCCGGGTTGCCGATATCCACCATCTGTTGCCGGGTAGCGGCCTTCATATCATTGGTGAGCATTTCCAGCGGGTGGAGCATCATCTGCTGGCGGTCAAGGGCACCGATATCGCCACCCTCAGCCATGTGCACAGCCATGTGCACGCCCTCAACCAATGCCGCGACGTGATCCAGGAATTGGGGCTGGAGGCGGTGGTGCATGTGGATACCGCCGCCGCCGCCCGCGATATCGCCGAGCGCGGCGAGCCGGCCCACGCCGCCATCGCCTCAGCGCTGGCCGGGGAGATTTACGGCCTCGACAGCCTGCGCGCCAATATCGAGGATGCGGAGCACAACACAACGCGCTTTCTGGTGATGTCGGCGGAGAAGCAAATCGCCAAGCCCGGCAGCGGCGTTTTGATCACCAGCTTTGTCTTTCGAGTGCGCAACGTGCCGGCGGCGCTATATAAGGCCCTCGGCGGTTTCGCCACCAACGGCATCAACATGACCAAGCTGGAAAGCTATCTGGTCGGCGGCGGATTTGTCGCGGCGCAATTTTATGCCGAGGTGGATGGCCATCCCGAAGACACCGGCTTGGCCTTCGCCCTGGAAGAGCTGGATTTCTATTCCCATGAGGTGCGCGTTCTCGGCGTCTATCCGGCCAGCCCGTTCCGGAAATCCATGAACGGCACATAAGGCCTATTGCAAGTCCGCTTGCAGCGCCATGAACACCCTTGTGTGCATGTTGTAGCTGCCGATCAGCACGGCCAGCTCGACGATTTGGGGCTCATCGAAATGATCGCGCAAAGGCTCGAACACCTGATCGGGGACGGTGATGTCTTCGGTCATGGCGTCGGCAAATCCTAAGGCGGCGCGCTCGGCGGGGCTGAAGAAATCCGTGCCCCGCCAGGACTTCAAGCCGTCGCACGCTTCCGGGCTTAAGCCTTCGGCTTCAGCCAGGGCGCCCGTATGCTGGCGCAGCGTGTATGCGGAGCCGTTCAGGTGGCCGATGCGGATGATGAGTATTTCCCGGAGGCGGCCATCCAGCCCGGTCTGCCAGCGGACCGCGTTGTTGAAATCGAACCAGGCGGCGCACATGGCCGGGCTTTGCAGCAGGATTTTGTAGATGTTGAGAAAGCTGCCGCGCCGTTGGCCGCGAATAGTGCCGGCCAGTTCGGCGAGGGCGGGATCGCTATCGGGTTCGATCAGTTTGACGCGGGCCATGATGGTTTGTCCTTGAATTGCGGCTCCTGGAGATTACGCTTTCATCGCGGTCCATTTCAATTGCCATTGAGGTACCCAAACCATGCCCGTCGTTGTTGTCGAAGATGATAAAATCCTGCGCTTTATCGAATGCCTGCTCGACTCCAATGTTGTGCCGGCAAGGGCGGCGGCGCTGGCCGATTATCTTATCTGCGATATCTCCGATGTGGATGGCTGGATTGCCGGCGTACGCAATGCCTGCGGCGATTTTTATCCCGCCGAAGTGCGCATGGTCCCGGACCAAGACGCCTTGCGCGCCGCATTGCCGGACGCCGACGCGGTGGTTACCGAGGCGCTCGAGATCGGAGCTGAAGAGCTGGCCTTGGCGCCCAAATTAAAAGTCGTGCAGAATTTCGGGCTGGATACGCGCAATATCGATTTGCAGGCCTGCGCCGGCGCTGGAGTTAAGACGCCGATCTTCCGGCGCCGCATCAACGGCGTCGTCGGCGAACATGTCATAGCCCTGATGTTGGCGGTGGGCCGCAAGATCTGCGAGACCAACGGCGCCCTGGATTTCGCGTCCCTCGAAGCCCTTGGCTATAAGCCGGCCATGTTCGACACCGATCATATTTCGGGGGGCAACTGGGCGCGGGTGACGGGGCTCAAAAATCTGCAAGGCTCCACCCTCGGCGCCCTGGGCCTCGGCGAAGTCGGGCGCGAGGTGGCAAGCCGGGCCAAGGCCATGGGCATGAATATCCTTTACCATCAAAGACGGCAATTGCCGCCCGAAGTGGAAGCCGAATGGAACGCTGAATATGTTTCCTTCGGCGATTTGTTCGCCGCCGCCGATTTCGTCTCCATCCATGTGCCCCTGAACGACGCCACCCGGGGCATGGTCGATAGGAGCGCGTTTGCACGCATGAAGGATGGCGCCATTTTGATCAACGCATCGCGCGCCCATATCGTCGATCGGGACGCGCTGATCGGGGCGCTGGATTCCGGGCGCCTCGGCGGCGCCGGCTTCGATGTCCAATATTCCGAGCCGCTCACCGGCGACGAGCCGTTAAGGGATTATCCAAACGTGGTCTTAAGCCCGCACATCGCCGTCGGCCCGCGCACCGAGGCCCTGGCCGATATGGAAGAAGTCATTGCCAACCTGGCCGGCGCGGTTAATCAGGGAAGCTGATCACGTAGTCGTCCGGTATGTCCAGCCACTGGCGGGCTTCGCCAATATCGGCAAACGTCCGGCGCTCGACGTCGTGCTGGCCAAATCGGTCCGACACCGAATATTGATGGATTTTGGCAAAGTCCGTGCCGTCCTTGACCACCCAGGCCAATTTGCAGCGGCCCAAATTCTCGTTGAAGACTTCCATCCGCTCCTTGGTGGTTGTGGTCATGCGCTCCCAGGTCCAATCGGCGGGCAGCGCCGCGCCTGAGCAATCGCGCAGCAAATTGGTGTCACCGCCAAATTTGGGATCAACGAACAGCAATTGAAATTGGTCATTAATTTCTTCCATTGCGAACGGTTCGGTATGCTTTATGAGCACGCAATTGATGTCCGCATCTATGGTGTATGCAAACGGCATGTCAAAACATCATTCGATCTCGGATGAGCGGTCCGAATAGGTGAAGGAGAGCGTAAAGCCGCCTTCGTTGAGGGTCCATTTGTTGATGCTGTAGCTGCGCATGCCTCGGGCGTGCATGGGATCAGCATCGGCGATGGCGCGCGCTTCTTCAAAACTGGCCGCCCGGTAGACGATCATGCCGCCCACCCTTGCGCCGTCTTCGCCGTCCACCGGCCCGGCGCCGAACAACGTGCCGTTCTTTTCTATCTCGATCTGGTAGGCAAGATGATCGGGCAACAACTTCATCATCTCGTCTGGCGAAACGCCGTCTTTGAGGCGCGTGTCGACGATATAAAATTCCTTGCCCGGTAAATGGTCCGCCATGATCTATCCTCCCAAATTAGTTTCCGGTATTAAATAAGCCTAGTCCAGCCCCGGGTCCAGCACCGCCTTGCGACGCCGGGTTGTTGCTGATTATTATAAATATACCGCAAGGCACATATGGAGAGCGATCATGGGCAGACTTGATAATCGGGTAGCCATTGTCACCGGCGCCGCACCCGGGATGCGCGCCGCGCTGGGCGCCGAATTTGCGCGCGCCCTGGCCGCCGAAGGCGCGGCGGTCGCCCTCGCCGATGTCGACGATACCAAACAACTGGCCGCCGAGATCGAAGCGGCGGGCGGGCGGGCGCTTCCCCTGACCACCGACGTTTCCGATGAAACCCAGGTCCGGGCGATGGTCGGCGATACCATAGCCGCCTTCGGTCAGGTGGATATTCTGGTCAACAACGCGGCGCTCGGCTCGAACATTCCGCCGGTGCCGGTGACCGAATTATCGGTGGCCGATTGGGACCGCTTCATGGCGGTCAATTTGCGCGGGCCCTTTATCTGCACCAAGGCAGTGGTAGCCCCCATGAAAGAGCGCGGCTACGGCAAGATCATTAATATTGGATCGACCACCAATATGGTGGGTTTGCCAAACCGGCTGCATTACACCACGGCGAAGGGCGGTATCTTGGCCATGACCCGGTCCTTGGCGCAAGAATTGGGGCCGTTCGGCATCCGCGTCAACTCCCTCGCCTACGGCGCCATCACGTCCCGCCTCAACGAGGCCGAGTTTGCCGCCGACCCTGAGCGCGAGGCCCGCATCGTTGGCTCCCGCGCCCTCCAAAGCCACTTGCGCGCCGATGATTTGGCGGGCACCTTGGTGTTCCTGGCCTGTAAGGATTCTGACGCCATGAGCGGCCAGACGGTGGTCACCGACATGGGTGGGTTCTATTACTAACGCGCAAAAATCCTACGCGCTGATCGATGCAAGCGGGCAGGCTTACGAGAGCCCCATCAAGGGCACCCTCGGCGGGCACCGGAAATCAAAGATATATGGACGGCTGGATTGCGCCGGCGCGCTTCGCTGGATCGCCAGGGGCCACTATGTCAGCCACCGGGTGTTCTTTGCCGATCAGCACACCGCCACCCAGGCCGGTTACCGGCCTTGCGCCAATTGTATGCGCGCCGAATACAACACCTGGAAAGCGTCCCGCTAGGCTTCTGGCTCCCGTGCCGGGCTGACGCCGATCATCGAATCGCGGCTGACCAGTTTGGCCAGGTCCGGCTCGCTCCAGCCATCGGTGCCTTCGGGGCGCACCGGCAATACCAGATAGCGCATGTCGGCGTTGCTGTCGTGCACCCGGACGGCGACGTCGTCGGCCAGATCGGTGCCGAATTCCTTCAGCACGGCGCGCGGCTCGTTGACCGAGCGGGACCGGTAGGTTTTGCTTTTATACCAATCGGGCGGCATGCCGAGGATGGTGCGCGGATAACAGGAGCAAAGCGTGCAGACCACCATATTGTGAACATCGCTGGTGTTTTCGACCACCACCAGTTCGGCGTCCAGCATCGGAATATCGAATTCCTGAATAGCCTTGGTGCCGTCGGCGAGCAGGCGTTCCTTGAAACCCGGGTTCGCCCAGGCGCGGGCGATGATCCGGGCGCCCATATCTTCGGAGCGGGAATCCATAAACTCCAACTGTTCGCGCACATCGCCGGCCTTGATGACGTCCTTTTCGATCAATAGATCGCGGATCGCATCGGCCATCAGCACATAGTGATCGTCTTCGTTCACATCGTGACGGCTGTCATCGGACCAAGCCAGCAATTCGTGGCCATGCGCGTTCAGCTCTGCCGGTTTATCGCTCATTGGATGATCGCCTTTCTTGGTTCCGGCGCGCCCCCGCCGGCGGGCCTCAGCCAGTGTTCGTACATTTCCAAATCCAGCGTGTCGCTGGCGTTACCATCGTAGTTGTCCCAAATATGGGTCTGATCGAAGCGCACCCGGTAGAGATGCTTCATCGGCAATCCGTCGAAGCCGTAGGCGCTTTCTTCCGGGTTCACGAAGGCGCCGCAATAGCGCTCGATAATACCGGTCTTGCCCTTGATATAGTCCGGCGTCCGGCGGTGGCCGGGCGGGTTGGAATCGTGAATGCGAACCTGATCGCCGGTCTTGAAGATGGGATCCGTGAGGGGCTCGCCGCTCATGACTTGCCGCTCCCCGCCGCCCGCATTTCGGCGATGCGCTCGAGCACCTCGGCCTTGGTCAAAAGCCCTTTTTCCTCCAACAGATCGCAAACCGCCTCGGACCAGCGCTCGGCATAGCCCCGGTCATAGACCCCCTGCGGCAGGCTTTCGAGGCAGCGCCGCATTTCGTGGAGGGTGGAATGGCCGCGCGAACGCATGGCGCCGGCAACCGCGTTCAACAACTTGAACCAGGGTTCCATTTCATGGTCTTCGATGATCATCGGCCCGGCGGGCAAGCCGCCGATATCGTGCACGCCGCCCATGGCGTCCTCCCAGCTTAAAATTCGTTGCCGCCGATTATACCCTTCGTTTGGAAATATTCAATTTGCATAGTGGATTCAGGAATTTTCCACCTTGAGACGAGAATAGTTGGTTTTCCAGAGACCAATGCCAATATATAATGATAATTAATATCAAGTAGTCTGCGCTGCCCGAGGGATCGAATAATTTACCGATATGACTGATCGGCGGATACTCTATATCGAAGACGATGGGGACGTGGCGGAATTATGCTCCGTAATTCTGACCGCAAGGGGTTTCCATGTGGAAACCGCCGCCACCGGCAAGGACGGCCTGAAAACATTTAAAAAGCAGAAAGCCAAAAAGCAGCCCTTTGACATCGTCCTTCTGGATTACCTGTTGCCCGATATCGATGGTCTTGAGGTGGCCCGGTCCCTGCTCAAATCCACCCCCGATTTGCCGATTGTGCTGATCACCGCCAAGGGCAGCGAAAAGGTTGCCGCCGAAGCATTATCCATTGGTGTGACCCGGTA
>CAUZTZ010000185.1:0-8259 GCA_963582805.1 Alphaproteobacteria bacterium
GTACGGAAGAATCCGGCGTTGAGGCAAAAGCGTCATTACCGGTGGAAGTGAAAAAGACGGCGCCGTCTCCGGCAGATGAAAACGGTACCAAGGAATCGGCGATCGCACAGCAGACGATCCGGGTGAACGTCGATCTGTTGGAAAATCTCATGACTTTGGTCAGCGAGTTGGTTCTGACCCGAAACGCGCTCAACCAGATGGTCCGTGGCCGCGAAGACAGCGAGTTCAACGTGCCGTTTCAGCGCCTTAGCCACATAACGTCGGATCTTCAAGAAGGTGTGATGAAGACCCGCATGCAGCCCATCGGCAACGCCTGGGCCAAATTGCCCCGCATCGTTCGTGATCTGGCCTTGGAAGCCAGCAAGAAAATTGATCTCCAAATGGTTGGCGCCGAAACCGAGCTGGACCGCCAGGTGTTGGAGCTGATCAAGGATCCGTTGACCCACATGGTCCGCAATTCGGCTGATCATGGGTTGGAAACCCCGGCCGAGCGCCTGCAGATTGGAAAACCCGAGACCGGGGTCGTTCTTTTGCAGGCCTTCCATGAGGGTGGGCACATTGTCATTGAAATCGCCGATGATGGCCGCGGCCTGAATATGGACCGCATCAAGGCCAAAATCGTCGAAAATGGATTGGCCACCGAAGAAGAATTGGAAGGCATGCAGGATCAGCAGATTCAGCAGTTCATCTTCAACGCCGGGTTCTCGACTGCCGAAAAAGTGACCAGCGTAAGTGGGCGCGGCGTCGGCATGGATGTTGTCCGCACGAACATTGAAAAAATCGGCGGCACCATTGAATTGACCTCGATCGTGGGCAAGGGTTCCACCTTCACCATCAAAATCCCGCTAACCCTGGCCATTGTATCGGCGCTAATTGTCGAATGCACCAATCAAAGGTTCGCCATTCCGCAAATCAGCGTATTGGAATTGGTCCGCGCCTCGGCCCATTCCGAGAATGCCATCGAGATGATCAACAATGCGCCGGTATTACGCCTTCGTAACCGGTTGCTGCCTTTGGTGCAGCTATCGTCGCTGCTCAATTTGGATGGCGCCACCGAGCATGGTCCCGATGACGAGGCATTTATCATTGTCAGCCAGGTCGGCAATTATACCTTCGGCATTATCGTCGACCGCGTGTTTGATACCGAGGAAATTGTTGTCAAACCGGTCGCGCCGATTTTGCGCGACATCAATCTGTTTTCCGGGAACACCATACTCGGCGATGGCAGCGTGATCATGATTTTGGATCCCAGCGGTATCGCAACGGCCACAGGTGAGATGACGATGGGCGCCGCCAAGGCCGAGAGTTCGGTGGTTGCCGAAACGGCGGCAAACAGTGATCGCCAGGCCATGTTGGTATTCAAATCGGGCGGCGAATCGCTGAAAGCGGTTCCGCTGGCCCTAGTCGCGCGGTTGGAGGAAATCGATCTTTCCACCGTCGAATATTCCAACGCCCAGCGCGTCGTGCAGTATCGTGGGCAATTGATGCCGCTGATCCCCTACAATGAAGACTACGAATGGAAGTCGGAGGGTATGCAGTCGATACTCGTGTTCACCGACAAAGACCGTTCCATGGGTCTGGTCGTCGAAGAGATCATCGATATTGTCGAAGAAGACGTGAACGTGGAATTGCCCTCAAGCACTGACGGATTGGTCGGTAGCGCCGTAATCAACGGCAAGGCGACCGATATCATCGATGCCGGTTACTATCTGACCAAAGGGTTTTCAGATTGGTTTAACGGGAGCGCCAGGGAAAGCAGCGCCTTGTTGGGTCGGCGGCGTAAATTGTTGCTGGTCGATGACAGCTCCTTCTTCCGTAACATGATGACGCCGCTTCTTTCCGTCGCCGGATACGATGTGGTAACCGCCGAGCGCGCGCAAGAAGCGCTTGATCTCAGGGAAAAGGGTGACAAGTTCGATATTATCGTCAGCGATATCGAAATGCCCGATATGGACGGATTTGAATTCGCGCGCACCGTGCGCGGTGAGGGATCCTGGCAGGACACGCCGCTGGTAGCGCTTTCGTCACGGGCATCGGAGCAGGATTTCGAACTCGGGCGTGAAGTCGGATTTAGCGATTATGTGTCAAAATATGACCGCGACGCATTGGTTGAATCATTGTCCCACGTGGTTCGGTCCGCGGACGATTCATGATCGTCGTAGAGTAACGGAATTTAGTAGACATTGCCGTCAATCGCCTTTAATGCGTGCCGTCCTTAACCCTTTGTCCGGGGCGGCTTGATCTGAATTGAAATCGAAAAGGTCAAACGAAAAGCCATGAAATCCTGTTTAATTGTAGACGATTCAAAGGTCATACGAATGGTCGCCAAAAAAATCCTGCAAGAGTTGGATTTTGAAACCGTCGAAGCCGAGGACGGTCAGGTGGCGTTGAATGTATGCGAAAATAAAATGCCCGATGCCGTTCTGCTTGATTGGAACATGCCTGTGATGGATGGGATAGAATTCCTCAAAAATCTCCGCAAATTACCGGGTGGCGATGGCCCCGTGGTCGTGTTCTGTACAACTGAAAACGACGTCAACCATATCCAGGAAGCCATGGAAGCGGGAGCAAATGAATACATTATGAAGCCGTTCGACGGCGAAATAATACAGACCAAGTTTGCTCAAGTCGGTCTTCTGTAACGGCGTTAGAATTTATTCTCATTCATTGGCTGGCTTCGCTGATGCAATTGAGTGTGTCGGGTAAGATAAATTGAATAGTAATAACCCCATTATCAATGTTTTGATCGTTGACGACTCTGCGGTCGTTCGCGGCTTGATTTCCAAGATGATATCCAACGATCCGAATGTCGCTGTCGTCGATACCGTAGCAAATGGATTGCTGGCGGTGAAACGCGTCGATAGGGGCGATGTTGATATCGTCGTGCTGGATATTGAAATGCCGGTGATGGACGGTTTGACCGCATTGCCGCAGATTTTGGAAAAATATCCCAAAATCAAGGTGATCATGGCGTCCACCTTGACCATGAAAAATGCTGAAATCAGTTTGCGGGCGCTTGAAGCTGGCGCGGCGGACTATATTACCAAACCATCGTCATCGCGCGAAATGACAGGCGGCAAAGATTTTCAGCATGAACTGCTGGAGAAAATCAAAAATCTTGCGCCGGGCAAACTCGGCCGCGCGCCGCAACCCGCATCGGCGGCCCATCCGAAGATAATTCCGACCGCGGAAATTGTCTTGCGCCCGCAGGCGGCGGTAAGGTCGAAGCCGCGTATTCTCGTGGTCGGCTCCTCTACGGGCGGCCCGCAAGCGTTGTTTACATTCTTCAAGGGCCTGAATGGCAAGCTGCCGGTACCGGCGCTGATAACACAACATATGCCGCCGAATTTTACCAAAATCCTGGCACAGCATTTGTCCAAATCGGCCGGGTTGCCCGCCGACGAGGCCCAGGATGGCGAGCTTCTTCGGGCCGGGCATATATATGTTGCGCCGGGCGACTATCATATGCGGGTCGAGGAAGTTGATGCCGCAAAGAAAATCACCCTCAATCAGGGACCTCCGGAAAATTACTGCCGTCCAGCCGTAAACCCGATGCTTAGAAGCGTTGCCGAGCTATACGGATCCAACGTACTTGTCGTCATTTTGACCGGTATGGGATATGACGGCATGAAGGGCGGCGAAGATATCGTCGCCGCCGGCGGAACGATTATCGCCCAGGATGAAGCCACAAGTGTGGTTTGGGGTATGCCGGGCGCCGTTGCTTCCGCGGGGCTGTGCACCGCCGTGCTGCCAATCGATGAACTTGCGCCCTACGTTGCTGAGTTTATGGATAAAGGCATCTAATGTCCCCGGACGAATTCAATTTTCTACAGGAAATGCTAAAGCGTGAATCGGGCCTCGTACTGACAGAGGAGAAATCCTATCTGCTCGAAAGCCGCTTGATTCCCGTCGCGCGGAAGCTATCGGTGGACGGCATCGAGGAATTGGTCGTCCGCGCAAAAAGTGGAACCAGCCCCGAGGTCAAAAAGGCGATCATTGAGGCGATGACCACGAACGAGTCGTTCTTTTTCAGAGACATTAAACCGTTCGAAATATTTCGTGAGGCGACGATGCCTTACTATTTGGACGCGCGCCAAGCCACGCACAAAATTAAAATTTGGTGCGCGGCCGCTTCCAGCGGGCAGGAGCCTTATTCGCTGGCGATGACCCTTAACGATCTTGCTCCCAAGCTTGCCGGCTGGAACATCGAAATACTGGGAACAGATATTTCCACCGAAATATTGGATAAGGCCGAAAACGGGCTCTACACCCAGTTCGAGGTTCAGCGCGGATTGCCGGTTCAAAATCTGGTTAAATATTTTGACAAAGAAGACGAGCACTGGCGGGTGAAAGCCGATTT
Organism: Alphaproteobacteria bacterium; assembly: GCA_963582805.1. Lineage (GTDB taxonomy): Bacteria > Pseudomonadota > Alphaproteobacteria > Rhodospirillales > UBA2165. The sequence goes on from CAUZTZ010000185.1 coordinate 4,361, forward strand.
GCGCTCGATGGTCAAATACCGGGAATTCAATCTTTTGGATAGCTTCGCGGCCCTCGGCCAGTTTGACATCGTGTTTTGCCGCAATGTTTTGATTTATTTTGACCAGGAAACCAAGGCCCAGATATTGGCGCGAATTGCCGAATGCATGCCGCCCGATGGATTGTTGTTTCTTGGCGGCGCCGAGACCGTTCTTGGAATATCGGATTTGTTTCAGCCGATACCGAAATTGCGCGGCGTCTATGAGGTTTCCGGCAAGGTATCCGGTCCATCAGCGTTTATGGAACATCCCGCTGTAGCCGCCTTTGCATCCTAACAGACAGCGCAACACGACAATCCCGGCCCACGCACCGGTTCCCAAATCAAATGCAACAGAAGTCGTAGAGAGCTAGGCGCTTGCCTTTTCGCGCGCCGGTTTTTTCGCCTTCCCGGCATCTTCTTCCGGCTCTCTCAAAACATAGCCTCGGCCCCAAACCGTGTGGATGTAAATTTCATCCTCGCAGGCCTTGGACAATTTTTTCCGCAGCTTGCAGACGAACACATCGATAATTTTCAGCTCCGGCTCATCAATACCGTTGTAGAGATGGTTCAAGAACATTTCCTTGGTCAGGGTGGTGCTCTTGCGAAGTGCTAACAGCTCGAGAATTCCATATTCCTTACCGGTCAGATGGACGGGTTTGTCATCCACTTCGACGGTATGCGCATCCAGATTGACGGCGAGCTTGCCGCAACGAATGATCGAGTCGGAATGTCCCTTGGAGCGCCGCACAATGGCAAGTATGCGCGCAATCAATTCGTCTTTATCGAATGGCTTGGTCAGATAGTCATCGGCGCCGGTGCCGAGCCCCTTGACCTTGTTTTCCGATTCGGTCAGCCCCGATAGGATCAAGACAGGCGTTTCCACCTTGGAATTGCGAAGGCGCCGCAATACCTCATAGCCATCAATATCGGGCAGCATGAGATCAAGAATAATTATGTCGTAATCATACAACTTGCCGATTTCCAACCCGTCTTCGCCAAGATCGGTTACATCGATCACCATATTGGCCGATGACAACATCATCTCGATGCTTTGTGACGTGGTGGGATCGTCTTCCACGAGAAGGACACGCATGGCTTACCTTTCTCTAGACTTGGGCCTAAGCTAACCAATGGTTAACATAAATGGCTAGTCGGGTTGTTGCAAGTTTTCCAATTCAAACTTAAATGTGCACATTCAACCGTGAAATATCAATAGCTTAGAGTGTCGGTCGGCGAATTAATTTGCATAACAATTTGGTGACATCGCAAAACATCGCCCTCTGATTCGCAAAGCCCGGCAGGCAAAATATACAAATCCGGCATTTCGGCCCACCCGCCGGCCAACCGGTTGGCCATGATTTTTCGCCAAAATATCATGCGCCAGTAACCAATCCTTAAACCGTTGCGGCGAAAATCGGTTATAACAAAGCAACAAAGTTTGTGGGCTCGGATCAAGAAACGGCAATGTCCAACATCGTCGAAAATATTCTCAATGAAATCAAACGATTGCCCGACTTCCATGTCTATGGCCGGGTGACTTCGATCCTCGGCATGCTGGTGGAAATCAATGGCGTCGAGGGCCGCCTGTCGATTGGCGATCATTGTACCATCGAGGCGCGCACCGGCCGCCATGTGGTTTGCGAAGTGGTCGGATTTTCCGAGACCAGCGCTCTGGTGATGCCCTTCGGAACGTTGGAAGGCATCGGCCTTGGCTGCCGCGTGGAGATCGGAACTTCCGAGCCGGTAATATTTCCCGATGCCGGCTGGCTGGGGCGCGTGATTGACGCCTTTGGCCGGCCCCTGGACGACAAGGGGCCGTTGCCCGTCGGGCCGGCGCCGTACGCCATTCAAAACAATCCGCCGCCCGCCCACAAGCGCACCCGCGTCGGCGGCAAGGTCGATCTCGGCGTGCGCGTAATGAACGCCTTCCTGACCGTCTGCAAAGGGCAGCGCATGGGAATTTTCGCCGGATCGGGCGTCGGCAAATCCACCATGCTGTCGATGATGGCGCGCCATACCAACGCCGATGTCAGCGTCATCGGACTGATCGGCGAGCGCGGCCGCGAAGCCAGGGAATTCATCGAGGACGATCTTGGCGAGGAAGGTCTCAAGCGCAGCGTTGTGGTTGTCGCCACATCGGACGAGCCGGCCCTGGTCCGGCGCCAGGCGGCCTATATGACCATGGCGGTTTCCGAATATTTCCGCGATACCGACCGCGACGTTCTATGCCTGATGGACAGTGTGACCCGGTTTGCCATGGCACAGCGGGAAATCAGTTTGTCCGCCGGCGAGCCGCCGGCGACGCGCGGCTATACGCCGGCCGTGTTCGCCGAACTGCCGAGACTGCTAGAACGGGCGGGTCCCGGCATCGCCGGGCAGGGCAGCATCACCGGTCTGTTCACCGTCCTGGTCGAGGGCGATGATCATAACGAGCCGGTGGCCGATGCGGTCCGCGGCATTCTGGACGGGCATGTTGTGCTCGACCGGGCCATCGCCGAGCGCGGCCGCTTCCCCGCCGTCAACATCCTGCGCAGCGTTTCCAGGACCATGCCCGATTGCAACACCGGCGCCCAAAACGACATCATCAATCGTGGCCGCCAGCTCGTATCCGTCTATGACGATATGTCCGAATTGATCCGCCTCGGCGCTTACCGGCAAGGCTCGGACCATCACGTCGACGAAGCCATCCATTATAATCCCGCCATCGAGGCTTTTTTGCGCCAGACCAAGGGCGAACAAAGCGGTTTGGAAGAATGTTACCGCAGCCTCGCCGAGGCGCTCGATATGAACTATGCGCCGGAGGGCTAGCCGATGGCCAAGGATCTGAAAGCGATTGTCCGGCTGCACAAATATATCGTCGATGAAAAACGCCGCGATCTGGGTGCGCTTCTGGGCGAGGTTCAGGAGCTTGAACAGCGGGCTGAAAATCTGGAAGTGGAAATCGTATCCGAGCAGAATGCGGCCCAGCAATCGCCCGAGGAAGCCGGGTTTTTATATGGGCCCTATGCGGCCGCGGCCATCGCCCGGCGCCAGCAAATAAAGGAGGCGACGACCGAGTTCGAGGAAAAAATTGCCGTTGCCCAGGAAGAGATGCGGGAAGAATTCAAGGAATTGAAGGTCTTTGAAATTGCCAAGGAGGCGCGCGACGAAATCGAAGACACCGAGCGCGCCCGCAGCGAACAACAGGTGCTGGACGAGCTGGGCCAGGAACGCCACCGGCGCCAAAATAAATCCTAATATATCACCGCTCCCTATGCGGCACCCGCATGGCTTAGCCTCGGATTTCTGATTAAAACCGTGCCCGGCACTGCCAACGTGTCCAAAAATGTACATAAATGGGTATAAATGACGATTATGTACATGCTGATTCCGGGTGTCGCATGTCGCATGCGCCATGCTCATCGGGCATAGCTACCGCCGCCTGGCCTCAAATTGCCGCCAGACGGGCCAGCAGCGGCGCGTTGTCCCATTGCGGCTGCTTGTCCTCCAGCACGATCTGATGGCTCGAGGTTGCCGCGCCGCCGCCGCCGTCCTTGCTTGACGCCGCCTTGAGCTGCATCCAGCGGGCAACCACTTCGTTGCCCATATCCTCAAGCATCGCCGTCGCTGCCTCTTCAAGATTGGCCCATTCCATTTCGCCGACGGCCTGCAAATACGCGGCGAACGACGCCTGCGAAATGATTAGTTTATCGGGGATGTAGCGGACGCTGATTTGGCACGAGCCCGCGGCTGCCCTAATCCCAAGGGTTCCGGTCAAGGTAATCACGTAATCGAGACGCTCATCCGGATTGGGCGTGGTTTTGATGTGGCTGCGGCGCGTCGGGGCATCCATGATAGCGTCTCTATACCATCAGGCCGGATCGCATTTGGGCGCCGGCGGT
>CAUZTZ010000186.1:0-8254 GCA_963582805.1 Alphaproteobacteria bacterium
AACATTATCTGGATGCGGAAGTGGACGGATTGATGGGCGGCGGCCACAACCCGTTCCGCGAACGATTGTCGGACCTGTCAGATGTGCGCATCAAGGAAATGGATGCAGCCGGCATCGATATCCAGGTCCTCTCCCATTGTCCGCCCGGCGCCCAGGCGTTCGGGTCTGAGGCCGGCGTCGCGCTGGCCACCAACGTCAATGACCGGCTCGCCGCGTTTGTGAAAACCAAGCCCGACCGGTTTTCCGCGTTCGCCACCTTGCCTACCCCCGATGCCAAGGCCTCCGCCGACGAGCTGGAACGCTGCGTCAACGAATACGGCTTCAAAGGCGCCATGGTGCATGGGCTGACCGAGCTGACCTTCATCGACGACAAGCGCTTCTGGCCGATCTTCGAGCGCGCCGAGGCCTTGGACGTGCCCATCTATGTGCATCCGGCGCCGCCGCACCCGACGCTGGTGGATATCTATCTCAAAGACTATGCCGAGGAATATCCGGTTATCCTCGGCCCCGGCTGGGGCTTCACCATGGAGACCGCGACGGCGGGCCTGCGCCTGGTGTTGAGCGGCGTGTTCGATAAATATCCCAAGCTTAAAATCATTCTCGGCCATATGGGCGAGGGCTTGCCGTTTCTTCTCTGGCGCATCAATCACACCATGACCCGGATGGGCGGGCCAAAAGCCAAGACGCTGCCCTTCAAGGAAATTTTCTGCGAGCATTTCCACGTCACCACCAGCGGCAACTTTTCCGATGCGGCGCTTTTGTGCAGCGTTATGGAAATGGGCGCCGACCGCATTCTGTTCTCCGTCGACTGGCCCTATATCGAGAACGCGCCGGGCACAGCCTGGATGGAACAGGTGCCATTGGGGCGCGAAGACCGCATCAAGCTGTTGAGCGGCAATGCCAAGAAATTGTTGAAAATGTAATTTGGGGGAAAAGAGCATGGCTGACCAAGATGCGCCCAGTGTGCGCCGCTATGAAGAGCAACGCTGGCTGATCGATACGGTTATCGGTACCGTCGGCGTCGAATGGGATCAGGCGCGCGTCGTCTATATGAGCGCGCCCGGCGGGGTTGAGGCGATGGCCGAGTTCCGCGCCACCGCCGCCCGCATCCAGAAATACGCCGATATCGACCGCGAATTCGTTACCCAAGCCCGCCGCCGGGAAGCCAAGGCCAAGGCGGCCGAGGATGCCGGCAACCGGGTCTCGGCGCGGGAAAGCTATTTCATTGCCTCGCTTTTATGGGCGACGGCGCGCTGGCCCATCCATTCGGCCACCGAGGCGCTTTTGGAAATGGAAGTGAAGATGAACGCATGCTTCGATAAGTTCATCGAGTTCGCCGACCGCCCCATCGAGCGGGTGGAAATTCCGTTCGGCGATCAGTTCCTGCCCGCCTACTTACATCTGCCGCGCGAGGCCAAAGGCGGCGAATCCTTCCCCTGCATCGTCACCTCGCAGGGTATGGATGGCTGCAAGGAAACGGCGGTGGCCATTTATGGCGACAAGGCGCTGGAACGGGGCATTGCGGTTTTGGGCCTCGACGGGCCGGGGCAGGGGGAATGCTTTTCCCGCCGGGTTTTGGTAACGGCGTTCAACCATGGCGATGCGGTCAGTGCCGCCTATGACTGGCTGGAAGCGCGCGCCGAAATCGACAGTGACCGGCTCGGTTTCCGGGGCACCAGTTTTGGCAGTTATTTCGGCGCCGTTGCCGCCGCCGCCTTAGGCGAGCGGATGAAAGCCTGCGTGCTCGCCGCCGTCTGCCAGGAGCCCGGCTGCAACACCATCTTCAATCAGGCCTCGCCCACCTTCAAGATGCGCTTCATGTATATGGCCGGCTATACCGACGAGGCGGAATTCGATGAGTTCTGCAAGACCATCGATCTTCGCTCCATCGTCGGCGCTATCACCGCCGACGTGTTGACCGTCGCCGGCAGCGATGATGAGCTAAGTCCGATTCAGCACACCTATGATCTGATGGAGCGCATCAAATCCCCCAAAAAGCTTATCGTCTATGAGGGCGCCCGCCATGGATTGTGGCAGGCAACGTCGGTGGCGGCGGGCAAAAACCCGCACAACGCCATCGCCGACTGGCTGCAGGAGCGTCTCGTTAAGGGCGGCGATATGACGTCCGAGCAGGTCCATGTGGACCCATTGGGCCGCGAAACGGTGACGCCTTACTGATCGGTCAGCGCGGCGCCATGCGCAGGGCGCCGTCGATGCGGATGGTCTCGCCATTCAAATATCCGTTCTCGCAGATATGCAGCGCCAGCTGCGCATATTCGGATGCATGGCCCATACGTTGCGGGAACGGCACCGATGCGTTGAGGGCGTCCAGGGCTTCTTCCGGCAATCCGTCCGCCAGCGGCGTCAACAAAACCCCCGGTGCGATGGTGCAGACACGCACGCCCCGGCTGGATAGATCGCGGGCGATGGGCATGGTCATGCCGACGATGCCGCCCTTCGATGCCGCATAGGCAACCTGGCCGATCTGGCCCTCATAAGCGGCGACCGAGGCGGTCATCACCACCACGCCGCGCTCGCCATCGTCGTTGAGCGGCTCGGCGGCCGAGGCGTCAACCGCGAACAGGCGGGTCGCGTTGAAGGTGCCGATCAGATTGACGGTGATAATTTTGGTGTAAAGCTCCAGCGAATGGGGCCCGTCGCGCCCGACAATGCGGTTGCCCGCGGCGATGCCGGCGCAATTGATCAGGATGCGGGCGGCGCCGTTCTTTTCCTTGGCGGCATCGAGGGCGCCTTGTACGGAGGCTTCGCTGGCGACATCGCATTGATAAAAATCGCCGCCAATGCCGGCGGCCACCTGGTTGCCCTTGTCTTCGTTGAGATCGAAGATCGACACCTGAGCGCCTTTTTCGGCCAAATCCTTCGCCGTCGCCTCGCCAAGACCCGACGCGCCGCCGGTCACAATCGCCGCAATTCCGCTCACATCCATATTTTCGTCACTCCTCATTCAAACCCGGTACCGGCAATGATATCCGGTGCCAAGGGTTCGGCAAGCCCCGATTTCCGCAAATCCCGAATAGCCTTGCCCGGCAAAACCCAATACCTATTATCTCAGGTTAACTCTGTCCCCTGGGAGGAACAAAAATGCGTTACGATCTGCACACCCATTATTACCCCGACACTTTTTTCGATGCGGTCCGTAACAGCGGCGGTGAATTCAACTTTGCCATGGACCCGGTGGGGCGCACCATCATCCAATATCAGGGCGCCCGCTTTTTCGGCATCACGCCGCCGATGACGGACCCGGAAAAACGTATCGAGGATATGGACCGGGTGGGCATCGATGTGGAAGTAATATCCCTATCGACGCCGAACGTTTTTTTCGCGGCGCCCGAGGAACAGGCCGGCATCGCCCGCATGGTCAACGATTCCTACGCCGAGCTGGTGGCCCGTTACCCCACGCGCTTCAAGACCTTCGCCTCGATCCCCATGGATGATCCAGACGCGGCGCTCACCGAATTGGAGCGCGCCATGGATGATTTGAAAATGAATGGCGTCGTGCTGCTTTCCAACATCCAGGGGCGGCCCCTGACCGCGCCCCAGTACCGGCCGTTCCTGGAAGAAGCCAACCGGCGCAAGCTGTGCATTTTCATTCACCCGATGCTGCCCGGCAACGCCGAAGCCTATACGGAATATGTGCTGGGGCCGATCTTGGGCTTCACCGCCGATACGACGCTGGCCGCCGCCCGGCTTTGCTATTCCGGCGTCTTGAAGGACCTGCCCGATATCAAATGGCTTTTGGGTCACGCCGGCGGCGCCGTGCCGTGGCTGATGGAGCGCCTCGATACCGGCTATCGGGATTTCGCCGAATGCCAGGAGAATATCGACGAATTGCCGAGCGTCTATTTAAAGAAGCTCTATTACGACACGGTCACCTTCAGCCCCCACAATTTGGGCATGCTGCGCGATCTGGTGGGCACCGATCACATGGCCATGGGCAGCGATTATCCGCACCTGTTGGGTTCCATCGAAAAATCGGTGACCTCGATCGAGGCGCTGCATATTCCCGAGGCGGAAAAGGACATGATCTTCTCGGGAACGGCCTTAAGTATCCTCAATAACCTCTAATATAAGAGCGCCGGCCGCTGGCTTCGCTGGGTGCGCCCAGCCAAGCCAGCAGCGGGTTCTTAACCGCCGTCGATCAGCCGCTTCAGCCAGACCGATATCACCGCCGGTTTGCCGGCGCGGATTTGTTCGAGGCCGCGCTTGATCGCCGGTCCCACTTCCGCCGGGTCATCGACGTTTTCGCCATAGGCGCCGGCCGCGGCGGCTTCGGCGGCGAAATCGATGGGCGGATCGAAATAGCCGCCTTCATAGCCCGATTGGCTCGCATAGCTATCCTCGCCGAAGGCATTTTGAACCGCCAATGTGCCGGTGGTGTAGGAGCGGTTGGTGTAGACAATGGTCAGGAACGGTGCGCCGTAATGGGCGGCCGCCCAAATCGCCGGCTGCGGCGTTCCGAACTGATAGAAGCCGTCGCCGGTGACGCAGACCATATCTTTGTCCGGCGCGCCCATCTTGGCGCCGAACGCCGCGCCCGGACCCCAGCCGCCCGACGATCCCGGATTGCGGATATAGGACAGCGGTTTGGAGCAGCGCAGATATTCGTTAAAGCGTGCCGGTCCCAAAGTGTCGTCGAGGACGACGCAGTTGTCATCGATGGCCAGGCTGATCTGATAGGAGAGCCACAAGGGATCGATGGGCGTGTCGTTCTTGTGGCTTTCCGCTTCGGTGATCAAATCGGCGATGCGCTTGGCCGATGCCACCGCCAGTTTTTCAGAGCGGGCCTTGATGCGCGCCCTGTCGTCATCGGTGAGCAGCGCCTTGGCTGCCGCTGTAATGGCCTGGATGGTGGCCAGGGGATCGGCGGAGATGCGCAAGTTGGCGGTGAACTCGAACGTCGGCACCCGCAAGTTGGCGGGATCGAAGCCGGCCGCCGCAATATAAGCGTCCGCCGGCGGCGCCACGTTGCGACCCTCCGCCCACGGCACTTCCACGTCGAGCACGAACAATGCATCGGCTTCGGCCACCGTATTCTGGGCCTGATAAAGGGGATGGTCGAACGGAAACGAAAGATAGGCGCGCATGGCGCTTTCGGTGACCGCGAGGCCCAACAGTTCGGCCAGTTCCACCAGCGCCGGGACGCATTCGGGATTGCGCCCGGAGCCCGACACCACGCACACCGGATGGGCGGCGGCGATCAGGCGCTCGGCCACTTCCTTGGCGTCTTCGGAATTGGGCGGGCCCACGCGCGGGATGCCCAGCTCGATGGCGCTCGGGAAGTCTTCTTCCCGCAGGGGCAGGAAGGTCAGCTCTTTCGGGATCGACAGATAGGACGGCCCTTGCGGCTCGCTCCTGGCCACCTGGATGGCGCGCGAAACCACGACGCCGGGATTATCCTGATAGGTGAGGCGCCGCTCCCACTTGGTGTAGTTGCGCACGATGCCGTTCTGATCGAAGGTTTCCTGCATCCAGATATGACCGCCTTCGGCGCGCGATCCGTCCATGGTGCCGGGCGCCGAGGTTGGCGGATAGCCCGCCGTCATCAACACCGGCAGGCGCGAGCGCCACGCCGTATGAATGGCGCCGCCGTAATGCAGGGTGCCCACATCCACATGCACGGCGGTGGCGGCGGGGCGCCCGGTGACGGCGGCGAAGCCTAAGGCCGCGTTGAGGCTGATATGCTCCAACGGCACGGTTATCAGGCGCACCGGATTGTTGTGGCCGAGGGCGTGCGCCTTGGCGGTGGCTTCCTGGTAAAATCCGATGTCGGAACCGGATGTGAAAAACAGATGATCGATACCGCCTGCCGCCATGGCGGCGACGATGGCGTCGGCGTAATTGTCGATGCCGGTCTTGGAAGTGCCTTCGGGTTTGCTTTCGTCCGGGCTCATGATCTGCCTCCCTGATATGGCGCTGGTTGGAACGGGCGTTTGCTTATGCCCAGAGGTTAGCAACTCGCCGCGCCGGACGCCAGCACCCAGCATGATCCGGGCGCCGGGTTGCCGGAACCGCCAAGCGTGGCAACCGGTTGAACGATACCCTGAAAATGAAGCTGGGCCTGGAGCGGCTGGGCTATTTCAAGGAGCCTGGGCCGGTCTTCATCCCCGGCGGCGATGACGGCCTGTGGCAGGGCATGCGGGATTTTCAACAGGACAATGGCCTGAAGGTGGACGGCCTCGCCGATCCCGGGGGCCCGACGGTGAAATTCATGAACGCGGCCCTGAAATCGGCGCCGGCGCCGGAGGATTTGGTCGCGGCCAGCCCGGACATTAATACGATCAGCGCAGATGCCGCCGCATCGAACCGGCGGACGGCGCGTTCCCTGGCCAAATCCCAAGACGTGGGCGACGTGCCGGCATCCCTTGTGGCGGCGCTCAAATCCAAATCGGGCAAGGCGAAGGCCGCTCACGCCATCGCCGCGCTCCTTATGGCGTCCGGGGTCAGCGGCAGGCGGCGCATGCGGATGCCGGCGGCGTTGTAGACCGCGTTGGCGATGGCCGCACCGGCCGGGCCCGACGACGCTTCGCCGGCGCCCAAAAATGGCGCGTTCGGGCGCTGCATCAAGATCACCTCGATGTCCGGAATATTATCGAAGCGCATGATCGGGTAGGTGTCCCAGTCACGGCTGGTGATGCCGTCCTGGTCGTAGGTGACCTCTTCATAGAGCGCCCAGCTTGCCGCCTGGATGAGGCCGCCTTCCATCTGCGCGGCCAGCCCGTCCGGGTCGACCACCTGGCCGGCGTCGGCGGCGATCACGGCCCTGTGCAATTTCACGTCCGCCGCATCGGTTACTTCCAGCTCGATGCCGACGGCGGCGTAAGCTTGCACGTTCTTGTAGCGGGCAAAGCCAAAGCCCCAGCCGCGTCCCTCGGGCGGATCGGTTGCATCGCCGCGCAAGGCCTTGGCGGCGGCTTCGAGGCAATCGCGCCCGCGCGCATCGCTCAAATGGTCCAAGCGGAATGCTACAGGGTCGGCGCCGGCCGCCTCGGCCAGCTCGTCCATGAAGCTTTCGATGGCGAACACGTTGGCATAGGCGCCGAGGGTGCGCATGGCAGACGTGCGCAAGGGCAATTCGCGCACCAGATTCTTGACCAGACGCCGCTCGGGAAAATCATACAGAGGGTCCAGGTTGCGGTGGATGCCGATATGAAAGCCCATGGCCGGTTCCGGCACCGGGGCAGGCAGCGGGTTCTCGACCATGCGCATGGCCAAAAGCCGCGCCGCACCGGCCCGGTTGGCGCCGGGGCGCGGGCGCATCACGTGGGTGTCGGAATAGCTTTCGTGGCTCCAATCCATAATCTTGCCGTCGTCATCAATGGAGGCCCGCAAACGCATGGCCATGGCCGGCGAATAGGGCTCCCACGCATGCTCGTCGTCCCGGGTCCATTTTACCAGGATATGCTGGCCGGGAATTTCGCGGGCAATCAGCGCCGCGTCCAAGGCCACATCGTCGGCGCCGTTATGGCCATAGCAGCCCGATCCCAGCGCGTGGTGCAAGGTGACGTCGGCGGGCTCCAGGCCAAGCGCGTCGGCCATGGAGAGGCGCAGCAGGTAGATGCCCTGGCTGTGGGTCCAGACGGTGAGCTTGCCAGCTTCGAATATGGCCGCCGCCGATGATGGCGCGATGGCGCCGTGCATGGTGTAGGGCCGCTCATAATGGGCCGCAAGGGTGAGCGCCGCGCCCGCCGGCGGATTGCCCAAGGGCGGCACGTCGTCTTCTTGCGGCACGCCGTTCACCACCGGAAACGACAGACGCGGATTATCGAGCAAGCTATCGAACACATCGGCGGCCTTGAGGCCGTCGCCCATATTCCAGCGCACCTCACCGGCCAGCCGCTCGGCCGCCTTTACCGCCGCCCATTCATCGGGCCCGGCGACAGCAATGAAGCTGCCATTCACCACCAGCTGTAGCCCCTGATCCCTAAGCCGTCCGCCGGCGCCTTCGTCGATGGATTTAAGCTTCGCCCAATAATGGGGCGGGCGCACCAGGCGGGCATGCAGCATGTCCGGCCAGACCATGTCATGGACGAACATATGGCCGCCGGTGACGATATCGCGCATCTCCCTGGCGACGGTTTTTATGCCCATATATTTGAACTGATCCGGGGATTTGAGATCGATATCCTCGTCCACCTCGATCGCGAACGCCTTAGCCTCCATCAGCTCCCAATAGCTGATGGTCTTGTTGCTGTCCGCTACCCGCACCAGCCCGTCATTGACTTGTAATGCGCCG
>CAUZTZ010000187.1:0-8253 GCA_963582805.1 Alphaproteobacteria bacterium
CGATATGGAGGGCGCCGAAGTGCATCGCTGGGATTTGCCGGGGCCGCTCGGCTCGAAGGCGTATCTGTTGCCCGGCGGGCATTTGTTGTTTTCCACATTCACTTTGGAAGGCACGCCGATCAAAGAGGCCAAGGGCGGGCATATTTACGAGATGGATTGGGACGGCAATATCGTCTGGGAGCATGTGGATCATGACCAGCACCATGACATCAGGCGCCTGGATAACGGCAACACGGTCTATATCGCCTGGGAGCAATTGAGCGAGCCTGAGCAGGCGCGCGTGCAAGGCGGCATTCCGGGCACCGAGCGGGACGGCAAGACCTATGCCGATATCTTCCGCGAAGTGAACCCGGCTGGCGAGGTTGTCTGGGAATGGCATTTGAAGGACCAGGTGATCGAGGATTTTCCGTTAGCCCCCGATTGCGAGCGCCATGAGTTCGCCCATTCCAATTCCTGCGCGCCGATGCCGGACGGCAATTACCTGGTCAATTTTCGCAGCCTCGACACCATGGGCGTCATCGACCGGGCCAGCGGTGAATTTATTTGGAAGCGCACCGACCGCCATTGGGGGCATCCCCACAATCCCGATGTGCTGCCCAACGGCAACATCACGTTCTTCGCCAACGGCATGTTCAATCCGTCCCAGCCATTGCATTCCAGGGCCATGGAAATGAACCCAGAGACCGGCGAGATCGTCTGGCAATTCACCGATCCGCAGAAATGGACCTTCTTCAGCCCGATCATGGGCAGCGTGCAACGCCTTGCCAACGGCAACACGCTGACCATCGAAGCCGTCTACGGGCGCATTATCGAGGTCACCCATGACGGCGATCTGGTGTGGGATTACATCAACCCGGTGTTCCACGATATTCCGAATTTCGGCGGCGACGCCAATCCGCTGTTCCGCGCCTACCGCTACGCCGGCTCCTCGGAAGAAATCGGCGGGCGCCTCTGAGTCAGTTCAGTTTCGGTGATCCTGTAAAATTCCACCGGGCCATCGAAACCTTTAAGCTCGGCCGATTCCAAGACTGGATCGAAACCCTCCAACATTTCGCTGACCGACGTGTCGGCGCAAAACTCCCGCGACAGCACCACGTCGCCGCCCTGGCTCTGGCCTTCCAGGCGGGCCGCTTTGTTGGCGGCGGTGCCGTAATAATCGAGCTGGTCGTTCAACGTCACCGAGATACAGCGCCCCACATGCAGCCCGATGGTGACCTGGATGGCCTCTTTGTCCGACGATTGGTTGAAGCGGGCGACGTCGTCTTGGATCTGTAGGGCGGCGGCGAGCCCGTCGGCGGGATTGGAAAAGGCGGCGTTGACCGCATCGCCGATGGTCTTGACCACGGTGCCGTTGTTTTCCCGGATCGCCTGGCCGAGCACCGCAAAGAACTGGCGGATCAGGTGATAGGCCTGGGAATCGCCAAGCCGCTCGTAAAGGCTCGTAGAGCCCTTGAAATCGGTGAACATGATGGTGACGTTGTCGATCTCCACATCATCGCCGGGGCGCAAAACCTCTTCATCGAACAATTCGCGGAACGCCTGCATGGTGGTGGCCCGGTGCGCGGTCAGCACATCCCGCTTCCAGGTTAATTCCTCGATAATGAAGGTGCGCCGGCGCTGGGTCTTGTTGGCAAAGCGGAGCGTTCCGGTCGGCGCCGCCGGCCCGGCGCTGATGGCATCACCCTCGGCAATGAGCGTGGGAAAACCGCCACTGCGCCATTCGACGGCGCTCTCGCCCCCCGGCTCCAGGGTGCGGAGACGGTAATGGCCATGCTCCAGCCCGGCCACCTGTTCCACTTCGGCGCCGGGCTCCAGGGTCAATTGCACCTTGATGTGGGGCGTGCTCATGGGCCCGAACAGGCAATATTCCTTATGGCCGAGGGGGCGGATGGCGCGCGACGGATAAAAGGCCAGCTCCAGATTTTTGCTGTAATCCCGCTCATAATCGATGTTGCAGCTTGGGCAGTGGGTGCCGCGCGGCATGGCGCCCAGATTTTCCACCGGCTCTTTGCCGACCTGGCAGCGCGGGCAAAGCAGGTTCCAGCGCGATCCCAACAGGCCGATCCTGGCCGCCTGCAGACAGGCCTCGATAGCCAGCCGGGCGGGCACGTCCCAAAGACGCGCCAGTGCCAATGGCCGCATGGTCACCAGATCCACCTCCGGGCGGCTGGTGATATATTCGGCCAGCTTATCGGCCAGCCCGTGGCCGTAATCGGTGGCGTCGAGTTGGGCGGCAAGCTCGGCAACCTTGGCATCGACGCCGGCAGCAAGCTGCACCGGCGCCATGACAAACGCCCGCTCCGCCCGGCCGGCGGCAAATTCGCGGGCATCGGCGGCCAAACGGGCATAAAGCTTCTCCGAGCCGGAGAAAAATTTGGTCGCCAGGATGATCGAGCCGAGCAGGTTGCGCGCCTCGGCGGCGAGGGTGAATTCCACCCGGCAGCCATCCCCCTTGGGGGCGATGCGCAAATCTCCGCGCACCGATTTCAACGGCCCGTTTCGTATATAGCGGTTGTGGTGGAGCCACTGGCCCTGCACCCAGTTCTGCGGCTCATCGTCCCAAACAAGCGTGTAGAAGCCGAACTTGGCTGTCGCCACGAACGCCATGGAACCGTCGGGCTGCACAATTTCCTCGATCTCGTGCTTGGGGAAATTGGCAGCCTCGTTGAGGCGCTGGGTATCGGCCATGATCGGCCAGACGGCTTCGACGGGACTATCGAAGTCCCAGACGAAGGTTTGTTTTTTTAACCCGCTCACGATTGCTGGGTGCCGTGGCCTTTAAGCGCTGTAAAACAGATAGATCATATGGCCCGAGACCCAGAGGGTCAGAAGATGGCAGCCGACGGCGCCGATGGCGCGCAAGGGGTTTTTGGGCGCCAGCTTCAACATGCCATAGGCATGCAGCAGGCGGCCAAGTATAAACGTCAAGCCGATGGGGATGATCCAATCCTTCGGCGCGCCGGCCATCTCATAGACCGTCAACGCCACCAAAAAGATCAGCGAAAATTGCAGCACCGTGTAATGGGCGCGCCGGGCGCGGGCCAGACTTTCGATACCGCCATCGTCATGAAAAACATCGGTGGCGGCGCGCACCCGGGTCACGTTGAGGCTGAGAAGGGTGATGATAATCCCCAAAAGACCAATAATGACTACTGATTGAAGCATGTCGTTCCTCCGTTGTTTTCTCCCACAACGATTGATGATTGGGCCCCCTACTCGGCGGCGACCTTGCGTTCGGTCTTGAATTGCTCGGCGGCGTCTTCGACCACCGTGCCTTTAAAGAAATCCGGGTTCATGCCGGTGTGCATTTCAACCACGTTGCCGAAAGTGAAATCGCGGAAATCGTCCTCGGAGATATAATCGTCCTCGAGCATTTCATAAGCCTCGACCATCACCTTGGTCATATCGGGAACATCCCAATGGCCGATGTCGGAACCCAGAATGGCTTTGATCTTGATACCGAACTCGTTGAGCCTGGTATCGAAACCGACGGAGGTCATGCGGTCATCGGCTTCCGATCCGAAATAGAAATTGTTGACGAAGATGTCGCGAATGTCTTCTGGCTTGGTGATGCCGGCGGCGCCAAAATCGTCCAAATCTTCGGGCTTGAGGTTCGCCGGCGAGCCGGCGGCATCGCCATGCTGGGGCCACGCCTTGAGCCGGTCGATATCCAGATAATCCTTGTCGCTGCCATATTTGGCGAACATCTCGGTCATCAAATCCCAATCCAGCATCGCCGGGTCCAGGGTTTCACGGAGCGCGGTGAGATTGCGTTTCTCATAATATTCAAACAGGTTGTTATAGAGCTGCGCCGCCCAGTTGGAGCCGCCCTCAAGAAAAGCGAATTTCAAGGTCGGGAAGCGGGCCACGACGCCGCCGAACAGCACCGAGCGACAGAAATAGTCGCTGCCCTGGGCGAAACTGCCGAGCGAGTTGAAGACATAATTGGTTTCCGAGCCGTGCGTCGAGCCGCGCCCGCGAAAGCCATTGTGACAGGTGGGCGCGACGCCCAGCTCAACGCATTTCGCCCAGACCGGATCGTAGGCGCCGCCCACATCCATGGCCGGCGAGGTCGGCGCCAAGGTGTGGTGCGCCAGTTCGGGCGCCTTGGCTACCACTTCGGGGTGCGGCCGGCGGATCATGCCGTTGATAACGACGGCCTTGAGACCAAGCTCGCCGACCGCGAAATCCAATTCGGCCACCGCTTCTTCCGGCGTATGGGAGGGAATCACCGCTACCGGCGCCATGCGATCGGACAGGCCCTGGAACATGTCCGCGTAGAGCATGTTCAAGGCCCGGTAGACAACCGGACGCATTTCATCATCGTTTAGCCCAAGCACGCTCAAAGCAACGGTGCCATAGACCATGGCGAAATCGATGCCCGCCTCGTCCATGCGCTCATAAAACAGTCGCGGCAGCATGGCGGTCGCCCGGTCGATGGTGGAGGCGCCGGAATTGCCGATCCAGGTGGCGCCCCGTTGCCGTCCGGGCTGATCCGGCGCCCAGGTTTTTTCATATTTTGCAGCCAGATCCGCGCCGCCGATCTGTTTGACGAAATCGATCAAGGCAAAGGTGGCCTCGATCATATGGCCGTCGGCATCGACCACCGGATGGTTGAGCTTGGCGCGGATATCGGCGCCGGTCTGGTTGGAGTGGCTGGTCATCTGGCAATTTCCCCTGGCGATTACACAACTTGAGCCTTGGCGCCCAGTGTAAATGCCTGGGCCCCGGTTTGTCACGTTGATAGAGGAATTCGCTCAGACGAAGATCAGGCTGATCTCCGGCACCAGCACCAACAGGATCACCACCGCGATCATGATCAGCACGAACGGAAAGGCGCCCATGAATATTTCGCCCAAGGTGATGGACTGATCGTCGAGAACCGATTTCACCACATAGCAGGTCAGCCCGACCGGCGGCGTCAGCAATCCGATTTCAACCGCGACCACCGAAACAATGCCGAACCAGACCAGATCGCCGCCCATGCCGACCACCACCGGCAAGGCCAGCGGCAGAATAATCAGCATGATGGATATGGAATCCAGGACCATGCCCAATAGGATCACGAGCAGGATATAGGCGAACATGAAGCCGAGGAAGCCAAGCCCGGCGGCGGCGATTAACTCGCTGGTAAATTGCGGCAATCCTGACATGGCCAGCATGCGGCTGTACATATTGGCGGCCAGGATCAGGAACAGGATCGAAACGGTAATGTGCCCGGTTTCGACAACCACATTCCAGAACCGCAACAAAGTAAGTTTTCTTCGGGCGATGGCAATGATCAACGCGCCGGCGGCGCCGGCGGCACCGGCTTCGGCGGGCGTAAGGACGCCGCCATATATGCCGCCGAGGACGACGAATATCAGAAGTGCAATGGGAGACAGCTTGATCGCCGACGATTTGATGGTTTCGCCCGGTTCGCTGTCGCCAACCTCGGTACCACCGACGAAATCCGGCATTTTATAAGCCATAAAAATGATGCCGACCGCCATCGACCCGGCCAGGATGATGCCCGGTATCACGGCGGCGAGGAAAAGAATTCCGACGGACGTTTCGGCCAGAAACCCGTAAATGATCAGCAACAGGCTAGGCGGGATCAACATGCCAAGCACCGATGTTCCGGCGACCACACCAACGGAGAATTTATTAGTAAAGCCGTAGCGTTGCATTTCTGGGGTGGCAATTTTGGTAAACACCGCGGCCGATGCGATCGAAGAGCCGGTTATGGCGGCAAATATGGCATTTGCAGCCACCGTGGCAACACCAAGCCCGCCCTTGACCCGGCGCAGGGACCAGCGCGCGACATCAAAGGTTTCGCGCCCGATATCCGAGGCTCCGACCAGCAATCCCATCATCACGAACAACGGTATCACCGCCAAAATATGGTTGCGCAGAAACTCGGACCCGGTCTGCCACAATGTCCGCTCAGCGATAATCGGGTTATCGCGTATCATCCAAATTCCAAAGAAGCCGATAACGATCAGGGCGACCCCGATATGCATGCCAAAAGCGATAAGGATAAGCATGAACAGCACCGATACCAGCCCGATCATAACGTTCGACGGTTCCGTTTGGGCGAACAGCCAGGCCGCGGCGACGACGGCGGCAAAGGCCAAGGCCGCCGGCCATCCGCTCCGCGCATCTTTGTCGGCGCGCAGTTCGGTGATGTGGCGCCGTAGATCCAGCAACGCGGTGATGCAGAGCGAAATAAAGACAACGGCGGTGACCGCCGCGCCGACAAACATAATCAGCCGGAACGGCCACACCAAAAATACGACGCCCGTGGGCATGCCGTCCACTTCACGCTCAGCAAAGGACTTCAGGAGGTGGGGATAGGTCACATAAGAAAGCAGGGTGAACACCACGCCGCCAAACAAATTGAAAACTGCCGCCATCAAAGCGCCGCCGACAGGGCGGTTTGAATCGAGCCAGCCGGTGATCAATTCTGCCTTGGTAAAGCGGCCCATGAGCAATGTATGGGCTAGCTGTAAAAATACGATGCTTACGACCGAATAGGAAAGGATTTCGGGAACGCCTCGGACCGGCGCGTTGAGGACATTCCGTCCGAATATATCGGCGCAGACCAGCACCATGACAAAACAAACCCAGACGGCGCCTAGGCTGTTCATCCATAAAGGTATGGTGGAAAGACCACCACCGAGGCGCCTTATAATCGGCGCCTCGGCTACGGTGCTTGCACTGGTCTGCACAGATTTAACCTATTGACTTGAAAAGGTTATTTCCAGTCGCGCAAAGGTTTTCCGCCACGCTTTTTGACTTCGCTCATAAATTTGGCCAGCAATGACTTAGCCGGAATGCCCTTTTTCTCCAAATCACGCGCCCAATCGCCGGCCACGTCTTTCAGAACCATCGCCCAGCGCTTACGCTCCAACGGCGAAGCCGTAGTAATCTTGGCGCCACCCTTGGGCAGTATCTTGGTTAATGACGCTTTTTCGAAACCCATGACCAATTTTGTCTGGGTGCGAGCGTAATCCTTGCCCAAACCGAGAAAGACTTTCTGCACATCCTTGGGCAGCCCGTCCCAGCTATCCATGTTCATGCCCAATGCGCCGCTGATAACCGCGCCGAAATCAAACTTGGTGATATAGGGTGCAACTTCATGCAGCTTGAAGGGAACCATACCGGTGGTAATAATTATCGCGCCATCGGCAACACCGGTTTTCATAATATTGTAGAACACTGGTAAACCGCCATCGACGGGTATCGCACCGGTGTTACTGGTCAAAGCCGCAATGGCGCCCGGCGCAAGCAGCTTGAGCCCCTTCACATCTTCGTATCTCTTGATCGGCTTCTTGGTCATGAGCTGATAGCTGTCAACCACCTGAGCGCCCAGGAATTTAATATTACGCTTTGTCCATTCGGCGCCGAACGCTGGGAAATTGGCTTCCAAATCTTCCTGAATTTCCATCAAATCCATGGGATTGGAGGCGGCAAAGGTGGCATAATAGGAGACATTATGGAGCGGCATTTTGACCGGCTCCCACAAGGTGCCGATCCAGCCAATGTCGCCGAGGCCCTGCTCAATTCCTTCCAACGTATTCTGAAAATTGTAGAGCGAGCCAGCATAGGCTTCGGTCCACTTGATGCGATGTTTACTGCCCATGGCCTTCAAGCGCTTATTGGCCTCGGGGACAACCAGGGTCTTGAGCGTTTTCACCCAGGGAACGATAGGCGGATGGCTCGACGACATGATCAGTTTGTATTCCTTGGCGAAGGCGCCCGAAGACGCCGAAGCCAGCAGCGCGGCGGTCAATCCGCCGGCCAGCATTACGCGCATAGACTTGAATTTAAACATAAAACCTCTCCCAAAATTTTTAACTGTGGAACCCGCATTTTCGCTTTGGTTACCTGGCAATTTTACCAATGTCTTCAAAAATCTTTAAAGAGCCCGGCGGCAATCACCCAATAAACACCGGGGCGACACTACCGGGGAAATCGCCGCGAAGATAGCATAAATAGCGGCCCCGCATGGATATTTTTCCATTTCGGACCGGCTGGTAACTCTATTTTGATCACCGGCCGGGAATCTATTGCGAGGCCCTAAGCCGCGTGACGGATCAGCATTTCGGCGGTCTCGGCGGGCATCGAAAACATGGTGAAATGGTGGGTCTCGAGTTCCTCCACCGGCCAGCCCAGGTTGCGCGCCTCATCGGCGAACTTTGGAAACGAGGAAGGCTGGTAGGCGGTGGCGAGCACATAGGCTTTCTTGGCGATTTTTTCGAGGCCGCCGGT
>CAUZTZ010000188.1:0-8183 GCA_963582805.1 Alphaproteobacteria bacterium
CACGCGGCATTGCTGGATCAGGGTTGCCCCCATTGTCCAATATTCCCCACTGCTGCCTCCCGTAGGAGTCTGGGCCGTGTCTCAGTCCCAGTGTGGCTGATCATCCTCTCAGACCAGCTACCGATCGTCGCCTTGGTGAGCCATTACCTCACCAACAAGCTAATCGGACGCGGGACCCTCTAGCGGTGGCCGAAGCCTTTCCTCCGTAGAGCGTATGCGGTATTAGCTGCCGTTTCCAACAGTTATTCCCCGCCGCAAGGCAGGTTCCCACGTGTTACTCACCCGTTCGCCACTCGGTGATCCCGGGCAAGCCCGGGGACCTCGTTCGACTTGCATGTGTTAAGCATGCCGCCAGCGTTCGCTCTGAGCCAGGATCAAACTCTCAAGTTAATTTCCTTTCCCCGAAGGGTCAGGAAAGACAGAGAACCATCTAAACTCACACAAACATGGCGTACGTTTGCGTACGTACGTAATGAATGCACAAACCAGACGGTCTATTCGCTAATTGCGACGACCGCCGCCTGCGCATCCCTTCCATTATCAACAATGTTCAAGAGCACGTTCGTCCGGGGCACTCCCCGGAGAACAATCGAGCGCGGAAGACCGCGCCCGAAGGAGGCGCTTTTTAGGGCGTCAAAAATGCTTTGTCAAACCCGTATCGCATTTTTTTTAAAGAATTATTGGTTCCGGGTCCTGGCAAGCGACGATTATAGCAAATTTGGCGAAAATATTCAACAACGACCTTGCCGATTGCACATATGGACACCGGTTCGGCGAATCTGATAGACCGGCGGTATGGCCGGCGCGCAAAACCGGTGCAATTGTCTTCTTCAAGGCGGAGTGCTCGATGATGCGTTACAAACCTGCGCCCTTTGTTACCGCCGTAGCGCTGGCACTGGCGCTCTCCGCCTGTGCCCGGGGCGCCATCGACGTCACCCCCACCGCCGCCGCCGAGGGCCAGCAGGGCCAGCCCAACCAGCCCGCCTTTTCCGATTTCCAGGACATCCCGATCCCGGCCGGCGCGCAGATGGTTACCGACCGCTCCCTGATCCTTGGCGTCCGCGATGCCTGGGTCGGACGGCTGGTCCTGAAAACCGGTTTCAATGTCGCCGCCGCCTTCAACTTTTTCAAACAACGCACCACCGAATTCGGCTGGCAGGAAATCACCTCGGTGCGTTCGGCGATCAGCATTCTGAGCTATACCAGGGGCGAGCGCGTGCTCACCATTCAAATTCAAGGCCGCTCCCTGGGCGGCGCCGAAGTGGATCTGACCGTCTCGCCGCGCGGCGGCAGTACCCCTGGCAGGGTTGGCGGCGCGCCGAGAGCGCCGGTCGAGCGGCTGCGCTGACCCAGCACCGCCCTTTCGAATTTTATTCGGGCGCACACCATACCACCCGTGGTATGCCGGCCCGGATGCGATACACGGGTGCGACATATTTTGCCCAAATCGACCATACCGGTTCATTACTATTCCTTACGGTTCCTAACGGTTCCTAACGGTTTTTGCGCACCGCAAAGGATTACCGGCACGGACACCGCCGGGCCGGAATTATTCGCCTTCTTATGCAAAATGTTTAAAAAGCGCCTAAGTGTTATTTAGTCTGTACGGCGCCCGGCGCAAGGGGGTGCCAGTTATAATTTCGCCGCCGGTCAGGCGCCGCCGCTCATGAAGGCCGGCTCGCAATATTGGCGCCGCCGTTTGAGCTGGCGGCAGGCCTTTTGGGCGGCCGCCTGGGTCGCGAACGGCCCGACAATGAGGCGGAAAAAGACGCCCTTGCCACGGCCCAAATTCACCCGGGAAACTTCGGGCCGCATCTTGGCAAACACCGAACGATAGACCCGGCGCAATTGGGTCCAGGCGCGCTTGGCGCCCTGCTCGGACCGCCACGAGCCGATATGCAAGGCCGGCTGCGGCCCGGACGACGCCGAGGCGGTAGCCGGCGCAGTGCCGGCGGCCTGGGCCGGCGCCGGCGTCGAGCCCGCCGGGTGCAGGGAATTTTCGATTGCGGCGCGCTCCTTGGTATATTCATCCGAGGTGACCAGCTTCATCTCCTGCAGCGCTTCGATGCGGCGCACCGCGTCGGCAGCCTCCATCAGGCCCTTCGGCGGCGGCGCCGGGTTAAGGCGCTGGCGCGGCTTCAACGGCATCAGCCCATCGACGATCATCAGCCGTTCGGCACCGTGTTGGCGGACAGTGATGGCGCGCAATTCCAGCGCCCGGCGGATGGCGCGTAGACGCTGGGCGATCTGCTCCGTCGACGGCACCGAGCGGTCCAGCCCGGTGGCCGGCGCCGGCCCGGTGAGCGGCAATAGCGCGCCTTTGTTGAGGGCGCGCCGCTGGTTGTATTCGTCGGGGGTGATCAGCCCTTGGCCGCGCAAATTTTCCAAAGTTTGAAAGCGCGACACCACGTTGGTGAACGGTCCGGTGAACGGCCCCAAGACAGGGCCGCCGCGCGCCGCGCCGGCGGCGCCGATCTGGGTTGCCGCTTGCGGGCTCTGGGCCAAAGGCGGCGGCGTGCCGAACGACGGCCGCGGCGCGGCGCCAGGCTGCGCGCCGATCTGCGGCGCCACTTGCGCCGGCGGCGTCGCGCCGGTCAGCGACGAGGGCACACCCCGGTTGTGCAAAAGGCCAAGATTGACGCTGGCGATCTCGCGCACCGAGTGCGGCGCCGGATTGGAGAGCACCAGCATTTTTTGGGCGTCGCCCGGGCGCAAGGCCAGTACCGCTTCGAACGCGGCCCGCGCCTGCACCAGTTGGCCGGTCTGTTGAAACACCAATCCCTTGCCCAGCAGAGCATGCACGTCGCGGGGGTTTTGCTGCAGGGCGCGATCGAACAAGGCCTGCGCCGCCAACAGCTCGCCCTTGGCCAGCTTGCCGATGCCTTGCTCGGACACCGGCGAGGTATCGACCTGCTGATTGGCGCGCGTGAAATTGCCGAAGGGGCCGTTCTGCGGCAACATACTCTGGCAACCCGCCAGGATTAAACCGGCAAAAACGACCGGGAATAGCCGGCGCCAGGCGCGCCGGTCATCACCGCTGTCCATCATCTGTTCCCAACACCTACAATTACTGTTTCGGTCTCTAACGCGACCCCCATGCTTTGCGCACACTATATCTTGTATAACATTAGGCCACAATACGCTAATCATTGAATCTCCTTCATTTTCGGAATTGCTCGTCACGGTCGAATCCTGTGCAAAAGCCGGGCCAATCGGGACTTGCGCGCGGCTTAAGGAAATCCGCTCGCAATGGCGCCGCCGGGCTGTTATACCAACTTGGCGTTATGATCCGATGAAAGGTTTTAACCATGCCCACCGCCCCCAGCTTGCGCCTGACCAATGCCGGCGCCCGCTCGATGCTCAGCGCCGCCATCGAAAAGGCGGCCCAATTTGGCATTGCGGCGACGGTCGCCATTGTCGATGCCGGCGGCCATATGATGTTGCTCGAACGCATGGACGGCGGCCGCTTTCACACCGTGCATTCTTCAACCACCAAGGCGGTGACGGCGGCGTCCAACCGGCGCCCGACCACCACCAAAGGCGCGCAAGGCCAGGATCTGGATACCTTGCATGCCCTCGGCCTCAGCCTTGCCGCCGGGCCCGAACGCTGGACCGCCATGGCCGGCGGCTTTCCCATATTCTCCGGCGGCCATTGCATCGGCGGCATCGGCGTATCGGGCGGCGACTGGCAACAGGACGCCGCCATATCCGAAGCCGCGCTGGGCGCCATCGGCGCCACCAGCGGCGAAGGTTGACCTGCAAAAGCTTTTGATTTTAACTTCTCATTCCGAGGTCTTATATAAGTCTGCAATTAAACCGATTCACACCGGAGGCATGTTATGAAAATTCTCAACGCAGTAATTATCGGAACGGCGGCGGCGGCCCTTTTTGCGGCGGCGGACGCCCGCGCCGAGTGGCCGGAAAAACCCATTCAATTCATTATTCCCTTTGGCGCCGGCGGCGGCGCCGATATCGAAGGCCGGCTAATCGCCAAGGCCATGAGCGGCGTCCTCGGCCAGCCCGTGGTGCCCATCAACAAGCCCGGCGGCGGCGGCGCCATCACCTATACGTTCGTTAAAAACTCCAAGCCCGACGGATACACCGTGGCCTGGAACTCGACCTCGGTCCTGACCACGACCAATATCGGCAATGTGCCGTTTGAGTATACGGCCCTCGAACATATCGGTCAGGTGGCCCAGCAGCCGGTGCCGTTCGTGGTCAGAAAGGACGCCCGCTGGAACACCCTCAAAGCCTTCATGGACGAATGCAAGGCCAAGCCGAACACCCTCAAAGTCGCCTTCGCCGGTTTCGGCAGCGCAACCCACATTGCCGGCGTCGCCATGACCCAGCTATCGGGCTGCAAGGCGATCATGCTGCCCGTAAAAGCGCCCGACCGGCGCAAGATGATCTTGTCCGGCGAGACCGACGCGGCGGTGGATATTTTCTTCGTGCCCTTGAAGTTCGTTAAAGCCGGCAAGATGAAATTCCTCGCCATTTCCAGTGGCAAGCGCAATCCGGCAGCGCCCAACGTTCCGACCGCCAAGGAGCTGGGCCTCGACATGGAGTTCGATTTGTTCCGGGGTCTGTCGGTGGCCAAGGGCACGCCGCAAGCGATCAAGGACAAGCTCGAAAGTGCGATGATCAAGGCGGCCAATTCCAAGGGTTTTGCCGGGCGCATGAAAAAGCTGAAAGTGACCCTGGCGCCCATGGGTCAGGCCCAGTTCAACGCCAAGCTGGCGAAAGCCAACGCCAACATGGTCGCCATCATGAAAAAGGCCGGCATCTATCGATCCAAGATGAAGAAATAGTCTGAGCCTAAGACACGTAATATAAGCTGTCCCGTCTTCTCATCGAAGGCGGGACAGCTTATTTTCACCAGATGGAAACCATGCGCAAACGCAACCTGATATCGGCGGTCGTCCTGATTGCCATCGGCATCAGCTACTTCGTGCTCAGCGTTCAGCTTCCCACCCGCAATATCGAGAACGCCACCGGCCCATCGTTTTTTCCGCTGGTGACGGTCACTGGTTTCCTGGTCCTGGCGGCGGCATTGTTGTTCCAGGCAATCCGGGGCCGGGCCAGCCTTGGCAGCGTCCCGACGCTCGCCAAAATTTCGCGCGCCACATATGGCTGGGCATTTGCCGCCGCAGTCCTCTACCTGGTGGCCCTGCCTTCCCTTGGTTTCATTGCCGCCAACATTCCTTTGTTCGCGGCGCTCATGGTCCTTTATGGCGAGAAGCGCCCAGTTTGGGTAGCCGCCGGATCGATCGGCATTTCCGTCGCCGTCTTCTTCGTCTTTCGCGAAATGTTTCAGATCCAGCTTCCCGCCGGCATCCTTGGCGGGCTGGTCTGATGAACCCGGACATCATCGACGGCTTCACCCAGGCCAGCATGGCCTCCACATTGGCGGCGACGGCGGTCGGCTGCCTCTTGGGACTGGTGGTCGGCATGATCCCAGGGCTAACCATTTCCACCGGCATCATTATTGTCTTGCCGCTCACTTTCGTGCTGCCCCCCGATATTTCAATCGCGCTGCTGCTCGGCCTCTATGTCAGCGGCATGACCGGCGGCAGTTTCTCTGCGATCTTGCTCAACATCCCGGGCACCCCGTCGGCCTCGGCGACGGCGCTGGACGGCTATCCGATGGCCGCCCGCGGCGATGCCGGGCACGCCCTTGGCCTCGCCATCACCGCCAGTTTCATCGGCGGTCTGTTCAGCTTTCTCTGCTTGTTCCTGATCGCGCCGCTGCTGGCCGAGCTGGCGCTCAAGTTTCAATCGCCGGACCTGTTCAGCCTGGTCTTCTTCGGGCTCACCATCATCTGCTCCTTCGCCGCCCGCTCGCTAATCAAGGGATTATTGTCGGCGTTGATCGGGCTGATGATCCTGACCATCGGCCAGGACCCGATGATGGGCACGGCGCGCTTTACCTTCGGCCAGGTGAACCTGATCGCCGGGGTGCATTTCCTGACCGCGCTGATCGGCCTGTTTGCGATCCCGCAACTGGTGGACAATTTGTCGGCGATCATCCGTGACGGCCAGGGGCAAGCCTCGACCGCGCGCATCCGCCGCATCGTCCCCAGCCTCGCCGATCTCAAATCCTTGCGCGTACCGGTCGCCATCGGCGCGCCCATCGGCGCCTTTTTGGGGATATTGCCGGGCGCCGGCGGGCCCATCGCGGCGTTCATTTCCTACGACTACGCCAAGAAGCTGAGCGCCACGCCGGAGCGCTTCGGCAACGGCGCGCCGGAAGGCATCGCCGCGCCGGAAGCCGCCAACAACGCGGTCACCGGCGGCGCCCTGATCCCGATGATGACCCTCGGCATTCCCGGTGATCCGGTCACCGCCATCCTGATCGGCGCGCTTTTGGTGCATGGATTGGCGCCCGGGCCATTATTGTTTTTGGAACGTGGCGATTTCGCCTACGGCATCATCTTTTCGTTTTTCTGGGCCAACATCTTCAACGTCATCATCGCCTTTTTGGGGCTGCGCGTGCTGGTCAAGGTGCTGGCCATGCCAAAATCCCTGCTGATGCCGATCATTGCCATTCTTTGCGTGATCGG
Source organism: Alphaproteobacteria bacterium (assembly GCA_963582805.1). Lineage (GTDB taxonomy): Bacteria > Pseudomonadota > Alphaproteobacteria > Rhodospirillales > UBA2165. The sequence continues at coordinate 6,561 of CAUZTZ010000188.1, forward strand.
CAGTTATGCGCTGCGCAACAATTTTTTCGACGTCTATGTGATGTTCGGTTTCGGGCTATTGGGTCTGGCCATGCGCTGGCTGGATATGCCGGTGGTGCCGCTGCTTCTGGCCCTGGTTTTGGGCCGCCCGCTGGAGGAGCATTTGCGCGTCTCGCTGGTTGCCTCCAAGGGCGAGATAGACATCTTTTTCACCTCGCCGTTCAGCCTGTTCTTTCTGGTCATGGCGGCAGCGTCAATTTTCTGGTCCCTTTACGCCGAGCGCCGGTCTAAAAAGGCAGCCGGCAATGGGATGGAGAGCGAGCAATGAATGCAAAACCGGTGCGCCTGGCATCGCTGGGATTGGGATGGTGGTCGGACGTGCTGGCCGCCGCGGTGGGCCGCGCCGACGGCGTCGAGATCGCCGCCTGCTACACCCGCTCCGCAGACAAGCGCGCCGCCTTTGTCGATAAATTCGGCGGCCGCGCCGCCGCCAGCTACGAAGAAATTCTGGAAGATGCGGATATCGACGGCATCATCAATACAACCCCCAACAACGTCCATCTGGAAACCACCGCCCAGGCGGCCGCCGCCGGCAAGCATGTGTTCCTGGACAAACCCATCGCCAATTCGGTCGGCGAGGGCATGCAGATCGCGAAAATTTGCCGCGATGCCGGCGTCAAATTGTCCATCGGTTTCCAGCGCCGCCGCGAAGCCCATTTCCGCTGGGTGAAGGAACAGATCGACGCCGGCGAGTTCGGCATCCTGGTGCAGGCCGAGGCCAACATCTCCCGCGACCGCCTTGGCGAGTTCGAAGAAGGCCATTGGCGCTACACGTCCGAGGGCATGCCCGGCGGCGTCATGCTACAGATCGGGCCTCATTATGTCGATGTGCTGGAGATGCTGATCGGCCCGATCACCGAGGTATCGGGTATGCTCTCGCAACTGGTGCTGCCCGGCGACAACCCGGATGTGGCCGGTCTGGTAATGAGCCACGAATGCGGTGCAATTTCGACCCTCAACGCCGGTTATGCGTCGGCGGGCGAGCATTATGTTATGAACATCTACGGCAAAAAGGCATCGGCTCTTTATGCTAAGCACACGGGGCTGTATTTTCTAAAGCAAGGCGACGATGCGCCTCACCACGTGGAGTGCGCCGAAACCGACACGCTGGCCGAGCAGATGGCCGAGTTCGGGACCTGCATCCGCACCGGCGCCGAGCCGGAGGTTGGCGGCGAATGGGCAAGCCGGTCATTGGCCGTCATCCGCGCCGGGGTCAAGTCGGCGCGCGAAGGCCGCAAGGTGACAATTGACGAGATTATGGAGACCGGGGAATAATTAATCATGGGTGAATTATTCACCACTTAATTGACTTGGGGGAAATTTTCACCTATATTTATTGCAATTGGAGACTTGATCCGGAATGCCGAGAATCAATGGCCGGCGGCAAGGAATTGAAATTTCGATTTATTTCGGAGACCACAATCCGCCCCATGTCCATATCTACGATGCCGGCCATAGGGCAAAAGTTGATATTGCAACGGGCGAGATTATCGAGGGCCGGTTGCCGGTCGGTGGATGAGTTATGGTCGAAAGTGGTGTTTGGCTTTTGAATCAAGCGGCGACCAGATCGACGTCAGTTACCTA
>CAUZTZ010000189.1:0-8136 GCA_963582805.1 Alphaproteobacteria bacterium
GATCTTGCGGTTCTGCCGCTATTTGTGCTGATGGGAAGTCTGGCGGCGGCGGCCGGGCTTTCCAACGATATTTACCGCTTTGCGCAGGCCATATTGTCGCGCTACCGGGGCGGATTGGCACTGGCCACCATCGGCGGATGCGCCGGGTTCGGCGCCGTCACCGGCTCCTCCATCGCTACCGTCGCGACCATGGGCAGCGTCGCCCTGCCGGAAATGCGGCAAAGGGGATATTCTATCGAGCTGGCAGCCGGCAGCGTCGCCGCCGGGGGAACCCTCGGCATCCTGGTGCCGCCGTCGTCGGCGATGATCCTCTATGCGCTGTTGACCGAGGTGTCCATCGGCAAGCTGTTCGTGGCCGCCATTTTGCCCGCCGTGGTCGGGGTTGCCCTTTATATGGCCACGGTGTCGCTGATCGTCCACCTGAAAGAGGGCGCGGCGCCGGCTGCCGAAAAATCGGAAATGGGCGAGATCGTATCGGCGGCCAAGGGCAGCTTGGCAATCCTGATCCTGTTCGCCGTGGTGCTGGGCGGCATCTATGGGGGCATATTCACGGCCACCGAGGCCGCCGCCGTCGGCGCCGGCGGCGCCTTCCTGATCGCGCTTCTTCGGGGCCGTCTTGGCGGCGGGCGTTTCTTGAAAGTTATGTCGGAAACCGCCGCCACCACGGGCATGCTTTACTTGCTGATTATCGGCGGTCTGACCTTTTCGAATTTCATCGCGCTGACCGAGTTGCCCGACATCATGGTTGCCTTCATCCAATCCTTTGATCTGGCGCCGTTGACGGTGGTTGCCGTGCTCTTGGTTATCTATGTGATGCTCGGCTCGGTGATGGAGCCGTTTGCCATTATGCTGATCACGGTTCCCATAACGGCGCCGCTGGTGGCCGGGCTGGGTTACGATCTGGTCTGGTGGGGGATCATCATGATCGTGGTGATCGAAACCGGGCTGATGACGCCGCCGGTCGGCATGAATGTATTCGTAATCAAATCCATCGCCGATGACGTGCCGCTGGCCCGGGTTTTCATGGGCGTCGCCCCGTTTGTCGGCGCCGATGTGGTGCGCCTCGCGATCCTGACACTATTTCCGGCCATCGTGTTGTGGCTACCCTCGACAATGCTCTAACCAGGAGACGGGCAATGGTTTCTGAATTGGGTCCGGTGCGCCGGGTGGTCACCGGTATTGGCGAAGATGGCCGCTCAAAGATTGAAGAAGACGGACAATCGCCGTCGATTAAATCCGTGGCCGAGCGGCCCGGCTATGTGGTCAGCAATCTCTGGGTGACCGGGGCGGCGCCTTCGGACGTGCATGCCGCCGATCATGTGGTGGGCCATGAAGGCGTCTCGCCGCCGCCCGGCGGCAGCGTCATACGGGTGATCGATGTTCCTCCTGAGCCGGACAGCGCCGAAGAGCTGGCGGCGATGATGAAGGCCTCGTTCGGGCAATTGTTTGATGATGCCGATCGGAGCCATAACCAAAGTGTTCATCCCGGCATGCATCAGACCGGCACGGTCGATTACGCCATCGTGCTGGCCGGCGAGATTTATGCAGTCATGGATGCCGAAGAGAGCCTGCTCAAGGCCGGCGACATTCTCATCCAGCGCGGCACCAATCATGCATGGAGCAACCGTTCCGGCGCGCTTTGCCGGCTTGCGTTCATCTTGATCGACGCCAACAGGGAGGCGTGATCATGGCCGGCGGAAAGGCGGAGATCACCGGCGCGCATTTGGTCGGTGCCATCAATTTGGCTAGTGTCGCCGAGGTATTCGAAAAAGTACCGAAAATACTGGGCACGCATATCAAACGATTGCCCGATGGCGAACCGGGGGGCCGGCGGCTGTGGGTCAGCTATCAATATCCGCTGTTGCGGGCAAAAACATTTCTGGAGCCCGAAACCGAACAGGGTGGGCGGCGGACGTTTTTACCGGCCTTGCGGGCGAAAGATGATGATCCGGCGGCGATGGATTTCGGCGAGCTTGGTTATGCCCGTGAAGCCCGCGCCAGCTTTATCGAATTCACCGAAGCCGTTGCGGCGGGCGTCATAGAAGAAGACTGCAAGTTTCAGGTCTGCCTGCCGACACCGCTGGCGGTCACCTATTCGTTTATCGCCAGGGATTCCCTCGCGTCTGTGGAGCAGGCGTACGAGCGGGCGATGATCGCCGAAGTGGCGCGCATCGCGGCCTTCATCCCGCATGACAAGCTCGCCGTTCAATGGGATGTGTGCCACGAAATGCTGATGTGGGACGGGCGCATATTTGGCCGCCCGGAAAACCCCTGGAACCGGCCCTTCGAAAACGTAAAAGAACAAATCAGCGCCCGGCTCCTGCGTCTGGCAGAGGCGGTTCCCGCCGATATCGAGCTGGGCTTTCATCTTTGTTACGGCGATTTAGATCATAAGCATTTCATGGAGCCGACCGATGCCGCGGCGATGGTTGGTCTGGCCAATATGTTATCGGCAAAGGTGCGCCGGCCGATCCACTGGCTGCATATGCCGGTGCCGCGGGAACGCACCGACGCAGACTATTTCAAGCCGCTGGCGGAGCTGACCCTCGATTCGGAGACCGAATTATATTTGGGACTGGTTCATCATACGGACGGCGCGGCCGGCACCCGGGCGCGCATCGAAGCCGCGCAGAAATACGTTGCCCGCTTTGGCGTGGCGACCGAATGCGGCATGGGCCGAAGACCGGCCGGCACCATCGAAGCCTTGTTGCAAATCCACGCGGACGTGTCGGCGGAACCGCTTTAATCGAGCCGCACCTTCTTGCCCAATGCTGCGCAATCTTCGTCGGTTTTCAGACCGGCGGCGCGGATGCCGTGGGCGGCCAGTTCATCGTCTTGTTCCTGGGTGTCGCCGGTGACGCCGACGGCGCCGATGACGTTGCAATCTGCATCGCGGATTAGCTGGCCACCGCCTTCGGGAAAAATTTTGTCGCCGGAGGTTTTGATCAGGTAGTCCATGAAGATCGGCCGTTCCTCGGTGCGCACCCGGACCAGGTTCGACGACCGCCCGAGGGCCAGCGCCGCATAGGCTTTGCCATAGGCCATCTCGAACCGGATCATGGCGCCGTGGTCTTCTTTCTGGAACGCCTTGATGACGGCGCCGGGCTCGGTGACCACCACGGCAAGGGGGCGCAAATCCATTTCCCGGCCACGGGCAAATATGGCGGCGATAATTTCGTTGGCTTGTTCGAGGCTGATCACGGGCTCGGTTCTCCATTTCGGTGTTTCGGTAATCGGCGTAGTATAGCCGCGAAATCCGTATCGCAAAATTCTGATTGGGAGGACGCATGATGGCCGAGGCGGCGCAAATTCATCTCTGTGGCAGTATCCCGCTTGGCAATGCCGGCGAAGTGTTCCAGCTGGTTGGCGAGGAATTGGGCTTAGGTGTCCGCCGCATTCCCGATGGCGAGACCGGCGGGCGGCTTTCCTGGCTCGGCTGGCAAAACGCGGTTTTCGAGGGTGATCCGAATTTCGAGGCGATCACGTCGGACGGCGACTACCGGGCGGCGACGACGCCGGTCTGGATGCGCCAGACCACATGGTACCGCTTAAAAGACGGCATCGATCCGGCGGCTATCGAAATCATGCCGTTCGGCTATGCCCGCCACGCTATCGAGAGTTTCGCGGAATTCGAAGCCCAGGTGAACGCCGGTACGGTCCACAAAGACGCCCGTTTCATGGTCGCCATACCGGCGCCGTTCAATGTGATCAATGCAGCCATTGCGCCGGCCGACCGGCTCGCCATCGAGCCCGCCTATGAGGCCAGGCTGCGCGCCGAGCTGGACGAGATTGCCGCCGCCATTCCCCACGACAAACTTGCCATCCAATGGGACTGCGCCCAGGACATGCAAGCCTATGAAGGCGCCCGCCAGACCTATTTCGATGACCCTAAGGACGGGCTGGTGGCGCGCTGGCTGCGCATCGCCGATTTCGTGCCGCCTGATATCGAGATGGGCTATCACCTTTGTTATGGCTCCCTCGGCGGCAAGCATTTCGTCGAGCCCAAGGACATGGCGCCGATGGCCGAGGTGGCGAGCCGCATTTGCGCCGGCGCGTCCCGCACGGTCCAATTTTTCCACATGCCGGTACCGGTGGAGCGCCACGACGACGCCTATTTCGAGCCGCTTGCCCATATTCAGCTTGGCGCCGAGACGGAGCTATATCTCGGTCTTGTCCACGATACCGACGGCGCCGAGGGAAGCCGCCGGCGCATGGCCGCCGCCGACAAGTTTTGCGGCGCTTACGGAATTGCGACGGAATGCGGGTTTGGCCGGCGCGATGCCGACACGGTGGCGTCTTTGATTGCGCTGCACAGAGACCTGGCTGCGGAACGGAGCGGCTGACGCGCCCTAGTCACGATTGCCTTAATGGGACATCAATACCGGGACTTTGGCGTTATCGATCACGTGCCGGGTGACGCCGCCGAAGACGATCTGCATCAAGCGCGAGTGGGTATAGGCGCCCATCACCAAAAGATCGATATGGTTGGCGGCGCACATCTGCAGCAGGCCGGCGCCCACATCCTGGCCCTTGTCGATGGTCTCGACGCTCTTGGTCTCGATGCCATGCCAGCTTAAGTGTTCGCTCAGCTCGTGGCCGCGAAAACGCATCTCGGAGCGTTCGGTGTCGAAGGCGGCGAGGTAAACATTGTCGGCGCCCGCCAATAACGGCAGGGCGCTGGAAACGGCGCGCGCCGCCTGCATGGAGCCGTTCCAGGCAATGGCGATATTACGGCCGATGGTCGCCGGTTTTTCCGACGGCGCCAGCAGAACCGGGCGCGCGGTCTCGAAAATGGCGGCGTGCAGGGTCATGAACGCCGATTGATCCATCGCCTCGGCCGGGCGGCCGACCACCACCAGATCGGTGCGCCGTCCGCGCAGGGCCACCAATTGATCCTCGCGGCCGATTTCTTCGCGCCACCAGACGGTGACGCCGCCGGGCCCCGGCCCGCTTTGCACCAATGCGATGTCGTTGGCTTTGCGGAATTCTTCGAAATAGCGCTCGGCCCGGGTTGAGCGTTCGCCGGATTCCTGATCGGCGGCTTCGATCATTTCCTCGATCATGGCGCCGGAAAAACCCTCGCCCAGAAGCGGGATCGATTCCTTGGAATCGGCGCGCACGTGAAACACTTCCAAATGGCTGTCATGCTGGCTGGCAATCATGTAGGCGGTATCCAGCGCGGCGCGGCTGGCGCTTGAATCGTCGAACGGCACAAGAATGCTTTTATAAGCCACAATCGTTCCCCATCGTTTGCCCCACCGTTCGGGCGAGCATAGCAACATTGGCGCGGAAAGACTAATGATGATGGGGCCAATTGGGACCGGTAGGCCTTGGCCTTCACCTTGTGCTTGAAATCCTGGAAAGGCGGCGCCGTTCGGCCTGGATCAATATCAATCCAGGCCATACCGGGTTATGCTCTTGCGCAGAACCATTCATTCATTAGGGAAGGACATCGATCATGGAACGCTCACACGTCGAAGGCACCTGGCAGAAGAATCGCTCGTTCTCGCCGGCGGTAATCACCGAAGGGGCGGGAAAAACGATCTGGCTGGCTGGCCATGGCGGCTTTGTGGATGACCAGGGGCGCTCCATCGCCGGTGATTTCGACGCCCAAACCCGGCAATCGTTTGCCAATCTGGAAATCACGCTACAGCAAGCCGGCGGCAGCCTCGCCGACATGGTGACCATGACCGTGTTCATTATCGACAGCCGTTTCGGCGACAGCTTTACCGAGATAAGGAAAGAGATTTACCCGGACGGCAATTATCCAGGCAGCGCACTGATCACCTGCGCCGGCTTTGCCAAGCCTGAGATGATGGTCGAGATCCAGGGCATCGCGGTTATCGGCTGACGCCTAAGGCGCCGCTTCCCGCCTGAATACCGGCAACAGATAAATCCCGGCGGTGACGAACATCAACAGGCTGTAAATGCCGCCCGGCACCATCATGGTCTGGTTGCCGATTAACGTTACGGCGACGAAGATCGCAAGGGTGCCGTTCTGCAATCCGCATTCGAGGGTGATCGCCGTTCTTTGGCGAACGCCGAGGCCGCTGATATTGGCGATGAAAAAGGCCACCAACATCATCACCACATTGAGCGCCAGGGTGACCGGCCCGGCGGCCACGAAAAAGGCGACGATGTTTTGGCGGACGCTCAAAACAGCGCCGATGATGATGACCACGAACAGGACCGAGGCGATGATCTTGGCCCAGCGCTCGAAGCGAAGCGCGAAGTTGGTCCAGAAATGACGCACCGCCATGCCGATGATTACCGGCACCACGGTGATCGCGAAGACGCCGCCAGAGATGCGCAAAACCGAGATTTCCGGCGCCGCGGCGCCCATGAAATTGGTGATCGCAAAGCCGACGATGAGCGGCAAAGTGACAACGCCCAAAAGGCTGATCACGGCGGTCAGCGAAACCGACAAGGCGGTATCGCCCTTGGCCAGATGGGTCATCAGGTTGGAGGTGACGCCGCCGGGGCTGGCGGCCAGGATCATCACGCCGACGGCGAGCGCCGGCTCCAGCGTCCACACCGACACCAGGCCAAAGGCGATGGCCGGCAGGATAATCACCTGTGAGATGGCGCCGATGATGAAATCCTTGGGCTGCACGGCGACCCGCTTGAAATCGGCGGCGACCAGCGCCAGGCCCAGCGAAAACATGATGAACGCCAGCGACAGTGGCAGAAACACCTGGGTAACGATATTGCCGTCTTGCATGAGACCCCCGTCTGTTCGATTGCTTATAGCAAGGATTAGGGGCCTACATTAGTGGGTTGGCTGCCCGGGGAGAAGGGGAAATTCGAAACCGCTGGGCGCGCCCCTAATCAATGATGGCGTCTGGAAATGCGGTGACCAGCGATTGTGCCACTTCCTGGCGGCTGGAGCCTTGCGGCACAAATACCCGGTAGGCGACATAGTTCAACTGATCCAGCTTCACCGCCTCAACCCGGTTGAAGCCCAGTTTTTTGGCCAGCTTGGCGAAGTCATTGGGCGCATCCAATACGGCGACGGTCTCCGCCTCGGTCAATTGGGTTGCCCCATCGCCGCCCTGCGCCGGTGTGGAAAAATCCCACAAAAATACGGCGCTTAAAATTGTCAGAATCACCAAAACATTTCTCATCGCAATTCCCCCACGGACGCATGAATAAATCCGCTGCCCAATGAGCCGCCAACGCCGACAAAGCCATTTATATGGGTAAACCCGTAATCATGCAATAATAATTAGGGTTAATACGTATTTTATTCCTGATGCCCGTGGCGGCGATTATTCCCGGGTGATCCGGTCGGCGAAGCGGAAGCCGACTTTGTCCAGCGCATCCAGGGTTTGTTCGCCAAATTTTTCGGCGATTTCGGCGCCCACATGGGGATGAAACACAACCTCGTCGGTTATATCGCCTTCGGGGGTTTGGATGATCGTCAAAAGCCGCGCCGTGTCGTCGGAGATATTGTTGAAATCCCGATAGACGCCGGCCGGCACGGAGATGAAGTCGAGCGGCCCCAGCTCCACCGAATGCTCGGCATTTTCGCCCCACGAGATGCGGAAGCGGCCGCTCAGGCAAAAGAAGTTTTCGATGGTGTGGGTATGGCTGTGCAGCCCCGGATGGTTGCCCGGCGGACATTCGGCGATGGCCAATGTGAGGCCGTCCTTGCCCTTGACCGGGGCGACCGCCGAGCGGCCTTGCCAGCCTTCCGGCGACATCACTGGATAGACCGATTTCGCCGAGACAATCTCGATCGCCTCGGCTGGAATTCCGGTATTTTCCATGATCGATTGTTTGTATGGTTTTAAATCCTTGAAGCGCGCGATGCGCTTTTCCATATCGGTCAGTTTCGGTGTGATGGTATCCATTGGTAACTCCCTCGCGCGGCGGCGCGTGATAAATTTGGCGCCGGACGGAGTATCCTATACCGGGGAGCGTATTATGCCCAGTCTCGCCGCGCCTGATCAAAATAATGGAGCAAGGCTAATTCGGTGCATCCATGGACAGTAAATTCGCGGCTTCAGGCCAGCTCTCGGCACCGAAATTTTTCATGTCCTCGGTTAAATCATCTGGGCACCATTCGAGCAGTGCCGGCACAAAACTCGGACGCAATTTAATCCGGTCAAACCAGTCCGCAACGCCGGGCAACCG
>CAUZTZ010000190.1:0-8108 GCA_963582805.1 Alphaproteobacteria bacterium
GATCTGATAACCAAAATAAACGCCTCATAATCTGAAACTCCCATTATTAAGTTCCAGACCATTGAATCAATTAATGGTTAATGAGTTCTGACCCTAGAAGATAAACTTATTCCAACATAGTGTTGAAATTACCTAAATGGGTTGGGGCCGCTAACGGGCTAAGAAAAAAGCCCGGAAACGCGGCTGCCGGGCTTTTTCAGAAAATTACGCTGCCGCTCTAGCGCCGGTTGCCGAATAAATACAGCAGCAGCATGAACAGGTTGAGAAAATCGAGATAGAGGCTAAGCGCTCCCATGACCGCCTTCTTGGAGGCTGTCTCCGAGTGGTCAAACTCGGAATACATGAGCTTGATCTTCTGCGTGTCGTGGGCGGTCAGCCCGACGAATACCAGCACGCCGATGACCGAGATCACGAACTGCATGGCGCTCGATTGGAGAAACATGTTCACCAGCGAGGCAATGATGACGCCGATCAGCCCCATCATCAGGAGCGAGCCGAATTTCGACAGATCGCGCTTGGTGGTATAGCCGTAAAGGCTCATGGAGCCGAACATGGCGGCGGTGATGAAGAACACCCTTGCGATGGAGGCGCCCGTATAGATCAAAAAGATATTGGTGAGCGACAGGCCCATGACGCCGGCAAACACCCAAAACAGGGTCTGCGCGGTGGACGCTTTCATGCGGTTGATGCCGAAGCTCAGCACCAGCATGAAAGCCAGCGGCGCGAACATGACCAAATAGGCGAACATGGTCGGCTGTATGCCGCCGCCCGGAACCGGCGCATACAGCAAGTTCAAGACCGCCGGAATGCGCACTCCGCCATAGGCGACGATGCCTGTCAGAAGCAAGCCCGACGCCATGTAATTATAGACGCGCAGCATATATTGGCGAAGGCCGGCATCCATCGGACCGGCATCGGTGCGCGCCCCAGCCTGCGAGCGCTGCCAGGCGCGAGTAAGATCATTTTTGGGTCCAAAAGCCATCGTTATCTCCGTTCAGTGGTTTCATGGACAATTTAGGGACGTTGCCCGTTAACATATTGAATCAATATGGCAGATGCGTGGCCCGGATCAAGCCCAACCGGCTCACATTACCGATATTTAACGGCTACCCCGCCCTATTCATTGCGCAATAGGGTTGCCGCTTTCTGGCCCAGAGCCCACCAGGTGCCGGCGAACCCGGCCACCAAAGTCAGCCCAATACAGGCGGCCACGGTCAGCGCCACGATGCCCGGCTGAAAACGCCACTGCATATCCATCAGCAAGACCACGATGGCCCAGGCGGTGGCGGAGCCGATGGCCGCCGCCAAAAGCCCGGTGGCAATGCCCAACAGCCCGTATTCGATCAAAAAGGCGCGGAAAATGACGCCCCTTGTCGCCCCCAGCACTTTGAAGACAACCGCATCGAACACCCGGCGGCGACGGTTGGCCGCCACCACCCCGGCCAGCACCAGCGCCCCGCCTAAGATAGTAACCGCCGCCGTGGCGCGGATAGCGCCGCCGATGCCGCGCAACAAGTCGGCCGCCGACTGCAAGGCCTCGCGCACCCGGATGATGGAGATATTGTTGAACTTGTCGCCGATGGCGCGCTCGATGCCGTCTTCCAGGCTGCGCGGCGCCTGGATCGCCGCCACATGGGTGTGCGGCGCATTATCGAGGGCGCCGGGCGAAAAGATGATGGCAAAATTAAAGCGCATGGAACGCCAATCGATTTCCCGCAAAGAGGCAATGCGCGCCGTCAAATCCCGGCCCAGCACATTGACCGTCAATGTATCGCCGATGCCGACACCGAAGCCGCGCGCCAACCCCGCATCCAGCGAGATCAAGGGCGCGCCCGCATAATCGGCGGGCCACCATTCGCCGGCGGTGAATATATCGTTTTTGCGTGGTTGGGCGGCATAGGTCAGAACCCGGTCGCCGCGCACCGCCCAGGCCGAACCCGGCGCAATATGGGCCTCGGCCACCGGCACGCGGTTAATGCGGGTGATGCGCCCGCGCACCGTCGCCACCCGCTTGTAATCGCCGGTGCCTTCGAATTGCCCGAGGGTCTGATCGAAGCCGGCCACCTGGTGCGGCTGGATATCCAGAAAGAAAAACGCCGGCGCCATTTTCGGAATGCGCTGCTGGATCTGGTTGTTGAGATTGCCTTCGATAAGGGCGATGGCCACCAGCACGCCGAGTCCGAGCCCCAGCGACGTGACCACACTTTTGGTGGTGGCGCCGGGGCGGTGCAGATTGGCGATGGCGAGGCGGGTTTCCGTATGGGATATGTTTTTGAAGCGCCGGGCGGCGGCCATGATCACGGTTGCCCCGATACTCAACAGCCCCAGGGACAAACCGGCGCCGGCCACGAACCAGACCGCGAACCACCGGTCGCTGGCTGTGGCGATGGTCAGGGCCGCCAAGCCGATGACCAGCAGCACCGTTGCCGCCATGTAGCGCCCCCGGGGGCGGCCGCGATTGGGCTGCACCTTGGCCCGGAACAGGTTGGCCGCCGGGATATCGCGGGCCCTGGCCAAGGGCCAAAGGGCGAAGGTGATGGCGATCAGCACGCCGAACACGGCGGCAATAATCAACGGCTCCCAATGCACGCCGGGGACAATGCGGAACGGCAGCAACGGCTCCAGCGCCGCCGCCGCCATGGCCGGCAGGCCCGCGCCGAGCCCCAAACCGATCACCAGCCCAAGCAAGGTGAGCGCCAGGATTTGCAGAAAATATATCTGGAAGATCAGACTTGCCGGCGCGCCCAGGCATTTCAAAGTGGCGATGGTGCGCGCCCGCTCATCCAGGTAGGACGCCACCGCGTTGGTGATGCCGACGCCGCCGACCAGAAGCGTGGTCAACCCGACGAAAGTCAAAAATAATGTCATGCGGTCGATAAAGCGGCGGAGGCCCGGCGCCACCTCTTCGGTGCTGCGCACCCGCCACCCGGCGCTCGGAAATTTTTCGCCCAGACCAGCGATCCAGGCTTTCGGGTCCATCTGGTGCTTAAGCGCCACCCGGTAGCGGTAGCGGATCTGGCTGCCCGGCAGGACAAGCCCGGTGGATTTAAGCGCGGCGGCGGACACCATCAGGCGCGGGCCGAACGAGATCACGCTGGCCACCCGGTCCGGCTCGCGCTGCACCACTCCGGTGAGAACAAAGCTGGCGTCGCCGACCCGGATTAGATCGCCGGTCTTGATTTTCAGCTTGGTCAGCAGCCCGCGCTCGACCACCGCGCCCCAAGCTCCGTCCCTTTGCGCCAGCGCGTGCGCCAGGCCGCCGCCGCCGACCAGCTCCATCTCGCCGACCAGGGGATAGGCGCTATCGACCGCCTTCAATTCCACCAGGGTGCGTTTCCGATGCGCCTCGGCGCGGGCCATGGCGCGCATTTCAACGGTTACCGAATTTGCCCCGGCGGCGGCGAAATAGGCTTTGTGGGCCGGCTCGGCGGCGCGCTGGATCAGGCGGATGGAGACATCGCCGCCAAGCAGCCGGCGGGCGTCGTTGCGAAGCCCGCCCTCGACCGCTTGGCTTAAGGAGCCGACCCCGGCGATGGCGGCGACGCCCAATGTCAGGCAAGCGAGGAAGATGCGAAAGCCGCCAAGCCCGCCGCGCAATTCCCGGCGCGCCAGCCGCCAGGCGGCGGCGATGCCGTCATTGGCGCTCACGAGCCCGCCTCTTGGGTTGCGGCGGCATCGATGCGGCCATCGGCCAGGCGGACAATGCGCCCGCAGCGTTCGGCAACGCGCATATCGTGGCTGATCAACAACAAGGTGGTGGCGGAACGGTCGTGCAGATCGAACAGAATATCCATGACCGCGGCGCCGGTGTCGCCGTCCAGGTTGCCGGTCGGCTCGTCGGCCAAAAGGATTGCCGGTTCAGGCGCAAAGGCGCGGGCCAGGGCGACCCGCTGCTGCTCGCCGCCGGACAATTGGCCGGGATAATGTTGCAGCCGATGCTCCAGCCCGACCGCCTGCAATTCGCTGCGGGCGCGCCCGAAGGCGTCATCGGCGCCGCCGAACTCCAATGGCACGGCGACGTTTTCCAGCGCCGTCATGGTCGGGATCAGATGGAAATCTTGAAACACCACGCCCACGGAATCGCGCCGGAAACGGGCCAGGGCGTCCTCATCCAAGCCGTTCAATTCGACGCCGGCGGTGCAGACCCGGCCCGACGTGATTTTCTCCAATCCGGCGATGACCATCATCATCGTCGACTTGCCGCCGCCCGATGGCCCGATGACGCCGATGGCTTCGCCGGCAGCGACGCTAAGATCAATGCCGCGCAAGATGTTGACCTCGCCCGCCGCGCTTGTCAGCTTAAGATGAACGTCGTCCAATAGGATGGCCGCGACAGCGGCTTGACCGGATTGGTTCATCGCGTGGGGCCATAGGGATTGATAATAATCATGTTCGCCTGCTTTCCAGCATTAGATAAAAGTCGATACCTATGTCGGGCAAGCCGTTATTTGCTAATCGGTGCCCTGCTCCCGATCTTGTTATCGCCGCCGGGCGCTCTGGCGGCGGAAAAGATATCCAGCCTTTTGGTCATCGGCGACAGCCTGGCCGCCGGTTACGGGCTGCCCGCTACAGAAACTTTTACCACCCGGCTGGAGGCGGCGCTCACCCGGTCCGGGGCGCAAGTGCGCGTCATCAATGCCGGTGTATCGGGCGATACCAGCGCCGGCGGGCGCGCCCGTATAGCCTGGTCGCTGGCCGCCAAGCCGGACGCGGTGCTCATCGAACTGGGCGCCAATGACGGCATGCGCGGGCTTGAGCCCGCCGCCACGAAGGCCAATCTGGATGGTATTTTAAGCCAAATTAAGCGCGCCGGCGCGGAAGTTTTGTTGACCGGCATGCTGGCGCCGCCCAACCTCGGGCGCGAATACGGCGCCGAGTTTGCGGCAATCTTCCCGGCCCTGGCGCGCCGCCACGGCGTACTTTTTTATCCTTTTTTCCTTGAAGGTGTGGCCGCCAATCCCGAATTGAATCAGGCGGACCGTATTCATCCCAACGCCGCCGGTGTCGATATCATCGTCGAGCGGCTTTTGCCCAAGGTGAAGGAATTGCTGCAAAGGGTACAAAACAAAAGGGAGCGCGGCGGATAATGTTTGCTTCGGCCAGCGCATCCGGCGCCGATTGGCAAGGCGCCATCGAGGCTGCCTTGATGGAATTGGAGCCAAATCCCGAAGGCGCCAATCTCGGCTTTATCTATACGACCGAAGCCTTAGGCCCCAATTTCACCGATGTGGTGGACCGCGCCCGCGCCGAAACCGGCATCGAAGACTGGGTCGGCGCTGTTGGGCTGGGGGTTTGCGGAACCGGGGCCGAATATTTCAGCGAATTTGCCGTCGCCATGATGGTTATTGCGACGCCGCCCGGCGGCTATCAATTGTTCGAGCGTGCCGGCGACGTCGGCGTGCCCAGCGCCGGGCCGGGCCTCGGCGGCGTCCCGTACGTTATACTGCATGTGGACAGCTCCAACGAGAAGCTGCTCGAAGATATGGAGACCATATCGGATGTGACCAACGGCTATCTGGTGGGCGGGCTGACCGCCAATGCCGGACCCGCCCATCAGGTGGCCGGCGGCTTCACCGGCGGCGGCATTTCGGGCGTCGTACTGGCGCCGGAGGTGCCGGTGATCACCGCCTTGAGCCAGGGCTGCGCGCCCATCGGTGCGGTCCATCACGTGGACAAGGCGGCGGAAAACATCATCGCCGAGATTGACGGGCGCCCGGCGCTGGAGGTTTTGAAAGACGATATCGGCGAGGTTCTGGCCCGCGATTTGCGCCGTGCCGCCGGTTATATTCACGCCGCGCTCCCCGTTGCCGGATCGGACACCGGCGATTATGTGGTGCGCAACCTGATCGGGTTCGATGAGGAGCGCGGGCTGATCGCCATCGCCGCCCCGGTGGAGACCGGCGATCCGATCCTGTTCGTCAGCCGCGACGCCAACGCGGCGCGCGACGATCTCACCCAAATGCTGGAGAAGCTCAAATCCCGGGCCGGCAACGCCAATAATATCAAGGGCGCCCATTATATTTCCTGCATCGCCCGCGGCCCCAATATGTTCGGCGGCGAGAACGCCGAGCTTGGCCTGGTGCGGGACACCTTGGGCGATATCCCGCTGGTCGGCATGTACGCCAATGGCGAGATTTCCAACGACCGTCTTTACAGCTATACCGGCGTCCTGACCCTGTTCGTTTAGAGGGAGATGCGCCGTGCTGCGCCTGTTTGCCGGGCTTGCGATACCGGAACCTATTCGTCTGCAATTGACCACCATGACCGGCGGCATTGCCGGCGCCCGCTGGGTGGCGCCGGAGAACCTGCATTTGAGCCTGCGCTTTATCGGCGAGGTGGATGAAGGCGCCGCCGAGGATATCGACGCGGCCCTCGGCCAGATCATCGCTGCGCCGGTGGTGGTGGCGCTGGCCGGAATCGGCTGCTTTGAGACGCGCGGCCGCGCCCATACGCTTTGGGCGGGGGCCGAAGCCTCAGCGGCGCTCTTGCATCTACAAGCAAGGGTGGAGGCGCAAGTCGGGCGGGCCGGATTGCCCCCAGAAGGCCGCAAGTTCACCCCGCACGTTACCTTGGCGCGCATGCAACGGACACCGGTGGAACAGATCGCCCCTTATTTGACGGATCACGGCGGCTTTCGGGCGGCGCCCTTCGAAGCCGAAGATTTTCTCCTCTACCGCAGCCATCTCGGCCACGCCGCCGCCAATTACGAGGTGCTGGCGCGCTATCCGCTGACGGGCTGACGGCAACGCCTAGAGATCGGTTTTTTGGATGTGGGCGAGGAGACCTTGCGCGCCGTCCTCGACCAGATCGAGCACATGTTCGAAGCCGCCCTCGCCGCCGTAATAGGGATCGGGCACACCCTCGCCCTTGTGGGTTTCGGTAAAATCCAGAAACAGATGCACCTTGGCGCGCATGTCATTGGGGGCTAGCCCACGCAGCTCGCCATGGTTGGTCTTGTCCATGGCCACCACATAATCGAATTCGGGAAAATCGTCGGCGGCCACCTTGCGGGCGCGGATCGATGCCAATTCGAACCCCCTTGCCAGGGCGGCTTCGGCGGTGCGCGGGTCCGGCGCTTCGCCGATATGCCAGGCGCCGGTGCCGGCGCTATCAATTTGAATGCGTGGCCCGAGACCGGCGCCATCCACCAGTTTGCGGAACACCGCCTCCGCCGTCGGCGAACGGCAGATGTTGCCGGTACATACGAAAAGCACTTTGACCATTTGGGTCTCCCTGTTATGGGTCATAACAAATGAACGCCACCAAACAAAGCCTCGCCAAGCTGTTGGCGGACGTGCGCGCCTGCGACATTTGCGCCAAGGACCTGCCGCTCGGTCCCCGGCCAACCCTGGCCGCCGCAACCCAATCCAAAATCCTGATCATCGGCCAGGCGCCCGGCACCCGCGTCCACGCCACCGGCATCCCCTGGAACGATCCGTCCGGGGAGCGCTTGCGCGGCTGGCTGGGCGTGGAGCCGGACGATTTCTATGATGTAACCAAGTTCGCCATTATCCCCATGGGGTTCTGTTATCCCGGCCGTCTGCCAAGGGGCGGTGATGCGCCGCCAAGGCGCGAATGCGCGCCCGCCTGGCACGAGAAATTGCTGGCGGCGCTGCCAAATATTGAACTCACAGTGTTGATCGGCATGTATGCGCAAAACTATTATCTGCAGGCGCGGCGGCGCACCCTCACCGAAACCGTCACCAACTGGCGGGAATTCGCACCAGCGATTATTCCGACGCCGCACCCAAGCTGGCGCACCACCGCCTGGCAGAAAAAGCATCCCTGGTTCGAGGCGGAACTGGTGCCGGAATTGCAGCGCCGGGTGGCGCAGTTGATCGCCGGCTAGCGCTTGCGCTTCGAAATTGCGCCGGGCGCGGCGGGCCTGGCCAGCGCCCGGGCTTTATTGGCCGAGGCTTCCAGCTTGACGGTCACCGTCCGGTTGAGGCTGCCGATGGGGTAATAGCCTTTTTCGTCCAACCTGCCGGCTTCGAGACCGGTCAATATTTCCAGCCCCTCATCGATGGTGGCGACCGCATAGATGTGAAAGCGGCCCTCCCGGCAGGCCTCGAACACTTCGGATTTCAGCATCAGATGTTTGACGTTGG
>CAUZTZ010000191.1:0-8088 GCA_963582805.1 Alphaproteobacteria bacterium
CCGAGCCGTACATCGTCGCCGGCAATCAACAAATCCGAAGCCAGGGCCAGAGCCGACGCACCGCCCAAACACGCCCCGTGCACCTGGGCGATGACCGGCTTCCAGTTGTTCCATATCTCCATCATATATTCGATATGGCCCTGTACCCGGGCGCGGTTGTCCCAGACGCTGACGAATTCGCCGTGGCCTTCATCGGCGGCGGTAATATCGCCGGTCTGGCGCGGCGCCTTGCCCATGGATGGGCCGAGATCATAGCCGGACGAAAAACACGCCCCGGCGCCTTTCAAGATGATCACCGAAACATCCGTATCAACTTCCGCCGCCTTTAACGCCGCGCTGATCTCGGCGGACATGTCCCAGTTGATGGCGTTGCGCCGCTCGGGCCGGTTGAAGGTGATGGTCGCCAACCGGTCTTCCACATCATAGAGGATATTTTCGTAATCCATGAGCCTATCCGAACTCGGCGCTGGCCTTCATGGCAATAACGCCATCGGAATTGACCGCCCATAGCTGGCAGGACTTGCCGTCGGCGGCGGGCTCGCCCATCAGCGTGAAAGGCTGGTCCACATAGACCGGCGCCCGCGCTTGCATGGCGAAACTGGTCAGCGTCGCGTCCGGCGCATTTTCGCGCACCAGCTCCAAAAGCCAGACCGCCGTGAACGGGCCATGCACGATCAGCCCCGGATAGTTTTCCACGCCGGTCACATAAGGCTGGTCGTAATGGATGCGGTGCGGATTGAAGGTGCAGGCGGAAAACCGGAACAGCATGACCGGATCGGTGGTCTGGGTGCGTTTCCAGGTGGCGTCATCGGGACCCGGCTCGCCGGGCGGCGGCGCCTGGCCACTATCTTCTTCCCGGTAAACCAGGTTTTGATCGTCCTCCATGATCAGCCCGCCCGGGCCTGATATCTTGACCGCGATGGTGACGAACACCAGCTTGCCCGAGCGGCCTTCCTTGGGCGTGACCGAGGCGATGGAAAGCTCTTTGGTGATGTGATCGCCGATGCGGAAGGGCTGGTGGAAGCGCATATTGTTGCCCGCATACATGCGCCGGGGCAGGGGGCTCGGCGGGCCGTTCTCGATATCGAAGGACATGCCGTCGGGGCTGAGCTCATCGGTCAGGTTGAGGCGCGGAAAAAAGATCGAATGCCAGCCCGGCGGCACCGGATCGCCTTTGGTGAGGATCGGATCATTGCGGTTAAGGGTCGCCGTCAGGCGGTGCACCTGGGATGCGGTCACCACATCTTCGCTTACCGTCTTGTGCCCGATGAATTTCCGGTATTCTTCGATCGCATCAGCCATGGCGCTTCCTCCCCTAGATTTTTGAAGCGCCACTTTATCACGAAATATCGCCGTTGAAACATTGACCATTGCCGCTCCCTTGTTTCTAATCGCCAAGCGCCGCAGCGGCGCCGAAACAGGGGAGAGGGGGACAATTTCATGCGACTGATTTCATTCGAAGATGATGGCCAGGCCGGCGTCGGCGTCATGGTTGGCGATGATGGCTTTATTGATCTGGCCGCCGCCCAGCCGGACATGCCCAAATCCATTCGGGAAATTCTGCAAAGCGTCGATGGCTGGCAGTCGAAAATCGCCGCCGCCGTTGATGGCAAGCAAGCGGCGCGCGCGCTCGCCGATGTCACGCTGTTACCGGTGATCCCGTCGCCGCAAGCTTCCTGGTGCGTGGCCTTGAATTACCAGACCCACAAAGATGAGACCGGCCTCGACCGCAGCGAATATCCGGAAATGTTCCTGCGCATGCCGGTATCCATCGTCGGCCATGGCCAGGAATTGGTCCGGCCCCGCCAAGAAATGGCCAAGCGCTACGATTTCGAGGGCGAGTTGGCCGCCGTCATCGGCAAGCCGGGACGCTATATCCCGGAAAACGAGGCGTTCGATTATATTGCCGGGTGGTCCTGTTATAACGAAGGCTCGGTGCGCGACTACCAATCCCACAACCGGCAATTCGGCCTCGGCAAAACCTTCGAAAAATCGGGCAGTTTCGGGCCCTGGATGATGACCCCGGACGCCTTTGGCGATCCGTACAGCCAAAGCATCATCACGCGCCTGAACGGCGCGGAAAAACAGAATAGTTCGATCAATCTGATCCTGACCCGCATCGAAGGCATCATCGCCTATTTGTCGGAAGGCTATACCTTGCAGCCGGGCGATGTGATCGTCACTGGCACGCCCGGCTCGCTGCCCGGCACCAACAAGGCGATGGAGCCCGGCGATGTCTGCGAGATCGAGATCACCGGCCTCGGCACGCTGTCCAATCCGGTTGTCGCGGCGGAATAGGGAGCGCCAGCCCCATGAGCCTTCCCGAACACCGGACAGGGCGCGTCCAAAGTGGTGATGTGAGCGTCTTTTACCGCCTCTATGGCGACGCCGGAGATTTGCCGATCCTCACCATGCACGGCGCCAATTATTTCGATTCCTACGATTGGGCCGGCATCGCCGCCGGGCTGTCCCAAAACCGCCAGGTGGCGACAATGGACATGCGCGGCTTCGGCGAAAGCGATTGGAGCGCCGCCAAGGACTATTCCACCGATGCCCGCATCGAGGACGCCGCCGCCATCGCCGCTGATCTCGGCTGGCCGCGCATCATTCCCATCGTGCATTCCATGTCCGGGCGCATTGGCATCGTCATGGCCGCCAGGCGCCCGGAACTGGTGGAAAAATTGGTGGTGGTCGACAGCTCCATGAGCACGGTTGCCGGCGGGCCGTCCGCCGGCGGCGATTTGTTGAGCTTCGAGAGCATCGAAGCCGCCATGGCCCATTTTCAAGGCCGCGCGCAACCGCCGCGCATCTCAACGGATGCGGTCCGCGCCGAGGCGGCGCTGCGCATGGAGGATGGCCGCTATATCCTTAAACGCGATCCCGATTTCGGCAACGGTGTGCCGATCAGCGGCGACCGGCAGCCGCAATTGAACGATGCCGATGTGTGGGAAGAGCTGGCCAAAATCCAATGTCCGGTGCTGGTGGTGCACGGCGTCCGCTCGGACCGCTATACGCCCGAGGTGCTGGAACGCATGGCGGAGCACGATCATGTCACCATTGTACAGGTGGATTCTCAACACGATGTGCCGGCCCAAGCGCCGGGAGAATTGATCCAGGCGGTCAAGGATTTCTTAGATTAACGAAACTTGGTGCGGAAATTAGGGAGACGGCGACATGGCGATCAATGTGAGGCGCGTGGTGACCGGCCATGACGCGGTTGGCAAGGCGGTAGTGCAGATCGACGAAATATCGGCCAATTCCATCTCCAAGCGCGCCGGCCATGCGGGCTGCGTTATCTGGACCAACGATACCATGCCCGCCGACAATTCCGCCGACGCCGCCCAAGACGATGCAGGCTTGGCCAAGGTGGATACCGCAGCCCGGCGGCGCCGTCTTCCGGCTTGTGGAATACATGCCCGGCGTCGCGCCCCGGGATCACCGCACCGATACCATCGATTACGCGGTCGTCATGTCCGGCGAGATCGAAATGAATTTGGACGGCGGCTCGGTCCATTTGCGCCAAGGTGATGTATTGGTGCAGCGCGGCACCATCCACAATTGGGTCAATAACGGAACTGAGCCCTGCGTCATCGCCTTTATTCTGATCGCCGCCAAACCGGCCGAGGCAGGCGATAAAACGTTGCAGGCAACCGGCTAAGAATTGCGCAGCCCCACTTCGTCGAACGCCGTCATGATATTGGCGTGGCGGTTTTCGACCATGTGCCGTTCGGTGTCGTGGGTCATGACATAGAGCTTGTTCGCCAAAATCGCGTCGACGATCAAATCACCGACGATATTGGGATCCATGCCGTTCTTGGCGCCGGCGGCCAGTTCCGAGTTTTCGTCGCGCTGGAACGGGCCGCCAAATTTTTGCGGCCGGTTGCGCCCGGCCTTGAATATCGATGTGTTTACGTATCCCGGGCACAGCACCGTAACGCCGATGCCGTGCGGCTCCAAATCCGGGGCGAGGGCTTCGGACAGGCCCACCAACGCGAACTTGGTGGTGATATAGATGCCCTGACCGCGCCGGGGGTAGGCGCGCAAGCCCGCCATGGAGGCGGTGTTGATCACATGGCCGCCCTCGCCGTGATCCTTGATAAGCGGCAGGAACGCCTGCAATCCGTTCACGGCGCCCACCAGATTGACGCCCAGCACCCAATCCCAGTCCTCAGGCGTAACCTCGTCCAGCGCCGCGCCGGTGCCGCCGACGCCGGCATTGTTGCAAAGCACATGCATCTTGCCGAAGGCGCGGGTGCAGGTCTTGGCGGCTTCCTGCATGGCGCCCCGGTCGGCCACGTCCAATTGGATGGCAAGACATTCGGCGCCGAGCGCGGTTATTTCGGCTTCCGCCCGGGCCAGCGGTGCGGCCTCCACATCGGCGATGGCCACCTTCATGCCGGCATCGGCGAAGGCGCGCGCCATGCCGAGCCCAATCCCCGATGCGCCGCCGGTCACAAACGCCCCCTTAGCTTTCAAGTCTTGCATGATATCAATCCCCATTAAACTTCCGGCCACGAGTTTAATGACAATTCACATGCGGGCAACACGTTCTTAAAACGGGTAATACATGGGCGGCGTAGATTGACGCCTTGAACCAATCGAGAGAAAGGGCGCTGCCATGAGTTTTATCCATAAAGACAAAGATCCAAATCCGATCGCACGACTACGGGTTTCGGTCCGCAAAATGCAAAACGCCATCGACCATCAGATTACGGCTGTGCATGACTACAAAGACAACACCGACCGCCTCGCCAAGGAAATGCGAGAGATACATGCGTCGATGAAGTGTTTCAGCGCTGCCCTGGCGCGCATCAATATTCGCGGCGTCGGCATCAAATCACGGCAACTGGCGGCGATCATGAGCCGTTAGGGACTGGGCGGGCCGGCTTAGCCGCCCGCCGCCGCCGCCAAGGCGATGATTTGATCGCAGATCGCCATCGGATCGAACGGCTTAACGATCACGCCGAGCGCGCCCAGCGATTTGAAATGCGCGATTTCCGCGGGCATTGCCTTGGCGGTCACGAAGATCACCGGGGTTGCCTCCAGGCCGGGAATTTGGCGCAGTTTGCTTAAAGTCTGCGGCCCATCCATGCCCGGCATCATCACGTCCAACAGCATCAGATCGGGACCAAACGTCGCCGCCTTTTCGATGGCCTGAAACCCGGACGCGCAAGGCTCGACGGTAAATTCGCATACAAACTCCAGTGCCGAACAGAGAACCTCGCGAATATCGTCTTCGTCCTCGACGACCAGTACTTTTTTGATGGCGCCGGTCACGCCGCTTCGCCTTCGGGCTTCACGACCATCGCCTTGATCATGTTGAGAAGATCATCGTTGGAGGTTTGTGACTTGACCAGCGCATGTTCCACCTTGGCGGCGATATCGGCGGAAACCTCTTGGGCCGAATAGATAATAACCGGCGTCGGCAGGCGGCCTTCGCTCTTCAAAATCGGTATCAGGTCCAGCCCGGAGCCGTCGGGCAAAGTAACGTCAAGGATAACCAGCGACCAGCCGGGCAGTGCAAGCTGCTGCCTCGCCTCCGACAAGTCCACCGCCACCCTCACCTCGGCCAAATCGCCGATCAGATTGACAAGCACGCTGGTCAAATCCGCATCGTCCTCGACAATAAGGATATTGCCTTGGCCGCTTGTCCCCAGCTCGGTGCCGCGCTTGATGGCCCGGATCAGCCGGTGCTCGTCGATGGGTTTTCCAGCCAATCCATGACCCCCATGACCGAGGTCAGAACATTGTCCCGGGATTCGCCGGCGATCGCGGAGACAACGACCACCGGAATATCCTTGGTCGCTTCGTCGGCGCGCAGGCTTTGCAAAAAGCTGACACCGCTTTCGTCGGGCAAAAGCATGTCCAGGGTCAGCGCCTGATATCTGGTCGCGGCGATGGCGGCGCGGGCTTCTCTGGCATCGTAGGCAATATCGCAGACGGCGCCGTATTGGTGCAGCATGAGGCTAATAAATTCGGCCACGTCCGGGTCATCCTCGATCACCAGAATATTGAGACCGGTCAGGATCTGGGCTTGGTTCATGGTTGCATCTTTATCGGTGGATGCGGTTGCCGGCGCCGTGATCCTGCTTTTTCCAAATTCCGCCAAATCGAAAAAGAAGGTGGCGCCCTTACCCGGGGTGGATTCGAAATCGATGACGCCGCCATGATTTTCGATGATGGCGCGCGATATGTTCAGCCCCAGCCCGGTGCCGCCTTGCTGGCGCACGTCGGAGGAATCGGCCTGCGTAAACCGGTCGAACAGGTGCGCGCGAAATTCAAAGGGAATGCCTTCGCCATGGTCGGTAACGCTGACCCGGAAATTGGCGCCATCGCGGCCCAGCGAAATCTCGACCGTGCCGCCCTCGGGCGAGAACTTGGCGGCGTTGGACAAGAGATTGCTCATCACCTGGAAGATGCGTTCCCTATCGCCGTCGATGAAGGCATTGGGCTCCACTTCGGTCAGATTTAACACGACGTTTTTATCGTCGGCGTAAGGTTTGTTAATCTCAACCGCGCCCACCACGATGTCGGTCAGGGACGCCTTCTTGATGTCGAAATCCATCTTGCCCGATTGCAGCTTCTCCATATCCAACAGGTCATTGACCAACGAGATCAGCCGCTCGGTATTGCGCTCCGCCAATTCGATCATGCGCGCGCTTTGCCCGGGCAACTCGCCAAGATTGCCCGATGTCACCAGGCCGAGGGAGCCCTTGATCGAGGTTAACGGCGTGCGCAGCTCGTGGCTGACCGTGGAAACAAACTCGCTCTTCAGGCGGTCGGCTTCCTTGCGCTCGGTGATGTCCTTGGTCACGCCCAGAAACATCACCTCGGTTCCAATATTGATCTCGGTGACGTGAAGCTCCATGGGGAATATACTGCCGTCCCGCTTTTGCCCCTCGACCTCGCGTCCGATACCGATGATTTTTGCCTGACCGGTGTCCAAATAATGTTTGAGGTAGGCGTCGTGCTTACTTTTGTGGGGCTCGGGCGTAAGCATGCTGACATTCTGGCCAACCATTTCCTGGGCGGAATATTGGAAAATCCGCTCGGCCGCCCGATTAACCGTTTGCATGGTGCCATGCTGATTTATGGTGACGAGGCCGTCGAACACGTTGGCGACAATGGCCCCGGTGCGCGCTTCGCTTTCCATGAGGTTCTGCTCGGCGCGCCGGCGAAGCGCCAGTATGTTGCCGATCCTTAAAATAACAACCGCGAAGATGCCTATGAGAAGTATAATTCCAGTCGCTCCCCCGAAGATCGATAGGGTTTTCACCCTCTTCAGGTCGCGTTGTCTGGTTACCAGTAGGGCGGTCTCTTCCGACTCCATTTCTGCAATGAGGACCCTGATCCGGTCCATGATCAGCTTCCCCTGATTGGATTGGACTATTTCGAGAGCCGCATCGTGCCTGCCAGACTGTTGCAACATGATGGTCTGCCTAAGCTCGTCGAGTTTGTCGGAAATGAGCGGCTCTATCCGGTTGATCGATTTTTGCTGACGAGAATTGCCAACCGTATCGGTGTGTAATTTAGCCACGATGTCTTCGATTCGTTCGTTGGCGCGAACGAATGGTTCGAGGTACGCCTCGTTGCCGGTAAGCAGGTAACCGCGTTGGCCGGTTTCGGCATCTTGAAGCACCGACAACACATTGCGGAGATCTCCCAAAACATCGTACGTGTGGGCGACCAAATCCGACGCTTTGTTTGTCTCGTTGGTGGTCCAGCTGGCCATACCGAGAACGCCCAACAGCACGGTGAAAGCGATGGCGATTCCCCAGGCGCCAGTGAACATGATCGACTTCGCTGGCGCCCCCTCGTCTGGGCGGCCGCCCGCCAAGTCCTCGGCGCCGTTCGGCTCGATCATGACCAACTCCATGCAATGAGCGAACGAATGTCTGACCGCATCCAGGACCGGAAAATTTCCGGGGTTACGGTGGCGTGGTAGCCGTCCAGGAGCCCGGCGCCGAAAATTCCGGCGCTACCGGTCCACGTGGAATTGTGGCCCGGCAACGGTGCGGCGATAAGCCCCGGCCCGGCAATCCAAAAAATTGCCGCGCGCGCGCGCGGCGAATAGGTCATCGACAAGAC
>CAUZTZ010000192.1:0-8046 GCA_963582805.1 Alphaproteobacteria bacterium
GGCAATCCCGCCGCAAATGCGAGAATCAAATCCGAAAATGCGCCGGTCCAGTCTCCGGGGGCCGGTTGGCGGAAGGCAAAAACGCTTGGGTACCAGGGATTGCGGCCCTCGATTTCGTTCCAGCGCCAATCGGACGTATAGGCCAGCATCACCGCGCAAGGCTTGCCAAGGGCGCCGGCGAGGTGGGCGAGGGCGGTGTCCACGGTGACGATGATATCCATCGTTTTTACGAGGGCGGCGCTGGCGGCGAAGTCGGTCATGTATGGGGCGAGGTCCGTCATCTTAAAATCGGGGTCCTCGCAGGCGGCGCCCGTCTGCAGGCTGAATAGCGACACGCCCGGCCGCTCGGCAAGGATAAGGAAATCCAGAGCCTGGCAACTTCGGTTGCGATAAGCGTCCAAGGCATGGCGCCGGCGCCCGGCCCAGGCGATGCCTATCCGCATGTCCGCTCCGGCATCGGCGGCCCAGGCGGCATCGGGCGCAGCGGATAAATAGGGCGCCGGCCCGGCCGTCCAGGGACCGCTGATGCCGAGCATTCTTGGCAGACTCAACAGGGCGGCGTGACATTGATGATCGGGCAAGGGTCCGTCCAACGCGACAACATCGTCCAAGTTGCAGGCGCCGCGCAGCAACGAAACCAGTTCCTTTTGGCATGCCAATATAATCCTGCCGCCCTGTTTTTCGATGGCGGCGGCGAAGCGTACGAATTGAATGGCGTCGCCGTAGCCTTGCTCGGCGTGCAGCAAAAGGTGGCGCCCGGCCAGCGGCTGGCCGTCCCATTGGGGCGCGGAGAAACTGATTTTGGTCAGATGATTGTCGGGATTTTTCCAGCGCCACTCGTAATCGGGCCAGCCTTTGGCGTAGTCGCCCGTTTGAAAGTGGGTCTGGGCCAAATTTTCGCGGGCCTGGGCGAATTCGGGATCCAGGGCGATGGCGCGCGTGAAGGCCGCCGCCGCCGCCGCCCAATCACCCATTATATAATGTGCGGTGCCGAGCGAATTCAGCGCCGGCGCAATATTGGTGTCCAGCTCAGTCGCCGCGCCAAGCAGGGCCGCAGCTTCGTGCGGGCGCCCCAAACCCAGATAGGCGTTGGCGAGGTTGACGTTAAGCGCCGCGTCGCCTGGGTTGGCGTTGCGCGCCGGGACCAGAACGGCGGCGGCTTCATCGGGCCGCTGGAGGGTTTCCAAAAGCCGGCCGAGATTGGCGGCGGCGGGTGCGTGGGCCGGCTCCGATTCTAGGGCGTCTCGAAACGCCGCTTCGGCCTCTGCCGCCAAACCCGATTGCTCCAGCGATTGGCCGAGGCTGTTCAGCGCCACAGCGCGCCCCGCCAGCAACTGGGCGGCGCGGCGGGCATGGGGGAGCGATTCGCCCGCCCGTCCCAAACGCCGCAAAAGCCGGGCAAGATTGTGATGCGCCTCGCCGGTATCCGGCGCCGCCTCGAGCCCGGCCCGGTAGGCGTCGGCGGCGGCGGCGAAATCGCCCCCGCTTTCGAGGGATTGCGCCAGTTGGAACAGATTTTCGGGGCTGTCTGCCATCATATTGACGTGCGCGCTGCATGGTGGCTGTTGATCGAAACGGCTAGAGCAGTTCCGGATGAAAATGAACCATTTGACCGGGATGATTTTGCCATCACATTTGTCCCAAGTGCGCGAGGAGCGCGCCGCATGGCGATGCATTGCATCGGCAAAGGCGTGCGACGACGTCCACGGGTCAAAAGCACCCGGCCTTCGGTGGGTCAAATCGGCTCCCCGGGGGCGTTGCGGCGCTTGCCCGATGCAAAGGCATCGCGCGGCGCACCGCGCCTACCCGGAAAACCGATTTGTTCCCATCAAATTGCTTCCTATTTGCCCGGAACCGCTCTCGCCATCGGCTTTCCAGCACCAGAAGTTATACATCTGGCGGAAGGCGTCCGGCTGCTTGGCCTCCAGCTGCGCCCAGTTATCCAGATCGGTCATCGCCTCGTCGCCGGGAAACATGGCTCGATAGTTATCCCTGATGCGGTCATCGGGTAAATTCAGGCCGATAAGCTGGAGCCCAAGCTCGGCCAGCGCCGCCTTGATCTTGGGCAACGTGAATTGGTGCTCGCGAACATGGAACAACAGATCCCTGGTGCCGCTGATCGAATAGAAATCGGCAAACTCGGTCATGCTCCGATGCGCATGGTCCGGGGCCAGGCCCAATATATGGCCGCGCGCGAGACCGATATCGCCCGGGCTCGGCGCCAGGCCTTCTTGGGCGATCCAACCCCGCACCGCGCTCACATGGCGCCTTGCGGTTTCGCTGTAGAGCGCGATCTTCATGACGCCGCCGGGCGCCAGCTTGGCCATCAGGGCGCGCCAGCCGCCTAGAGGATCATCCATATGGTGCAGCACGCCGGTGCATTGCACCACATCGAACGTTTGATCCATGGCATCCAAATCCAGAATATCGGCTTGCCAATATTGGATATTGGCGGCGCCCAACGCCCGGGATTTGCGCAACCCGTAGGCGAGGCTGGCGCGGCTTAAATCGATGGCGGTCACTTCGGAATCGGGATAGCGCAGCGCTTCGGTGATCGATTGCTGGCCGGTGCCGCAGCCGGCGATCAGGATGGTGGCTGGCGCGAACAATGTCTCCGGCGCCTTGAAATGGGGAAACAGAAATTCCAGCGTGGCGCCCACATTGCCAGGTTGGGGCCGGCGCAAATGGGACCAGCGGGGGAACGGGTTGTCCTCATATTGCGCTTTGACGGCCCGGCTGGCGCCATCCCGTACCGGCGCCAGGGATGGAATGGCGGCGGCCAGTTCCGCCTCGGCCGCCGGTTCCAGAATTTGCTGGCGGACCAGGGGGCCGAGACCGGCAATGCCCTCCGCGTCCTCCAGCCAATCGGGCAAGGGGGCATAGGCCGCCAGAATTGCGAGGCATGGCGCATCAGCCGGAGCCTCGGTGCGCAAGGCGTCCAAGGCAGCGGTTTCATTGGCCCTTACCAGCCAAGCATATTCCGTCAAATAGGCCTGATGCGCCAACGCAATGCCAAATTCCAAGGGGACCCGGCACGCACCAGACTGGGCGGCCAGCAAAGCCGCGCGCCGCATATGGGTTGCCAGGAATTCAAATTCTTCGAGGACGATGATATCGAAATTCAGCACCCGGCGCAGCAGCGGATCATCCATCAGGCCGCCAAACCAGGCCTCGGATACCAGACTTGACGCCCGAGCGGATGGCGCGGCGAACGCGGCGAGCGCTTCTTGGAAGTCGGGACCGGCGCGGATGGCGGCGGCGGCGGCGGCCAGGTGGCGCGTCATGTCGAACCCGGTTTCGCCAAACCCGGCTTGCAGATGGCCAAGTATACCGGCGCGCTGCCCGGTGCGCGCCGCAGCGTCCCAATCGATGCTGGCCAGTGTGTCATAGAGGTTATGGCGCGCCGCCGCATCGCCGGGCGCGATATCCAGGCACCGGCAGAAATGCGCCGCCGCGCTCAAACTGTCGCCGTCCCGCTCGGCAATCAGCCCCAGATTACGGTGCGCGTTCTGGTTTTGGGGCTCGGCGGCCAGGACCCGCTCGAAGGCGCGCCGGGCCTCCTTCATATCGCCCAAACCATAATGGGCGAGGCCGGCGAGATAGGCGGTCCCGGCGTCCGCAGCGCCATGGCTTTCGGCCAGCTTTATGAAATTGAGGGCAGCCGCATAATCGCCCCGGTCCTGACATATGGTAGCCAGCAACGCATAGGCATCGCCGGCGCCTGCATCCCGGTCCAGCGACGCCAGACATTGGACTTCGGCGCCCTCGGCATCGCCGGCGTCATAGAGTTTCCGCGCCAGATACAAATCCGCATGCATATGGGTAATTCCAATTGCGTATCACCCCGACAAGCTAGCGCCCAAGTATTAACAAACCCGTTTATGGAGACAGCCCGCGCGAACGATTGCCGTTATGGAAAGTTCGGCTAGAATAGCGCCAACAACAACCGCATATTCCTCCAGGGGGAGGCGCATGAGCGATCAATCCGTCCAACGCAGGCTTGCGGCTGTTCTGGCTGCCGATGTGGCCGGTTATACGCGCCTGATGGAGTCCGATTCCGACGGCACCGTGGCCGCCTGGCAAGACGCCCGCGAAGCCGTCATCCGGCCGGGGGTGGCGGAATATTCAGGCAAGATCGTCAAGCTCACCGGCGACGGCTTTCTGGTGGAATTCCCCACCGTGCAGGACGCCGTCAATTGCGCCATCGCCCTGCAGGCGGGCTTAGTGGACAGCTCTCTCGAATTCCGCATGGGGGTCAATCTCGGCGACATCATCGATGACGGCGAGGATATCCACGGCGAGGGGGTCAATGTGGCCGCCCGGCTGGAAGGATTGGCGGAGCCCGGCGGCATCTGCATTTCAGGAATGGTCTATGAATCCATCCGCAACCGCATCGAGGCGAATTTCGAAGATATGGGCGAACAGGAGGTCAAAAACGTCTCCGCCCCGGTGCGCGCCTACCGTATCCGCCTCGCCGGCAAGGCCGAAGCGGCCTTCAATGACGCCATTTCCAACCGGCCCTCTATCGCGGTGCTGCCATTCGACAATCTTTCCGGCGAGCAAGCCCAGGAATATTTCTCCGACGGCATATCCGAAGACATCATCACGGCACTGTCGCGTTCGCGCTGGCTGCGGGTAGTGGCCCGCAACTCTTCTTTTTCCTACAAGGGCCAATCCCCGGATATTCGCACCGTCTCCCAGGAGTTGAACGCGCGCTACGTGCTCGAAGGCAGCGTTCGCAAGGCCGGTGATCAGATACGCATTTCGGCGCAGCTCATCGACGGGGCCAGCGGCGACCATATCTGGGCGGAACGTTACGACCGCGCCCTCGACGATATCTTCGCCGTTCAGGACGACATCACCGAAACCGTGGCGGCGGCCATGGAGCCGGAGCTGGCGAAATCCGAAATGCGGCGGGCGTCATCGAAATCCCCCGCCAACCTGGATGCCTGGGACCTCTACCATCGCGGCACCACGGCTTTTTATCAGCGGGATAAAGCGAGCGTCACCAAGTCCATCAGCCTCCTGGAACAAAGCGTCGAACGGGACCCGGATTTCTGCCGTGCCTGGGCAGGTCTCACCGAATCCCTGTTTCTTAGCATCGTTTCGAATTTCTCCGATAACAAGGCGCGGGATGTGGATCGCATGGATCAGGCTGCCCGCAACGCGGTCCGCGCCGACAACGACGATCATGTAGCCCACGAGGCGCTGGGCCGCGCCCACCTTTGGCAGAAGAAATATCGGGACGCGCTGGCCGAATACGAAAAAGCCCTGGAATTGAACCCGGTTTCGGGCCGGGTGCGCTACGGCTATGGCGTCGCGCTCCTGCATTCGGGTGACGCGGCGAACGCGGAAACAGAATTCAACGTCGCCATCCAACTGTCCCCCCGCGATCCCTACCGCAGCGCCTTTTACTCGCGCATGTCCTACTGCCAGATTGCGCTTCGCAATTACGTCTCGGCGGTGGACTGGGCACGGAAATCCATCTCAGAGCCATTTACCGAACCAACGGTTTACCTGATCCTGGTTTCCGCCCTCGGTCATCTGGAGAGGCCGGCCGAGATGAAGGACGCCATGAATGAGCTGTTCCAGATGATACCGGATGCCAGCCTCGGCTATGTACGCGCGCTAATTCCTTCGGAACCGGAAACCCTGGAAAATTTCCTGGAAGGATTGCGCAAAGCGGGATTGCCGGAAGGCAGAGGCGCCGCCGGGGACGTGGCAGCCGATGCCGGCAAACCCTCCATCGCCGTCCTGCCCTTCGACAATCTTTCCGGTGATGCGGAGCAGGAATATTTCTCCGACGGCATGGCCGAGGATTTGATCACCGATCTGTCCAAAATCTCCGGGCTCTCGGTGGCGGCGCGCAACTCATCGTTCTCGTTCAAGGGCCAGATGCCCGATGTGCGGGACGTGGCCGAAAAGCTGGGCGTCAAATTCGTGCTCGAAGGCAGCGTCCGCAAGATGGGCGAGCGGCTGCGCATCAATGCCCAGCTTATCGACGCCGCCGGCGGCGATCATGTCTGGGCCGAGCGCTATGACGGCGACATGGCCGATATCTTCGATTTTCAGGACCGCATCCGCGCCGAGATTGTCGCCGCCCTGGCGTTGCAATTGACGCCCGCCGACGAGGCCCAGGGCGAAAAAAGAAGGACCCATAGCGTCGAGGCCTACGACTGTTACCTGAAAGGCCGGGCCAATTATTACCGCTATTCCTCCGATGCGCTGGCGGTAGCGTTCGAGGCCTTGGAAAAAGCCATCGCGCTGGACCCGGAATTTGTCGACGCCCACAGCTATTTATCGGGTTGCTATCTGGCCTCCTATATTTTCCGCTGGCTGGAAATCGACGAGGGCATGGTTAAAGCGCTGGGTGCCGCTGAAACGGCGGTCGAATTGGACCCGGGCTCGGCCACCGCCCAATACCGCCTCGGATGGGTGCATACCTGGCGCGCCGATTTCGATAAGGCCGATAGCTGCTTTCAAAAAGCCATCAGCCTGGATGCGGGATCGGCGGAAGCCTACCTGTATTACGGCGTCATGAAGGTGCGTCTGGGCGAGCCTGCAAAGGCTCTGGAACTGACAAACAAGGCTCTTGAGATCGATCCGTTTCTGCCGCCTGCCGATTATCATCTGGGTTTGGAATATTTTTTCCTGGGCGAATTGGACAAAGCCATTGCCGCAATCGAACGCGCCCGCGCCAAGATACCGAACCAGACCGGCGGCCGATTGCATTTAGCCATCGCCTATGCCGAGGCCGGCCGGACCGGCGAAGCCCGCGCCGAGATCGAGGCCGTTCTTAAAATTTCGCCGGACTACACCGTTCAGCTGGTCGAAAGGATTTATATTTATAACCGGGCCGAAGACCGGGAACGGTTCTTGAGCGGATTGCGCAAAGCCGGCCTGCCGGAAAGCGAAGCGGGCGCGGCGGTGGCCGCATCGGGTGACAAACCCTCCATCGCGGTCCTGCCGTTCGACAATCTCTCGGGCGATGCGGAGCAGGAATATTTCTCCGACGGCATGGCCGAGGATTTGATCACCGATCTTTCTCAAATCTCCGGCCTCGCGGTGGCGGCGCGCAATTCGTCGTTCTCGTTCAAGGGCCAAATGCCGGATGTGCGCGAGGTGGCGGAAAAATTGGGCGTTGCCTACATCCTCGAAGGCAGCGTCCGCAAAATGGGCGAGCGCCTCCGCATCAATGCCCAGCTTATCAACGCCGCCGACGGCAATCATTTATGGGCCGAACGATACGATGGCGACATGGCGGAAATTTTCGATTTCCAGGACCGCATCCGCGAAGAAATCGTCACCGCCCTGAAATTACAACTGACGCCCGCCGATACAGCGCGCAGCGAACGCAAGCAGACAACCAGCGTCGAGGCCTATGATCTCTATCTTCGCGGCCGCGCCGAATATTACAAATATTCCCCGGACAATCTGGCCAAGGCCGAGGAATATTTGACGGCGGCCACCGGGGTCGATCCCGACCTGGCCGAGGCCTATGCCTATTTGTCCCGGTGTATCGTGAGCCGGTGGATTCAATCCTGGCCGGGCCACGATGCGACGTTGGAGCGGGCAATGGAAACGGCGGAACGTGCGGTGATCCTCGATCCCGGTTCGGCCCTCGGCTTTACCATGCTGGCCTGGGTGCAGAATTTTGATCGCAAGTATGATCAATCGAAGGCGAATTTCGAGCGGGCCATTTCCCTCGATCCCAATATTCCCGAAGTTTACGCCACCTATGCCCTGGCCAATTCCTATTGGGGGGATCCGGAAGAGACATTGGTTGTCCTCGGCCGCGCCCTTGCGATCGACACCATGGGCCATCCCAACGCGAATTTTCTCACCGCCCAGTGTTACTACCTTCTGGGCCGGCTGGAGGAAGCCGCCGGAATTCTTACCGATGTAATCGCGGAAAGACACGGCTTCATGCCGGCACACGTCCATCTGGCCGCAACCTATGTGGAGATGGATCAAACCGAAGATGCCGCCGAGGTGGTGAAGGGCGCCCTTGAGCGCGTACCGGACTTCACACTGGCCGACGCGGAA
>CAUZTZ010000193.1:0-7996 GCA_963582805.1 Alphaproteobacteria bacterium
GGTGCCTGATTGCGGATATCGAGGGCCAGCCGGCGGGCATGATGAATTACATCCTGCACGCCAACACCTGGACCGATCAGCCCGTCTGTTACCTGGAAGATTTGTTTGTGGACGCAGGCTTGCGCGGCCAGGGCGCCGGGCGATTGCTCATCGAAACCCTCGCGGACAAGGCCAAAACCAACGGCTGGTTCCGCCTCTATTGGATGACCCATAAGGATAACGCGACGGCGCGTATCCTCTATGATAAGCTGGCCGCCGCAACCGATTGGGTCCGCTACGACGCGGTGATCGAATGATGAGCAACGCGCAATCACTCCGCCACCCCGAGAAACGCAACAATCCGGACAGCCCGAGCCCGAGAAAACCGGCTTGGATACGGGTCAAAGCACCCACATCGCCAGTTTATGGGGAAACCAAGGCGCTCATGCGCGGCCTTGGCCTGACCACCGTCTGCGAGGAAGCGGCCTGCCCGAATATCGGCGAATGCTGGGCCCAGCGCCACGCCACGGTGATGATCTTGGGTGATATCTGCACCCGCGCCTGTGCCTTTTGCAACGTGGCCACCGGCAAGCCCGGCCCGGTCAATCCGTTGGAGCCGGAAAATGTCGGCATCATGGCGCAAAAGACCGGCCTCAAACACATGGTCATTACGTCGGTGGACCGGGACGATCTGGCCGACGGCGGCGCCGATCAGTTCGCCCAATGCATCGAAAGCGTCCGCTCCATGTCGCCCGGCACCACCTGCGAAGTCCTGACTCCGGATTTCCGGGACAAGGACGGCGCGCTAGAAACCGTGATCTCCGCCAAACCGGACGTATTCAACCACAATCTGGAGACCGTGCCGCGCCTCTATCCAACGATCCGCCCCGGCGCCCGCTATTTCCATTCCTTAAAACTGCTGCAAACGGCGAAGGAGCTGGATGCGGACATCTTCACCAAGTCGGGCATCATGGTCGGGCTTGGCGAGGAAATGGTGGAGGTGGGCCAGGTGATGGACGACCTGCGCTCCGCCAATGTGGATTTCCTGACCGTCGGCCAATATTTACAGCCGACGCCCAAGCACGCCCCGATCGCCCGCTACATGCCCCCGGAAGAATTCAAGGCGCTGGAAACCCAGGCCTACGCCAAGGGTTTCTTGAAAGTCTCGGCCACGCCGCTGACCCGCTCCTCCTACCACGCCGACGAAGATTTCCAGGCGCTCAGGGCGGCGCGGCAGAAGTTGGTTTAGGTCATGGAAAACCATTCGTTAGCTTTTAAACGCCTATAACCCAGACATGCCGACCCATGCCGAAAAAAGGCGCTTGCCGCATTCGCCGGAACAGATGTTCGATCTGGTTTCCGATGTGGAAAAATATCCTGAGTTCCTGCCCTGGTGCGTCGCCACCCGCATTCGCTCCCGCAGCGAGGCTGAAAACGGTGACATCATCACCGCCGATATGGTTATCGGTTACAAGATGTTCCGCGAACGCTTCACATCGAAAGTGGTTCTCGATCGGCCCGGCATGCGCATTGACGTCGCCTATTCGGAAGGCCCATTCCGGTATCTGAACAACCACTGGCTCTTTTTGGAGGACGGCGACGGCACCATCGTCGACTTC
Organism: Alphaproteobacteria bacterium; assembly: GCA_963582805.1. GTDB lineage: Bacteria > Pseudomonadota > Alphaproteobacteria > Rhodospirillales > UBA2165. The sequence continues at coordinate 1,599 of CAUZTZ010000193.1, forward strand.
TATGTAGACTTCGAATTCCGCTCCAGATTGCTGCAAAAACTGATTGGCGCCGTCTTCAATGAAGCCGTGAAGATCATGGTGCATGCCTTTGAAAAAAGGGCATTAAAGATATACGGCCTATAGCCTCTAGCGGCGATCAGCGCTCTACAGCATGGCCAGCATCATATCCAGCGCCTTGTCCACCGTGGCCAGGCGTACCGCCGTCCGATCGCCGCCGAAGCGGGGAATCTCGCACACCGATTGCGCCCCCCGCAAGGCAACCGCGATGGCCACCGTGCCGACCGGTTTTTCCGGCGTTCCGCCGCCGGGTCCGGCGACGCCGGTCACCCCCACCGACAAATCCGCCGGGCAGATTTGCAGCGCCCCCTCGGCCATCGCGATGGCGGTTTCGGCGCTGACCGCACCGTGCGCGGCGAGTATTTTTTTGGGCACGCCGACCACCTCGATCTTGGCCTCGTTGGTGTAGGTAACGAAGCCGCGCTCGAACGCCGATGACGAGCCGGCCACCGATATGAGTGCGCCGGCGATTAGCCCGCCGGTGCAGGATTCGACCGTGGCCAGCATCACGCCGGCTTCGGAGGACGCTTCGATCAGCCGCGCCGCCCGGGCGAGGGTTTCATTGGAAAACATAACCTAGGGCTCCTTGAATTTCTGCGATCATGGTTCCAGCCAGATGCGCAGGATCAAAAGCAGTATGGCCGCATAGATGCCAGCCAGGATATCGTCGAACATGATGCCGAGGCCACCCTTGATGCGCCTATCGGCCCAGGACACCGGCCACGGTTTGACGATATCGAAAAACCGGAACAGCACAAAACCGGCCGCGTATAACAACAAATCGGGCGGCACCACCAGCAAAGTCAGCCATTGCCCGGCGACTTCGTCGACCACAATCTCGCCGGGATCATCGCCGCCGAGGGCCTTCGCATGCAGGTGCGATGCCCAGACGCCAAGCAGGAAAATCGCCAAGGTTGCCAGCGCCAGCCAAAGCGCGCCGCCCCAAACCTGGATCAGCCAGGCCAGCGGTAATGCCGCACCTGAACCCCAGGTACCAGGCATCTTGGGCAACAGACCGGCGCCGAAGAAAACCGAAATTATGGCCGCGAATCGATGCATCGAACGAAGGAAACATGAAATTCCGGCAAATCCAACATCAAACAATAGCGTGTCTGCCAACGGCGTGATTTTCCCCATTCGCCGGGCAAAAATGGCTGCTTCGGCATAACGCGTTCTAATTTCAATGGAAATCGGCGCGGCCTTGCCTGCCCGCCAAGAAGACGCCCGATTTCTCAAGAAATTTTTACCGATATGCGTTCATAACTGTTGCAAGATTTTGGCGGTTTCGATACCGTCACCAAGTCCGGTTGCGCGCGTCCGAAATGGGGAAGACGCAAAAAATAAACGGCAATTTTTTAAGCGCAAATACCGGTTGGTGAAGGGACAATGGCACGTAATCCCGTATCGAAGGCTGTGGCGCGTATATCCAAGCGCTACTTTCCGGAACGCGAATTTATTCTGCGCACCGAAGGTAGGGTGGTCTATGTGCGCATTTCGCGCGGCATCCAGTTTGCGGTTCTGGCTCTGATATTCGCCGGCATCGGCTGGAGCGCCTATTCCTCGATCGGCCTGTTCGCCTCCGAGCGGATCATCGAAACCAAGGACGAAAGTATCCTCAACGCCCGGCTGGTCTACCGCAATCTGCTTTCCGATGTCTCCCAATATCAGGAGCGCTTCACCAGCCTGACCGATGAATTACAGAAAAATCATGCGCTGGTGCTGGGCCTGGTGCAGAACAATTCGTCCTTGCAGGAAAACTTGAAATCCGCCGAAAGCCGCTTGCAGAGCCAACGCCAGGAGGAATCGATTATCCTGGCGGCGCGCGCCGCGCTGAAGAAAAAATTGACCCGTATCGAAACCGACATGCGCCAGATGAACAAACATAATTTCAATCTGCGCGGCAATCTGTCGTCGATCACCTCCAACCTTGAAAACGCCTTGGCGCAGCGCAACGACGCGCAAATGAAGGTCAGCAAGCAACAAACGCGAATCGGAAAATTGGAAACCAATATCGAGCAATTGCATGAAGCCGAGATTGAAAGCATCGAACGGCTCGCCGGGCGCACCCAGCGCAATATCGATTATGTGGAATCGATCCTCAAACGGACCGGACTGAAATTGGCTAAGCTGCTGGCCGCGGTGACCAACGGCAAAGGCGGGCAGGGCGGCCCGTTCATGGCCATCAGCCCGCTGACCGATCCGGCCGACCGCTTGAAGGCCGGTCTGGTGAACCTGGATATCACCCTCGACAGGTGGGACGCCATCAATCAGGTCTTCAATGTTATGCCGCTATCGCCGCCATTGGACCAATTCTCGATCTCCAGCCATTTCGGCAAACGGCGCGATCCGATCAATCGGCGCTGGGCGATGCATTACGGTATCGATATGGGCGGCGTGCTGCGCACCTCGGTTTATGCCACCGCGCCGGGCGTGGTGCGCTATGCCAGGCGCAAGGGAAAATACGGCCGCCTGATCGAAATTGATCACGGCCAGGGCTTCCGGACCCGTTACGGCCATCTCCATAAGATTCTTGTTAAGCGCGGCCAAAAGGTGGATTATCGCACCAAGATCGGATTGCTTGGGACGTCGGGCCGCAGTACCGGCCCGCATCTCCATTACGAAATTATCCACAAAAAGCGATCGATCAATCCCTGGAGATTTATCAAGGCTGGCCGCTATGTTTTCCAAAGGCAGTAAAGAGATCGTATCCACGCCTCCGGCGCCCAAAACGCCGGCGCCGCCGTCGCTTCTCAGCACCGATCTTAAAATTACCGGCGATCTCGTCAGCCAGGGCGAGATTCAAGTCGATGGCCAGATTGATGGCGATATCCACACGGATGTTCTCATTGTCGGTGAAACCGCCCAGATCAATGGCGAGATTACCGCCGACACCGTTCGCGTGCATGGCTATGTGACCGGGCAAATCAAGGCGCGCTCGGTATCGTTGGCCAAATCGGCGCACGTGCTCGGCGATATCCTGCACGAAAACCTGTCGATCGAGCAGGGCACGTTCCTGGAAGGCCATTGCCGGCGCATCGAAGCGGGCCACCGCGATAACGAAGGCACCATCAATTTGCTGGTCAAGGGCGGCTCCAAGAACAAGAGCGAGCCGCCGCCGAAAAAAGCCGAAGCCGAAAGCGCCTGACGATTTCCTGCCAGACCATGTATGAGTTCATGACCTAGTCGGCGCTAATAATATCTGTAAACATTTGCCGGTCCACATTGCCGCCAGTGGCGATGATCGCCACGGTCTTGCCGGCGAAGCGGTCCTTGTGCTGCAACAAAGCCGCAAGGGCGATAGCGCCGGACGGCTCCAACACCACCTTCAAGGCATCAAAGGCCAGGACCATGGCGGCGCGCGCCCAATCATCGGATGCGGTGAGACCGCCCGCCAATAGCGCAGCGGTCACCGGAAAGGTCACCTTGCCCGGCGTTTCGATCAACAAGGCATCGCAAATGGACGCCGCCGGCGGATCAATCTCGACCCGCTTGCCCGCCGCCAGGGAGCGGGCGGTATCGTCGAAGCCTTCCGGCTCAACCGCATAAATTTCGGTATCCGGGCTCAAATGGCGGAGCGCGACGGCGGTGCCGCCGATCATGCCGCCGCCGCTACAGGGGCCGAGAACCGCGTCCAGCTTGGTTCCCAGCGCCTCCGCCTGAGCGGCGATCTCGAGCCCGATGGTGCCTTGCCCGGCCATCACTTGGCGATCGTCATAAGGCGGCACCAGCACGGCGCCGGTGCGCTCCGTGATTTCACCGGCAATGGCGACCCGGTTGGCATCGCGGCGGTCATAGGCAATGACGGTGGCGCCATCGGCTTTGGTATTGCGGGTCTTGATGGCGGGCGCATCGGCGGGCATGACGATTTGCGCCGAAACGCCGAGGATGCGCGCCGCCCGGGCCACGCCTTGGGCATGGTTGCCCGATGAAAACGCGACCACGCCATTGGCTCTTTGCGCGGCCGAAAGTTGGCATATCTTGTTATAGGCGCCACGAATTTTAAAGGCGCCGGTGCGCTGCAGGCATTCCGCCTTGATCAGCACGCGGGCGCCGGTCGCTTCGTTGATGGCATCCGATTCCAAAAGCGGCGTTACCAGGGCAACGCCGTCCAGACGTTTTGCGGCAGCGGCGATGTCGGCGAAGTCTATGGGCAGGGTGGCAGGCAACCGGGCAATCCTCAGCGCCCCTCAGCGCCGCAAAAGGGCTTCCGGATTGAATGCCATCTGGTTGTCTTCGGCCAATTCCCGGTAGATATGCAGGTTTTCCAGGACCCGCTGCACATAATTCCGGGTCTCGGAGAACGGGATCAGTTCGATCCAGTCGATGGCATCGACGCTGGGATCCCGGGGATCGCCGTTGAGCTTGATCCAGCGGCGCACCCGGCTGGGCCCGGCATTGTAGGCGGCCAAGGTCAATACGTAGGAATTTTTGAAGGTCACCAGCAATTCCGCCAGGAAGGTCTGGCCGATGCGCAGATTGTAGCCGGCATCTTCGATCAAGCGGCTCTTGCGGTAGGGGATGCGGTGGCGCTTGGCCACCCGCTTGGCGGTCGCCGGCATCAATTGCATCAGCCCGCGGGCGCCCGCATGGCTGATGGCTTTGCGGTTAAACGCGCTTTCCTGGCGAATCAAGGCATGGATAAACGGCGCTTCCAGCCGGTAGCTAAGCTCCGATGGTTGCAGGCGGGGATAACCGGCTTCGACCAGATTGACGCCCTTGGCGAGGCCCAGTTTGGCGACCAGAACGGCGAGGTCGGGACGCTCCGAAGCGCGCGCCAATCGCGCCGTTTCGGCCAGCCAGCCCGGCGTTTTGCCCATGCCGCTTAAGTGTTGGATGAAAGGCCGCATCAGCGTCTGCAGCTTCGCCGAATGCATGACGCGAACCATACGCACCAATTCGTGGCCGGCGAATTTCGCCGCCAAGCCGTCTTCGGTATCCGGCGCCGGCGGCAGGGAGAAACCGCTCTTATCGCCAATTTTATGGCTGGCCATTTGGCCGTAATAGGTGGTTGGGAATTTGGCCGCCCGGCCATACCAAAGGCGGCTCTGTTTGGTCATTTTCCGTATCTCGGCGGCGCGCGCCGACCAATAGGCGCCGCGCGCCCGGCTGATGGGGAATTTGGCAATATGGTAGAGATTGTTGAAATGGCCAAAGGCAATGTCAGTGTCGCCGAGAAAACGCAGCGCGATCCAGCCGGCCAGCCATTCGCCCTCGGCAAAGCCGGGCCCGCCATCCTGGCCATGATGCTTGGCGATGCGGTAAGCGGCCGAGATATGACCGTCGCGCAAGGCCCGGCGCACCAGAATCTCCCGCTCCCGCCACCAGCGCCGGGGGCGCACCAGATCGTCGGGCACATCGGTAAGAAGTGCGCGGGCTTGCTCGTTGCGGCCCTTGCGGCGCCGCCAGCGCAGGCGCTCATAGATCAGGCCGGTATCGTTGATCAGCTTTTGCGGCACCCTTTGAATAGCCCGGTCGACGCCGCCCCGGTGGCGGCGCAACGCGGTGCGGGCTTGGGCAAGCGCCCGGTAATCGGGATTAACCCGCCGGTACATGCGCCGCACCGCATAATGCTGGCCGTTCCAAAGCAGCCGGTCGAGGCGCTGGATATGATTTTCCCGGGTCAGGTAGCGGCGGAAACGCTTGTAAAACTGGCGCTCCTGCTGGGCGCCGAAGCCCCCCGATACCCACACCGAGCGTAACAGCGCGCGGGCCTCGTCTTTACGCCCGAGATTGATCAGCGCGCCGGCCATGGCGGCGCCGCCGGCCGATGTCAGTGGCCGGCGGGCGCCAAACCAATCGAGTATAGCTTGATCGGGCAACGAGGACGGCATGGCCTCTTCGGCCCGGCGCCGGATCAAGGCGCGCCGCAGCCAGTCAGCCCGGCTCTTTAAAAACATGGTCAACTCATGAAAGCCGGCGCCGGAATTTCTGGACCGCAGCCGGTTCCAACGTAAAATAACGCGCATATCGGCATTTTTGAGGCGGCCGGCGAGGCGCTTGTATTCGGTCCAGTTGTTTTTCTTGGCCGCCGCCATTGCCTTTTTGGCTAGCAGCCCATCGCGTTTTGATGGCGGCTCGGCGGCGCCGGCCGGAGCGAGCCCAAGCATCAGCAACGCGCCAATCAAAAGAACGGCGAGGCGCCCATAACCTGTCTGGTTCGGTGCAAGCAATTTCATAATTTCACGCGCGCCAATCATAGGTTTGTTTTGCCTTCGCCGCAAATTTCAAATGCCCGCAGGGCGCTATCATCTTGTGGCAACCGGGACATGCTATTATGTTGCCGGTGCTCCGGTTGGGGGCCTGGGAAAGGAGAATTCCAATGTTTAGAGGCTCGTTCGTCG
>CAUZTZ010000194.1:0-7994 GCA_963582805.1 Alphaproteobacteria bacterium
AGCGGCGAAACTGGCCGTCATTGCCGATGGCGATAATCACATGACCGTCCGAAGTCTTGAACGGCTGATACGGCGCCACGTTGGGATGCCAGGCGCCGGTGCGCACCGGCGGCGATCCGCTGGTGAAATAATTTTGCGCCTGATTGGCCAGCCAGCCGACCTGGGTATCCAAAAGCGCCATATCGATATGCTGTCCCTCACCGGTCTTTTCCCGGTGGTTGAGGGCGGCCAGGATGCCGATGGTCGAATACATGCCGGTGGTCAGGTCCGACACCGCAAGCCCGACCCTTTGCGGCCCGGCGCCGGGATCGCCATCGGCGACGCCGGTGATGCTCATCAGCCCGGCCATGCCCTGGATCAGGTAATCGTAGCCCGCCTGGGTGGCGCGCGGCCCGGTCTGGCCGAAGCCGGTGATCGAACAATAGATAATGCCCGGATTGATGGCAGCCAAATCGTCGTAGCCGAGCCCCTTGTCGGCCAGATCGCCGACCTTGAAATTTTCGATAAACACGTCCGAGGCGGCGGCCAGATCGCGGACGATTTGGCGGCCCTCGTCGGTGCCAATATCCAGGGTCAGCGATTGCTTGCCCCGGTTGGCGGACAAATAATAGGCGGCTTCCCTGGTCTCGTTGCCGTCTGTGTCTTTCAGCCAGGGCGGGCCCCATTGGCGGGTATCGTCGCCGATCTCGCGGCGTTCGATCTTGATCACCTCGGCGCCGAGATCGGCCAGCAATTGGGTACACCAGGGCCCGGCCATAACCCGGGAGAGATCGATAACGCGGATATCGGTTAAGGGGCCGGCCAAAATTATTCTCCCGGATGCAATTTTCTAAAGACCGGCGATACTAGACCGCCGCCGCCAAAACATCGAACGCATCGCCCTCGGCGGCGGCGCCCTCCAAGTGGATGCGGTGCCACAAAGCGTAGAAAAGCAAAACCCAGGCGGCCTGGCCGTGATGGCGGGCGGCATTGCCTTGCAGCCCGGCGAACAAATCGGTGATGCGGCCCGGATCGCAAATCTCGGCGATACAGTCCGTGGCCGCTACCGCTTCGCCGATACGCCGTCCCTTGGCGCCGATCCATTCGGCCACCGGAACCGTAAAGCCGCGTTTGGCCTGAAACGGCTCGGCTTCGGGCAACGCCGCCTGCAGCCATTTTCTTAATATATATTTGCCCTGGCCGCCCTTCACCTTGAGTGCGTCCGGCAACGACATCGCCACCTTGGCCAACTCGGGATCGAGCATCGGCGTGCGTCCCTCGACCCCATGCGCCATCAGGCAACGGTCCAGCTTCAACAACAGATCATTGGGCAGCCATTCGGCGCAATCGATGGCCTGCAGGGTTTGCAGTTTGCTGCGCCCCTGAGGCGCCGCGGCTTCGGATAAAGCCAACCTGGCGCGCCAATCGCCCATCGGCGAGCGTGTGAGGCCCAAGCCATCCAGGATGCCGCGCTGGCGCATCTTGCGCCCGCCCAGCCACCAGGGGCGGAGCGCCCGCCGGTAGCGGCCATAGCCGGCGAACATCTCGTCGCCGCCTTCGCCCGACAGCACCACTTTCAGGCCATGGTCCCGGGCCGCCAGACCCAGCTTGTAGGTGGGCAGGATGGCATAATCGGCAACCGGATCATCGAAGGCGGCGGCCACCGACGGCAGCAGCGACCAGAAATCGTCTTCGGAAAATTCCACCGCATGGAAATTGGCGCCGGCGGCGGCGGCAACATATTTGGCGTGGGCGCGCTCATCCAGGGCGCCGGTGCCGGAAAACCCGGCGGTGAAGGCCTCCACCGGCTTATCGTTTAAATCCCGCATACAGGCGAGGATGGCGGACGAATCCACGCCGCCGGACAGGAACATTCCATAGGGCACGTCGGAGCGTTGATGCACCATGACGCTGTCCATCAGTGCATCGCCAACCCGTTTGAGCGCCTCCACCTCCGATAGCGGCTGCGGCGCACCGGCTGGCAACGCGTCCCGCCTACCCCGATCCCGCACCGCGCCATTTTCGATGGTCAGTGTTTCGCCGGGGAGGACGCGGCGAACGCCTTGGTAAATGGTTTCAGGCCCGCTGGTGAACTGCAATTGCAGAAATTCATCGCGCGCCGCCGGGTTCAATTTCGGCGCAGTGATGCCGGCGGCGAACAGGGCCTTGGGCTCGGACGCAAAAAACACACCCTCGGCGTTTTCCACATAATAGAGCGGCTTGATCCCGAACGGGTCGCGCGCCAGATAGGCGCGTCCGGTATCCGGCTCTATGGCGGCGATGGCGTACATGCCGCGCAGCGATGCGCCAAACTTGGCCCCGGCCTCCGCCAGCAACGGCAGCGCCACCTCGCAATCGGACTTGGTCTGAAACGCATCCGCACCAATTTCCTGGCGCAATTCGATATAGTTGTAAATCTCGCCATTGGCGATAAGGACATGGCCGCCGGCGCCCGTCAGCGGCTGATCGCCGGTTTCAAGATCGATAATGGCCAGCCTTGTATGCGCCAAGCCCTGTTCGGCATCTACAAATTGACCCGTGCCATCCGGTCCCCGGTGGGCCAGCGCGGCGGCCAGGCGGTCCAGCATATCGGCATCGGCGTCCCCGGATTTCAATATGACGCCGGCAATCCCGCACATATCAGTTCAACAATTGCTCAAAGAATTTGACGTATTTGTCGACAACGATGGGCTCGGTAAACTCGGCCTCATATTGATCGTACCCGTTTTCGACAATGGTCTTGTGCAGTTCCTCATCGCCGATCAAGCGCTTGATAAAATTCGCCAGGCTGACGAAATCATCCACCGGGAACAGGATGCCGTTGCCGCCATGTTTGATCAGTGTTCCGGGGCCGATACTGTCGGCGGCGATGACCGGCACGCCTTGCGCCCAGGCTTCGATCACCACATTGCCCAAGGGCTCGTGGCGGGACGGGCAGACGAAAATATCGGCCGCGGCGAACAAAGCCTCGGCATCGTCGCGCCAGCCCAGGAAGCGGACCCTCGGCTTGATGCCCAGCACCTCGGCCTCATGTTCCAGTTGCTTGCGCAAGGGCCCCTCGCCGGCGATCCAGACATAAATATTGGGGACCCGGGCGACCGCCTTCAAAAGCACATCGAAGGCCTTGTTTTCGTGCAGCCGCCCCAAAGCCAGAATGAGCGGCGCCGTATCGGGGGTATAGAAATCGGCGCGCTTGACCGGCTGCGCGCGGCGGCCGCCGACGAAATTGGGCAGATAGTGAACCCTTTCGCGGTCCCAGCCGCTATTGACCAGATAATCGGCGATCTCGGAGGTATTGGCGATCAGGTGATCGCAATTCCGGTAATATTTGACGTTATAAAATCCGCCCAGCCGGCCCACATGGGTAAAGTCGCCTTGTGGGCAAAAACCTGTGGCCCGGTTCATCCAACTGAGTACGATATCGGGCTGGTATTCCTTGATCTGGCGCTTGAGGCCGAGGCGCGTGAGGATATCCAGCTTGCCGCCGAAGCCCAGTTCGACCGGCGCGATACCGGCAGACTTAAGCACCTTGGCACGGCCTTCATGGGGGCGCATCACCACCCGCTGGTTCACGCCGGCGCGCTGGAAGGCGACCGAAAGCCGGGTAAAAAAAGCTTCCGCGCCGCCATAGTCCGCGCCCGCCATCGCTTGCAGGATTTTCATTACGGGATCAACCTTTCGAAGGACCGGGCAGCGTCCGCCCATCCCCACTTACTTTGTTCTGCAAGCGCCGTCTCGTGAAAGCGGCGCCATGTTTCATCGTCGTTCAACAATTTGACCGCAGCCTCGGCGAAAGCCTGATCGTCAGCGGCGACAACACCTGTTTGGCCATCGATAACCCGCTCGACCACCGATCCGATGGGCTGAACCACCGCTGGGACGCCGGCAGCTTGCGCTTCGCCGACCGCCAGGCAAAAGGTTTCGTTGATGTCGCCCCGATAGAGCATGACCCGAGCTCTGCCAAATTCCTCAACCAGCCTCTCTTTCGCCACTGGTGCGTTCAAAACCACGCCCTCATGCCGCATCGAGCGGGCAGTTTCAAGAACTTGCTCCATCTCGGCCGCCAACCTTGAGCCCACGGAACCATAGGTCGTTGCACCGCAAAAGAGGTGCAGCTCCGCATCCGGGGCATTCGGGCGGATCTGATCCCGCCACAATTCCAGCAGCCAATCCAGCGAGCGCAAGGGGTTCGAGGTGAATATGGCACGCCGGGACGGCGCGGCGGCCAAAGCGCCCACATCTGAAAACGGCGGCGCGATGCCATAGGGAATGACGCACCGCTCCCCGGACGGCGCCCAACCGGGATAGGTGGACGCATGGTAGTCGCCGATAAAGATGATCGCCGGCTTGATCCGCCAAAGCTTGGAAAGATAGCGCCATTTCATCAGGTAACGGGCCGGATTATGAATCCAGAACACCGTGCGCCCGGCGCCCGGCATCAGGCCCAGCAGCTTGTCGCCCCGGTTGGCGATATAGAGATCGGCGTTTTCCGGCAATCCATCGGCCAGCGGCGCCCAATCGACGCCGTCGATGACGCGGGCGTTCGCGCATATATTGCGCACATAAACCGCGTGGCCGCGCTCCGCCAGGGCGCGCATCAGATTGACGATGGCGCTTTCGACCCCGCCGAGCGGTCCCTTGGACGGGCTTTCGCCGTCAAATTCAATGCCGTCATCGGCAAGAACAATGCGCGCGCCCATCAGTCGTCTTCGAGCTTGGCTTTGATGTGGGAGATGATCGGGTAGAGCCCGGCGAACAGGGCGATCAGCAAACCGTAACCGCCCTCCCGGTATCCCTTGCGCCCGATATAGCATTTGATGAAGCGCGAAAACAGCCGCCGCACATTATTGGCGGTGCTGCCGATCTCACCGGCCTCGCGCATATCCTTGGCCCGCGCCGAGGAATAGTTATCCAACCGGCGGATCATGTCGGAGACATTGCGGTCCACATAATGATTGACCCGGTGTTTCAACATGGGACCCTTTGCGCCGGTCCATGCGAGGCGTGGATGCACCCGTTGCCGGCCCCAGGTTTTGACGCCATTGCGAAACAATCCCGGATAGGCCGCCTTGCCGTAGGACGCGCCCCAGCCATGGCGCACGCGGCGCTCGCCAATGAAATTGTCCACCGGTATTTCGTGCCAATCGCTGTCCGAATTTTCGATCACCTGGCGTATTTCACGCGCCAGCGCTTCGGTCACATGCTCATCGGCGTCCACTTCCAATATCCATTCGCCGTCGCAGGCTTCGATGGCCGCGTTGCGGCGGTCGCCCTCGATATCCCAGGCGCCTTCGATGATCTTGGCGCCGTAGCGTTCGGCGACTTGGCGCGAGCCATCGGTGCAGCGGTCCATGACGACGACGATCTGATCGGCAAATGTTATGTGATCGAGGCACGCTGCCAGGCGCGCTTCTTCGTTGCGGATCGAGGTCACGGCGGAAAGGCGGATGCTCATTCGGCGGCGTCCCGGCAGCGGCGCCACAAATCGCGGGCGCCGGTCTCGGCCATATCAACCGTCAGGCTGTCCATCAGCGATTCCGACGTCCGGTGGTCGAACTCTTCGGGGAATAATTCGGCGTAGGGCACTTTCGTGCGGACGATGCCCGTATGGGTCCCCCACGGCGCATAAAGGGATTCCTGGGTGGGGCCGAACAGGCCCAAAGTCGGTACCCCGGACGCCGCCGCCAGATGCATCAGACCGGAATCGTTGCCCACATAAAACCCGCAGCGCGCCAAACAGGCATAGGCGGTCAGCAAGTCCAGCTTGCCGACCAGATCGATGCGCCGCTCCATCGGTATGCCACTAATCAAGCGCAGCGCCATGGGCCGCTCGTCATCGCGGCCAAAGACGGCAACGCGGGCGCCGGGCAATATGCCGTCGGCGGCTGTCAGCCGCTCGATCAGCGCCGCGAAATATTCCGGGCGCCAGGTTTTGGCGCGCCAGTTCGCGGTCGGGCCCACCGCCAGCACCGGTCCGCCATCGGCAATGGCGGCGCGCGCATAGTCCACATGTTTATCGGCGATCCACAATTTCGGCGCCGGCGTCTGCTCCAAATCCAGCACCCGGGTCATGCGCTCGACCCGGCGCTGGTCGGAGCCTTTGCGGGACATACCGCGCCGCTGACGCCTTGCCAGAAGATAGGTCACCGGCGCGTTCCTCAGATCGATGACCAGATCCCAGAAGCGGGGCACGCACAAAAGCCACAGGCGCAGCCAGTGCAGCGACCAGAGCATTTTATCGAGGACGATAATCCGCTCCAATCCGGGCACCGCTTCGAACAACGGCGCCGCCGCCGGCCCGCACGCCACGGTAATTTTCGCATCCCGGTTATTCTCGATCACCCGGTGCAAAAGCCCGGTCGACAAAATCGCGTCGCCGACCCGCGTGGATGTGACAAATAAAAGCTTCATGCCGTCAATTCTAAGTCCAATCTAAGTCCAACCTAAGTCCAAAGCGCTTCAAATTCGATGGCCGCCGCGTCCCATGTGCGGCTCTGGCGCGCGCCGCCGCCGCTACCGCTTAAACTTTGATACATTTCCGATCCCGGTTCCAGCAATCCTTGGGCCAAATTGACAAAGGCGTCATCGTCGGGCGCCAAGTACCCGGTGCGGCCGTTTTCGATGCGCTCCAACAAGGCCGGGCTGGCGCCGCCGGTTGCATGCAGGATGGCCGGCGTCCCGGCGGCCTGGCTTTCGGCCAGGGTGGAGCCGTACATCTCCCCCTTGATGGAAGGATAGAGATGCACGGCGGCTTCCCGGTAGGCGGTGGCCATGCCCGGATCGGCTTCCGGCAGGCGCACTTCGGCGCCGGCGTCGGCTGCGCTGCGCACCGCTTCCAGGACCGGGCCTAAGCGTTTATCGGCAGCGCCGCCGTCCAGGGCGCGCCACAAGCCGGCGGAATAAATGCGCAAGCTGGCGTCCGGCCTAAGGGGATGAATACGCTCCGACCAAAGTTCAACCATTTCGGCCAGGCCGTGCAAGGGATGCGTGGTTACCACGGCGACCGGCTTAGGGATATGATCGCTGGTCCCGCCGGCGCCTAAGAAGACCGCGCCGACACCGGGCTGGATCACCGATTGGCGCAATTCGGTCCAGGGTTTGAGGGCCGCCCGGTGCGCCGCCCCGGTCAACACCAGCGCCGGATTGTGGCGCTTCAAGATGCGTTTGGCGGCAGGCTGGTCGAGCAATTTCGGGCCATCCCATAGCCAAAGGCAGCGATGCTCGGCCTCGTCCACTTCGTCCAGCAAAGCCGGTTTCCGAAATGCGATCAGCACATCGGTATCGGGTGGGCGCGGCGCGCTCCAGGGCAGCCAGTCAACGCCATCGATCTGAACCTGATCGCTGCATTGATTGATGGCGGTTACCCAATGGCCGCGCGCCGCCAAGGCCGCCGCCAGGCGGGCGAACGCCTTCTCTGCACCGCCAAGGGCGCGGGCATCGGGCGAGGCGCCATCGAAGGCGATGGAATCATCGATCATGGTGATGTTCATGGCGGCTGTTTACACAACGCCGAAGCATAAGAAAACAACGTCGATGAGGGGAATTGAACCGAAGCGCCCGGAGGTACTATAATTAGCCATGAGCAAATCTGAATATACCCTCTTAGAAAACCGCGCCGTGATCGCGGTTACCGGCGAAGACGCGGCGGAATTCCTGCAAGGATTGGTGTCCAACGATATCGATCAGGTTGGCCCGGACCGCGCCGTCTATGCGGCCCTGCTGACGCCCCAGGGCAAATTCCTGTTCGATTTCTTCGTCGCCGAAATCGGCGGCCAATTGCATCTGGATTGCGAAGCGGCGCGCGCCGATGATTTCATAAAGCGCCTGACCATGTTCAAACTGCGCGCTAAGGTCACCCTGGCGATAACCGAGTTTACCGTCGCCGCTGCCTTTGGCGGCGATGCGCCTACCGCCTTCGGGCTCGGACCAGAGCCGGGCGCGGCCATGCCCTTCGGCGGCGGCGGCGCCTATACCGACCCGCGTCTGGCCGCCATGGGCGTGCGCCTGATTTTGGC
>CAUZTZ010000195.1:0-7975 GCA_963582805.1 Alphaproteobacteria bacterium
ATCGCCACCCGGTACGACAAAAATGCAAACAACTTCCTTGCCGCTCTGTGTCTCGCGGCCCTAATCTGTTACTGGATTTGAATGAGTCTGGACCCTAATAGAGTAGAGACCGGCCAAAATAGGGGTACCGGCTTGGATAACGACCTAGCGGCCGATTACAAATACCAGCTGAAACGCGCCGCCGTTGACGTCAAGCGGCTGGATGACGGCACGCTGATCATGCGCTCGCCCTATGCCGCGCCGGCGCCGGTCGCGCACCCCAATGTCTGGCTCCGCAAATGGGCCGCCGAAACCCCCGACGAGATTATAATCGCCCAGCCCGACAGTGCTGCCGCCAATGGCTGGGACACGCTGACCTATGCGGACGGCTTGGCGGGCGCCGAGACCATCGCCGCCAAGTTCGCCAAATGGGGCCTTGGCGCGGGAAACCCGGTGGCAACTTTGGCGGCCAGCGGCATCGATCATGCCCTTATCCGATTGGCGGCGATGCGCGCCGGAATTCCCGTGGTCGGCCTCGATCCGTCCATATCGGAGTTCGCCGGCGCAGAGTATCTGGCCGCCGCGTGGGAATTGACCAAACCCGGCCTGCTTTATGTGGACGATGAAAACCTGCACGGAAGCGCGCTCAAAATGGCCAAGGATGCCGGCGCCCGCATCGTCACGCCAAAAACCTTTCCAAAACTGGCCAAGCGCGGCCTGTTCGGCGGCGGCTTCAAGGGGCCGGACCCGGACAGCAATGCCATCGCCACCATCAATCTGGCCGGCGCCGAAACCGGCGCCTTCGATGTGGCCAAAATACGAGGCGTCGCCGCCAGCTATGCCCAAATCTGCTGGGAGCAGGAGGCGGTCGCTGCCATCGCGCCGCATCTGGCCAGCGCCCGTCCGGTGCTCGCCGATTTCCGTTCCTGGCATCGCTGGGATGCGGGCAATCTTTTGTTCTTTGCGGCGCTCCGCTCGGGCGGCAGCATCTGCATCGAAAATATCCTGACTTATGGGTTCGCCGGCGCAGCGCCCCTGCCGGCGCCGACGGTCCATTTCGCCGACGCCAATACGGTCTATGCGCTCTTGGCCCATCTGGAACTGAATACCGATATCGGCGCTTTGTTTTTAGGCGCCTGGACGGAATTTGGATTTACGGCGGCACCCTGCCCGAGGTGGCCATGGACAAGCTGGTGGCCATGGCGGTGCAAAGCGCGGGCCATAAGATACCCATTTTTACCGGCTATCATGGGGATGCGTCGCCGGTGGCCAGTATGGCACGCTGGTTCGATACCGATCACAGCCGCAATTTGGGATTGCCGTTGCCCGGCACCTTCGCCCGGCTCAAGCCCGAAGGCGAGGTGCCAAGCGGCGAGAACGGCGAGGTCTATGCCCTGCATTTGATGCCGCCGGCGCTGGGCGATGAGGCAGCCGATGCCGATGATGCCGGCAATTACACCGATACGGGCGAGCGGGTGCGTCTGATCGACGCCATGCGCCCGTACCTCGGGATTGAGCCGGCAACCGAGGCTTAAGCGTCCGGCCCCGCGCCCATCTGGTTGCGCGCGGCTTTTTTGGCGAAATAGAACGCGAAGCCGCCGAAGATCGCCATGCCGGCCAGGGCCAAAAGAAAGATCGACGCCAGGCGGCCCTCATAGTCGAACCGGTGCACCCAGCTCACCTCGCCAAAAAACATGGAGGCGACCACCAGCCCCCAAAATCCGAGGGTGACGTAAAAGGCGCGCACCGCGCCGGTGAAATAGGGGGAAACTTTGCTGTTCGCCATGGCTAGGCGGGTTCTAGCATTCCAGGGGACGTTTGCCGAGCCAAATTTCAGGCGCGCGGCGGCGGTTTAAATCGTTCGCCGTTTGCTCTAACTTTGGCGGTCCAACGCCCCATATCCGGAAAAGCCATGCCCAACCATAAGCCGCCAAAAGCCCGCCGCCGCCGCAAACAGCAAACCCGCCACGGCATCACGCGCGTCGATCATTACGCCTGGCTGAAAGATGCGGCCTGGCAAGCGGTGATGCAGGCGCCGCAAAAGCTGGACCGGGAAATCCGCGATTATTTGGAAGCGGAGAACGCCTATACCGAGGCCTGGCTGGCCGATACCGAAAGCCTGCGCGGCTCGTTGTTCACCGAAATGCGCGCCCGCATCAAGGAAGATGACGCGTCCGTGCCCGCCACCGACGGCGCCTTTGAATATTACGTGGATTATGTCAGCGGCGGCCAGCATCCCCGCTATTGCCGCCGGCCCCTCGGCGGCGGCGGCGGCGAAGCGGGCGCGGAAATTCTGCTCGACGGCGACGCCGAGGCCGAGGGCGAGGCCTATTTCAACATCTCCGGCGCCGGGCACAGCCCCGATCATCGGAAGTTCGCCTTTGCCGCCGACAGAAACGGCTCCGAACGCTACGCCATCCAG
Organism: Alphaproteobacteria bacterium; assembly: GCA_963582805.1. Classification (GTDB taxonomy): domain Bacteria; phylum Pseudomonadota; class Alphaproteobacteria; order Rhodospirillales; family UBA2165. The sequence continues at coordinate 2,402 of CAUZTZ010000195.1, forward strand.
GTGGGCGAGATCGGCGGCGCCCGCATCGGCAACCCGATCGAAGGCGCGCGCGGCGATTTCGCCTGGGCCAACGATTCCAAGACGTTGTTTTATACGGAGCTGGACGACAACCATCGCCCCTGGTGCGTCAAGCGGCTGCGGCTGGGCGATGATGCGGCCAAAGCGGCGATGGTCTATGAAGAAAAAGATTCCGGCTTTTTTGTTAGCATCGGCAAAAGCCAAAGCAGCCGCTTTATTGAAATCACCGCTCACGATCACACCACCACCGAAGTGCATCTGATCGATGCCGATGCGCCGGAGGCGCCGCCAAGTCTGGTCGAGCCGCGCCACCGGGACCGGGAATATTCTATCGCTCATATGCATTTGGCCGACGGCGAGACGCTTTACATCCTGACCAACGCCGACGGCGCCGAGGATTTCAAGATTGTCAAAGCGCCGTTGGAGGCGCCGGGCCATGCCAACTGGACCGATGTCATCGCCCATCAGGCGGGCCGCTTGATCCGCTCCATGGCCGAATTTTCCGGTCACCTGGCGCGGCTGGAACGAATCGATGGGCTGCCCCGCATCATAATTCGGGATTTGGCCAGCAGCGCCGAGCACGCCATAGAATTCGACGAAGAAGCCTATGAGTTGGGCTTGTTGCCCGGTTATGAATTCGCCACCAGCAGCCTCCGCTTCACCTATTCCTCCATGACCACGCCCCGGCGCACCTTCGATTATGATATGGAGTTGCGCAGCCGGGTTTTGCGCAAACAGCAAGAGGTGCCGAGCGGCCACGATGCCGCCGATTACATTACCCGGCGCCTGTTCGCCAAGGCCGCCGATGGCGCGCTGGTGCCCATCTCGCTGCTGGCCCGCGCCGATACCCCCATGGACGGCACCAGTCCGATGCTGCTGTATGGTTATGGCTCCTACGGCATGGCCATGCCGGCGTCGTTCTCCACCAACCGGTTGTCTCTGGTGGACCGGGGATTTATCTACGCCATCGCCCATATCAGGGGCGGCACCGAGCGCGGCTATGGCTGGTATCTGGACGGCAAGCTGGACAAAAAGCCCAATACCTTCACCGATTTCATCGCCGCCGCCGAACATTTGATCGCCGCCGGCATGGCCAGCCCTGGGCGCATCGCCATCCATGGCGGCAGCGCCGGCGGCATGCTGGTGGGCGCCGCCGCCAACATGGCGCCCGATCTTTGGGGTGCGGCGGTGGGCGAAGTGCCGTTTGTCGATGTGCTCAATACCATGTGCGACAAGGATCTGCCGCTAACCCCGCCGGAATGGCCGGAATGGGGTAACCCCATCGAAGACGCCGACGCCTACGCCACCATCGCCTCCTATTCGCCCTACGATAATGTGGCCGCCCAAGATTACCCGCCGATCCTGGCCACCGCCGGGCTGACCGATCCGCGCGTCACCTATTGGGAGCCGGCCAAATGGGTGGCCAAACTGCGCCACTTGAAGAGCGATGATAATCCGCTTTTGCTGCGCACCAACATGGAAGCCGGCCACGGCGGCGCCTCGGGGCGATTTGATTACTTGGATGAAGTGGCGATTGTGTACGGGTTTTTGCTGAAGGTGTTCGGGATGGCGGAGTAGAGACTACTTCAGCCGGTAAATCCGCCTGGCATTACCGCCGCCGATCTTCTCGGCCAGCGCTCTCGGCAATTGCTTCAGCATGGCCCAGGTGGGATCGAAGGAGGCGGCGATGCGCGCCGGCGCACCGCTGGGTCCGATAAACTCGTCGGCGCCGATGACGAAGCGGTCCGGGAACGCCTGCAACAGCCGCAGCCAGTTGGCTTGAATGTTATGGTCCGGGTCCACCAGCCGGTTGGGGATCTGGGTGCCGTCCGGGCGGGCGACGCGGGGCGGCACGCGCAAGGCCATAAACAGATTTTTGTGCGCGCCGAGCAGGCGGCCGAGCAGCGCCGGCGTCATCTGGCCGGTATTGTCCCAGCCGATATGCTGCCAGACGATGCGGGCGCGTGCATTGTGGCCAAGCAGGCGCTCGAGCGCCCCGATATTGGGCTCCAGACTGGCCGGGTTCTGGGCGCAGCGCCGGGCAAGGCGGGGCGATACCGGGGCGCGGGTTTCGATCGCCTCCATGTGGATATCGATGGGAACATCGGATTTGGCTGCGATGTCGGCGAGGGCCAAATAAAGCGGATGATCGGCGGCCACTTGTTGGAAGGAATGCTGGGGGTTCATACAGAGGTGATAGACCATCATCTCGCCAAACCCGGCGGCGCCACCGGCCAACAGTTTTTGCGCCTGGGCGGTGAAGTCGGCTTGCAGGGCAGCGCTAACGGACCCCGGCGCGGCTTGCACCATGCGCCCCAGAATGGCGCCGCCGGCCATGAGCTTTAGGCGGCCGGGATGGGCGCTAATGGCGTCCCGCATATCCCGGTAGCTGCTTGCAGGGGATTGCCGGGGTGACGGGACGACCACGACCAATGCGGTTCGGATGGCTTTTTGGTCCATGCGCGCCACCAGAACATCGGCGGCCTTGGCCAGATTTGCAGCCACATCCAAGGGGCCGGCGGGGCGCCCGCGCCCGCCCATGGTCACGTCGAGGCCCAAGGGGTGCAAATGCATATGCACATCGACGAAGCGGACAGAGGCGTCTGGTGGGCTGGCAGATTGGCAGGCCGCCAGCGCCAAGGCGGCGGCCAAGGCATATCCCTTTTGGAAATTTACGGGTTTCTTCATGTCCAGCCTCTCGCGGCACATTAGCACGGATACTGCCGATGACGAGGTGTGGCCAAGAGACGGGGCGGAATGAAATCTGATGGTTCTGAAAGATTGCTTCGGGCATATGTTGCGGTAATATGACCGCCATCGGATGCGCCTCCCATTCTCGCGCCCAAGTGAGATAAATTATGTCTAAGTTTGTTGTTTCTCCGGATCTTATAACCCGTTTCTCTGATGGACAGGTCCACCTGCATACCCTTGAAACCGCGCGCTCCGTGACCTTTCCCAACCTTTGGGTGATCAACGCATTGGACCATTTTTCCCGGCCCGCCAGTGACGACGAATTTACTGAGAAGTTCGATCCGGCGGAGCGCCAGCAGGTTGTTGAGGTCCTGGACCAGCTTAAAAATATGGGCGCCCTGAAGCCGGTGTCGGGCGATGATGGCGAGCCGTTATCGTCGGTCAACGATGCGCCGGGTGTATTGATTGATACCTGCCTCCGGCCGTTGGCGGACAGCCTCTACCGGCTTTCGGGCACCCTGTCGGCGATCGGCACGGAAACGGCGCGGGCGTTTGAATTGAAAACCGGACAGCAGTTGCGGGAACATATGGAGGCCTTGGTTACCGGCGCGGCGAATTTGGAGCGCGAGCTTGGCGGGTTCGTGCCCAGCTATATCGAAGACCAGATGCGCGCGCTTGGCATTGATGGCAATTCTCAATATTTGAAAATTCATATCGGCGCCGGACAAAGTCCCTTGCCGGGCTGGGTCAACATCGATAGCTATCCCGCCGAGCTGGCGCTTGACGTCACCTGGGGTTTGCCGTTCGCCGATGGCGCCGCCGACTATGTTTTCATGTCACATATTTTGGAGCATTTGTTTTATCCCGATGGCGCGCTCGCGCTTTTGCAGGAGGTCCGGCGCGTGCTTAGCCCAGGCGGGCGGGTACGGATCATCGTTCCCGATGTGGAGAAATGCCTGCGCGCCTATGTCGACAACGACGAGACATTTTTCAAAAATCGTATGGATACCTGGACCTGGTGGGATCAGCCCAATACCCGGCTGGAAGATTTTCTGGCCTATTCCGGCGCCGGTCCCAGACCAAGCTCACTGCTCAACAGCCATAAATTTGGGTATGACTTTGAGACATTGTCCCACGTCTTGCGCGAGGCGGGGTTTGAGACCATAGAACGCAGCGACTATATGCAAGCCGAAGATCTGATATTGCGCGTCGACGATGTCAGCCTCGTGGCTGGGGCAAAATTTGGTGAAGAGACTTATTCACTATTTGTGGAAGCCGCCAATACTTAAAGGTATAGGGTGCATCCGCATTCAGACTGAGAAAAATTATGAGCAACGATGAGACCCCAACGGACTGGACATTCGAGCGGCTCATGGCGCCGGTCACGACGGCAGAATTTTTTGCCGATTATTTCAAGAAACAGCCATTGCATGTGCCTGGTGAGGCGGATCGATTTACCGCCATCATGTCGTTCGAAATTTTAACCGCTCTGTTGAAACAAACGGCGGTTTGGACGACGCGAAATATGCAACTGGTCATGGACAAGCGCATACTCGAGCCCCATGAATATGAGCAGAATGCGGCCGCGCGCGCCGCCGCGGATCATGCCTGGGTCGATTTCGGCAAGGCCGAAGCCTGGCTCCGGCAAGGCGCTTCAATCGTGCTAAATGAAGTTGAAACGCTCGGTCCCGGACTTGCCGCGATCGCCGGCGTGCTTGGCAAGACCCCGGGCGGCAAGGTTCAGGCAAACCTTTATTATTCGCATCGGGCGCATCAGGCGTTTGATGTCCATTTCGATGCACACGACGTATTTGCCTTGCAGATTTCCGGTGAGAAGCGCTGGCGAATTTATCAACGCCATTTTGTGGATCCCATCGAACACCCGGTTTTCAAGCAACTTGACCGGCAATTCCACTACGCCAACAAGGGCGCGATGGAAACCGAAATTTTGATGAAGCCCGGTGATCTGATCTACGTGCCGAGCGGGTTTTATCATGAAGCGCTGACCGAGACGGATATATCCATCCATGTTACCTACAACCCATCCCCGATGGTCGGGCTGGATGTTATTTCCGCTTTGTACGAGGCCGGCGTTCATGACGAATTATTCCGCCAAACCCTGCCCCATGATGACGATGCCAAGCTGGCCCAGCGCCTGACAGAGCTGCACGGCAAGTTTGGAGAGATTATTCGTGACCTGCATTTTGTCGATTATTTGAAGCAGATTATGGCTGAGTACACCTACTCCGCCAACGAGATTTCGCTTCCAATCAGCGATAAGCCGGAAACAAAACCGTAAAATATTGCTCTGAGCCCAGCCCCCCTTCGCCAAGGCTACGGGGGGCACTCCTTCGGCCTAACGTATATTTACCAAAGCCGTTTGTTGGCAAAGGCCTGCCCGGAACCGGATTTCAAATAATGTTCAAACTCTTGCGCTTTGCGTTTTTCAGCAAAGGCAAGATACCCCATCAACGTCCAAGGTTTGTATTTGGCGGTATGTTTTGAGCCACCAGCGTTATGGGTTGTGATCCGTTGCTTCAAATCGGTGGTGTACCCCGTGTATCTTTGGCTTGGGTCGCTGTCGCTCTGAATAAGATAGACGTAAAACATGAGCGCAATCTCCCGTTCCCGAAATCATATTTCGGCCTGAGCCCAGCCCCCCTTCGCCAAGGCTACGGGGGGCACTCCTTCGGCCTAACGGTTTCGGGTCGCTTACTGGCGTAAGCCACCCGAAGCCCGAAGGGCGAAGGGTGGTGGAGCCGAGGGGAATCGAACCCCTGACCTCTACGTTGCGAACGTAGTGTCATTTGTTATTGATGTCATAGCCGTTATCCTTGTTTGGCGGAACTCTGCCGGTTCTTAAAT
>CAUZTZ010000196.1:0-7970 GCA_963582805.1 Alphaproteobacteria bacterium
TTATTCCATGACACGTATTCGGATATCAATTTCTGGAACATCCAAATATAGATAATTGGACGGCCATATCATGGTCTAATGCGACATATCTAATCTGCAGTCTTAAAAATGGAGCGCCGCGCTTCAATCCATGCTAGGCACTATCAGTGCCCATTTCCGTTGCCGAATTCGTCGGGCTCGAACACGACGATCTTGGAACCGGCAGTATCCAGATCGAACTTCACCTGGATCAGATGTTTTAGTTTTTCGCGCACCGCTTTTTGGTTCTCCGGGTCCACCAGGAACAGCATGAAACCGCCGCCGCCGGCGCCCAGAATTTTGCCGCCGATTGCGCCCGCGTCCAGCCCGGCCTGATAAATCTCGTCCACTTCTTTGGTGGTGACGCCGTCGGCCAGTTCCCGTTTCAGCATCCAGGCATCGTGCATCAGTGCGCCCAGATCGGACACCAGCCCATCGCAGCGTTGCAGGATTTTCACCGCCTCGTCGCAAAAGAAATGAAGCTGCCGCAATTCCCGTTCCTTGTTGCCGAAATTGGCGATCTGCTTGACGGCGATGTCCGTCGAATAGCGGGAAAAGCCGGTAAAAAACAACATCATGGAGCTTTGCAGCGTGTCCTTGTTGGCGCCCGATATGATGATCGGCGCAACATCATAGGAGCCGTCGGAATTGAACTCGATGCGGTTGAGCCCGCCAAAGGCGGCCCAGATTTGATCCTGGCTGCCGACCGCTTCTTTCATCACATCCTGTTCGATGCGGATGGCTTCGTTGGCCAATTGCTTCTTCGACACCATCTCGCCCTTGATGGCATAGAGGGCGTTCAAGAGCCCTACCGAAAACGATGACGATGAGCCAAGCCCGGAGCGCGCCGGAAGATCGGCGTTGTAGGAAATCTCCATGCCCCGCTGCACATCCATCTCGCCCATGATGGCGCGGACGGCGGGATGCTGGATCTCATCGATATGGTTGACCAGCTCGATATTCGACCAGACCACTCTGTGTTTGTGCTCGAAAAAAGGCGGCAGGTAGCGGACGCTGAGATAGCAATATTTATCGATGGTGGTGCCGATAACGGCGCCGCCGTTTTTCAGGTACCAATCGGGATAATCGGTACCGCCGCCGAAAAGCGAAACGCGAAATGGTGTCTTGGAAATAATCATGCTCAGCTATTTAACCATGCAACCCTAAAAATTTCATTAGGAAGCGCCAAAATAGGGCCTTAGAACTTCCGGCGCCCGTGCCAGGTCATCGGGCGTTCCAATATCGAGAAAAGAAAAATCACCGGCAAAGCCATGCAATGTTCCGGGCGCCAGCTTTTGAAAAATATCGGTTTCCAGGGACGCGCCGCCGCCCGCGATGATATCCAGCATGTACCGTTCAAACAAATAGGCGCCGGCGTTAATGAGCCCTGCCCCGCCGCCCGAATTCTTTTCCCGAAAACCGTTGACCCTGCCATCCTGAATATCGACGGAACCATAGCGCCCGGCATCGGCGACCTGGGTGCATAGGATCGATCCGGCCGCACCCGCGTTCCGATGGCTGCCCAAAAATGCGCAAAGATCGGCATCGACGAAAGTGTCGCCGTTCAGCACCAGCACCGGGAAATTTTGAAGCTTGTCCGCCAGGTGGCGGATAGCGCCGGCCGTGCCCAAGGGTTCGGGCTCCACCACGGAGACGCACGCCATGCCCTCCGGCGCATGATCCTGAAGGTAGGATTCCACCTCGCCGGCCAAATGGCCGAGGCCGAATATCACCCGCGCCGCGCCGAACCCCTGAAGCCAGGCGAGGAGGATGGCCAGGAATGGCAACCCGCCGATGGGCGCCAGCACCTTGGGCGTACCGTCCAGGACACCGGCCAGCCGGGTTCCAAGGCCGCCGGCCAGCACCACCACATCCAAGTCTTTAAGGCATCCGCTCATACGTTGCCGTAAGAATTGTTGCGGATCATCTGATAGCCCTTCATCAGTTCCGCTATACCGAGATCGAGGGAATGGGCGGGCATGTAGCCCGTCGCCTCGATCTTGTCGTTGGAGACGATGTAATCGCGTTTATCGGGGTCCTCGCCGATGGGCGCCTCCATATACTGGAAGCCGGGAACATGTTCGGCGATTTTTTCGCAAAGCTCCCACTTGGAAAGATTGGCATCCGACAGCCCCACATTAAAAATCTCGCCCTTCATGGCAGCGAAATTTTCGATCACATGGATGAACGCGCGGGCCACGTCGCGCACATGGATAAAGTTGCGCTTGAAGTGGCTTTCGAACAAAACAATCGCCCGGTCGTTCACCGCCCGGTAGACAAAATCATTGACCAAAAGATCAAGCCGCATGCGCGGCGACATGCCGAACACGGTGGCCAGACGCAGGCTGATGCCGCCGGCCTTCTCCAGCACAATCTGTTCGGCCTCTACCTTGGTGATGCCGTAGAGCGACACCGGGCGGAGCGGCGTTTCCTCGGTGCAAAACTTGCCCGGCTCGCCAACGCCGTAGCCGGAATTGCTGACCGGCATGACCATTTTTTGATCTTTGCTCAAAAGCCCGCACAGCATATCCACCGCGTCCCGGTTGATCGAGGTGGCGCCGAGCGGGTCGTTCTTGCACATGGGCGCGCCAACCAAAGCGGCGAGCGGTATGATCAGATCGGCGTCCTTGGCCAGGGGCGCCACGATGTCTTTTTCGCGGGCGTCGCCGCGCACCATATCAAATTTTTCATCGGCGCAGACGGCGGCGAGGCTTGCTTGGCCGAACATGAAATTGTCTAGCACCGCCACCCGGTGGCCGTCCGCCAACAGCATGGGCACCAAGGTAGAGCCCAGATAGCCGGCCCCGCCGGTCACCAGAATATTCATTTTGTCCGCCATAAACTTCAACGTTCCTTTATTTACAGGCCGCACCCAGCACATTGTGCAGCGCATCGATTTCCGCGCCCAGGTCGAACGGATGGTTGCCGACAAAAAAGCCCCGGTCGTGGGCCAGATCGCCGTTGGTCATCTCGCCAACCAATTCATAATCGAAATATTTGATCACATCGTGGCGCGGGAAGCAGCCGCCGGTGATGATGCGAAAGCCGATATCGGCCGCCTTCATGGCCGCCATCACCACTTCCCGGTCGATTTCCATTTCGGGGTTGAGGATGATGGTAAAGCAGAAGCTGGACGACTTGCCGTTTTCGCGCTGGATGATAAAGCGCGCATCGCCTTCGAACTTACCCTGGAATTTGGCGAGGTTTTTGCGCCGCATCCCGGTCATGGAAGGCAGCTTGGCCAGTTGCACCAGCCCGACGGCGGCGTTGATCTCTTGCGGGCGCACATTATAGCCGGGAAGAATGAACCGGTAGGCCTCAAAGAAATCATCACCCCTCGGCGCAAATAGCGGCGAGCCTTCGGACACATCCCGGGTCCAGCCATGGGCGCGGATGGAGCGCGCCAGATCGTTCAGCTCGGCATCGTCGGTGGTCAACACGCCGCCTTCGATGGTCGAAATATGGTGGGAGAAAAAGGTGGAAAAGGTGCCGATGTCGCCAAAGGTTCCAGTCTTTTGGCCGGCCAGCTCGGCGTCCATGGATTCGCAATTGTCTTCGAAGAATATCAATCCGTTTCTATCGGCGAAGGCGCGCATCACATCAAGGGCTGCGGGATTGCCGAGGATCGAGACGCCGACGATCATCCGGGTGTTCGGGCTCAAGGCTTCTTCGAGCCGGGACGTGTCCATATTGAGGGTTTCCAGCTCCACATCGACAAAGCGCAGCTTCAAGCCATATTGCTGCAAAGGATGGTAGGTGGTGCTCCACGAAATGGCGGGCACGATCACTTCGTCGCCGGGCTGCAACGGATTGTCTTTGCGGTAGCACAATGCGGCGATGCCGATCAGATTGGCGGACGAGCCGGAATTGACCATCACCGCATATTTGCGCCCGAAATATTCGGCAAAGGCGGCTTCAAACTCGGCCACCTTTGGCCCCATGGTCAGGCGCCCCGATGCAATCACATCATCAATGGCGGCGCGTTCTTCAGGGCCCCAACTGTCGGCGGCAAGCTCGTAGGTCATTGACCCGCCTATTCCGAATACAGGCTGGGCACGGTGGAGCCGTTGAGCACGCCCTCTTCCTGCAACTCGTGGAAGACATGCTCGACACATTCCAGCACACCCTGGCCGAAATCGATGCTCGGATTATTGACCAGCTTAACGCCGACGGTGGGCGAAAACGAATAAGGCGTCATCACGTAATGGCCTTTGTAATCCTGATCCAGCATTTCGATATCCACTTCGCCGTTCAGCATTTCGCGCACCAGCGCCAATAAATCCGAATAGCGGTGGCGCTCGATCCCGGTCAGGATCACATGCTGGCCCGCGTAAGCTTCTCCTAAAATATCGACGCTCAGCTTGCCGGCATCGCGGCCATGAATATATTCGCGCTCTTCCGAGCCATCGCCGGCAAAGGTAATCTTGCCCTCGGTCAAAGCCTGGCGGATCAGCCGGTAGATGCGGTTGGACGCATCGGCGCGCTCGCCATAGACGGAGCCATAGCGGACGATAGTGTAATCGAGGCCATATTGTTCGCCATATTGCTCAATAATCAGTTCCGACGATTTTTTCGACGCGCCGTAAAACGCACCCTTGTGAGAAAACACATAGACCGAGCTGGCATAGACGAAGCGTTCCACCTTTGCGGCGCGGCAGGCTTCCAGGACATTGAGGTTGCCCATGACGTTCAATTGCACTGTCTCCACCGGCCGGTCGATGGAATCGTTGAGATCGGCGAGGCCGGCGAAATTATAGACCGCGCTTTGCCCAGCAACGGCGGCGGCAACCGCATCGCCATCCATAATGTCGCCTTCGATGACTTGGAAGCCGTTCTTGATGCCGGTCGGCGCTTTTCGGTCAAAGACCGTGACCTGGTGGCCGCGCTTGACCAATTCCTCGACCACATAGGAGCCAAGAAATCCAGCGCCGCCGAAGACGATAATATTTCTGGGATTGCTGTCAGCCATGGTGGCTCACCCCTTGAAATGCCCGGCCAGATGGCCAATCGCGCTGCGCCCCATGGCGAGGATGCTTTCCTCCGCCGATCCGCCCGTATGGGGCGTACAATATAGATTGGGAAGGGTTAAAAATTCCACATCTTCGCACGGCTCCACATCGAACACGTCGAGGGCCGCACCGGCGATCCGGCCCACTTTAAGCGCCTGTTTCAGATCATCTTGGCGAACAATGCCGCCGCGCGCCACGTTAATCAGATAGGCGCTCTCCTTCATGCGCCCGATCATGGCGCCGTCGATCATGCCCCGGGTCGAGGCATCCAGCGGCGTGTGCACGGTGATGATATCGGCGGCTTCGAAAATCTCTTCCTTGCTGGCTTCGACCAGATCATTTTCGGCGTAGTAATCCGCCTGATCGACAATATCGTTGACCAGGATGCGGCAATCGAAGGGGCGCAAAAGCGCCACCAATTCCTTGCCGACAAAGCCCACCCCGATGATGCCCACCGTGTGCCCGGAAAGCTGCGTGCCACCGTCCTTGTTCCAGTCCTGCTCGCCCCGCAAGCGCCGCTCGGAAAACAAGATGCCGCGCATCAGCCCGATCATCAGACAGAGCGCCATTTCGGCGACACCGCGCCGGTTGACGCCGCCGGTCCAGCCGATGGCCACGCCGCGCTCCCGGCAGGCGTCTTGATCGACACTGTCGAGGCCGACGCCGAATTTGGAGACCATCTTCAATTCCGGGCATTGTTCGAGAAACGCAACGGTAATCGGCTCCAACCCAATGACCGCGCCTTCGACACCTTGGAAGAAATCGACCAGCGCCTGACCGCTCAAGGTGGCGCCACTTTCGTTGAAAACCACATCGGCGAAGGCATCGGTGATTTCCCGGCGGAGAACCGGATGTTTGGAAAAGCTGCGGGACGCGACCTTGACGAGCGGTCCGCTCATGCGGGCTGCGCCCCGGCCAAGTGTTCGGCGGCGGCGATGATCTGATCGGTGCCGATGCCGTAGAGCCGGTGCAATTCGCCCCGGTCGCCATTGACCACTTCGAAGCCGTCGCGAAGGCCAAGCCGCTTGATTGGCACAACCGCCCGGCGGCCATCGGCGGCGTCGATCAAAGCCTCGGCAACGGCGCTGCCCATGCCGCCTTCGAGCAATTGCTCTTCCACGGTCAGCACCGCATCGTAGCCGGCGAACAGCTCCGTCAATTTGGCTCCGTCCAAAGGTTTAACGCGCACCAGATCGATGACGCCGGCCTCGATCCCGGCGTCGCGTAGCGTGTCGGCGGCCGCCAGGGCGTTGTGGGTCAGGTAGCCGCAAGCGACGATGGCAACCCGGCTGCCCGCCGTTAGATGGCCGAAGCCGTCCTCGAGAGTCACATCAAAGCCGCTATGATAAAGGGCCGCCAGGGGTTGGCGTTCCAGACGGATATAGCGGAATTTGGGATCATCGATACACGCTTGGGCGATGGCCGCCGCCGAATTTGCGTCCGACGGGGTCAACACTTCGATACCGTTGAGCGCCCGCATGCAGGCGATGTCCTCGGGCGTGAAATGGGTCAGCGTCGCATGATCGTAGCCGAGCCCGACGCCAACCGCGATCAGCGTCACCGGCAAGCTCATGGACGCGATGACGCATTTCACCTGCTCGTAACAGCGCGCCGTGATAAACGGCGCCATCGCATAGAGGAACACTTTTTTGCCCGACAGCGCGAGACCGGATGCCAAATCCACCATGTTCTGTTCGGCAATGCCGGCATGGATGAACTGGTCCGGGAATTCTTCGCGGAAACTGTCGAGGGCCGCGGCGCCAAGATCGGCACTGATAAACAGGATGTCTTTGTCTTTGCGCGCCGCCGCGACGATGGTTTCGATCACCGCGTCCCGCTGTAATTGAGGGCTAGCCATCATATCCATTTATGCCTCCCCGCCTTGGACGGCGGCAAGGCCTAACTCGCCCCTGGCCACGTTCATCTCTGCATCGCTTGGCATACGGTTGTGCCATTCGGAGCGGCCTTCCATGAACGATATGCCCTTGCCCTTGACCGTATTGGCAATGATCGCCAGCGGCTGGCCATCCAAGTTGTCCAACTCAGCGAATGCATCACCGATCTCGGCAAAATCATGGCCGTCGATGGAGACCGCATTCCAGCCGAAGCTGCGCCATTTGTCTTCGAGATCACCGAGCGCCATCAAATCCTCGGTGCGCCCCAAAATGCAAAGCGCGTTCCGATCAACAATGGCGACCAGATTATCCAGCTTGTGATGGGCGGCGAACATGGCCGATTCCCAGATCGAGCCTTCATAGCATTCGCCGTCGCCCAAGATCACGAAGGTGCGGTAATCCAAGCCGTCCTGGCGCGCCGCCAGGGCAAAGCCGGCGCCCATGCCGAGCCCGTGGCCGAGGGAGCCCGATATCCCCTCGATCCCCGGAATGCGGAAATCGGCGTACATGCCAAGCAGGCCGCCCGGCTCCGTAAACCGCTTCAACTCGTCCGCCGGGAAATAGCCGAGATCGGCGAGCACCGGATAAAGCACCATGGCCGCGTGGCCCTTGGATACAATCACCCGGTCCCGGTCTCGGTAATCGGGCTCGCCTTGTTGGTAGTTCAACTGGCCGCCGTAATAGAGGGCGGTAACGATGTCGGCGCAGGAATAGCTGGATGGGATATGGCCTTTCTTTTGGCGCATGGCCATTTCCCACAATTCCTGGCGCAACCAGAGCGCCTTGTCTTCGAGATCGTTTATGTTCACGATTTTTGTTTTCCCGTTCTAAATCTAAGCAGCGTTGCGCTCTTCCAATAATTTGCGGGCCAGGGGGATGGCGCGCATACGTTCAATATGGTCAACCACGTCCGGGCCAAACTTATTATTCACCAAATCCAAATAAGGCTGGTGGGTGAAATAGGTGTCGAACGCCTGATCCCGGAATTCCAGGATATCGGCGGCGCTGCAATGATCGTTGGACAGCGGCTTGGCGTTGTAGCCGTGCT
>CAUZTZ010000197.1:0-7942 GCA_963582805.1 Alphaproteobacteria bacterium
AATTCCTAATCAGCCGCAAAGCAATATAACAGCCCAGCACCGCCGGTGCTTTGCAGCGCCTTCTGGCTGCATCCCCGAGACGGATGCGTGGAGTTCCAAGACGTGTTGCCGCCGCCATGCCGGTCATGGTGTCCGAGCTGGGCGCTGCCTTCCCCCGAGCTGGTCCAATTGCCACAGGTATGATCGCCCTTTTCCCAAGGGAAATAGGCGGTGCCGTCGGCTTTCGAGCCGGTCAGCATATCGTGCCTGTTGGGCTTATCGCCGCGGCCATTGACGCGTTTGCCATTTTCGTCAAGCGCCGTTCGCTTGACCAGATTGGGGTTCAGATGAAGCTGATCCAAATCGACGGCTATCAATTCGCCGATGGCGTTATACCAAGGGCCGCTACCGATCCTGTCGCGCGCCGATTTGCCGCGTTTGATTTGTTTGCCGTCGGGCTGGGAGGAGAGATAGGCCCGCCCTGTTCGCCCCTTTGAGCCGGCAGTGGTCGCCAATTTCGTGCATTGGGCATCAGCCCCGGTAAGCCCGCCAAGATTTCCGCCATTGCCAATGCCGACGCTGGTTACGAAAAATCCCATTGGCTTATCAGCCGCGCCGCCAAGCGATGCGCTCACCAATACGAATGCGCCGGCCAATATTATAGGTTTCATGAAGGTCATGTTCGCTCTCTCCCCTGGTTAAATACAGGATTATCCTAATCCATTTGCCGCCTCATTTGGATAAACTTGCTGTGAAATCGAATATTTATTGGCGACATTACCAATCCAATTGCGATTGCCCTTGGCCGGGGCCGGTGATAGTCGTTAGTCGGTGCCTTACCAATTCCCCATAAACCGCGCCCTGCGCCCATGAACGCCGCCATCGAGCATCTGCCCCTGGCCGTGCCGGAAGCGGGCAGCCTGACCCAGGTGGCGGAGCGGCTTTACTGGCTGCGCATGCCGTTGCCCTATGCCCTCGATCACATCAATTTGTGGCTGGCCGAGGATGACGACGGCTGGACGCTGATCGATTGCGGTATCAAAAATGACGAAGTTTTGGATGTTTGGAAGCAGATATTCAGCGCCACGTTCGCCAAAAAGCCGCTACGGCGCATTGTCTGCACCCATTGCCATCCGGATCATATGGGATTGGCCGGCTGGCTGGCGGCGGAGTGGGGCGCCGAATTCGTCACCACCCGCGGCGAATGGGGCATGGGGCGATTGCTCAGCCTGGAAAGCGCCTATGATGCGGGGCTCTATCAGCGCCATTTCCAGGAAAACGGATGCAGTGCTGAATTTGCCGCCGGCGGCGCCCAGCGGTTTTCCAGCACCTTTGAGCTTTACGCGCCCGTGCCGTCCAGCTTCACCTGCCTTCGCGCCGGATCGGTCATTCATATGGGCGGCAGCCAATGGCGCGTTATCGTCGGCCTTGGCCATGCCTTCGAGCAGGCCTGCCTGTATTCGGAATCTTTGAATATTCTGATCGCCGGTGACCAGGTATTGCCGCGCATCACGCCGGCCATTTTGCTGCAAAGCCACGAGCCGGCGGGCAACCCTTTGCATGATTTCCTGGACAGCAACCAGCAATTCCGGGCACTTGGCGCGGATGCCACGGTGCTGCCCAGCCACCACCAGCCGTTCATCGGATTGCATGCGCGGCTGGACGATTATGATCATCACCACCAGGAACGATTGGCCAAAACCAGCGACATTTGCGCCGCGCCGATGACCGCGTTCGAGGTGTCCGGGCAATTGTTCACGCGCAAGCTGGACGACCACCAGGCCTTCTTCGCCATCGGCGAGACCTTGGCGCATCTTCGCTATCTCGAATTGAAAGGCAAATTGGCGCGCACCGTCGAAGGCGGCATTGCCCGTTATGAACGGGTAGGCTAGTCCGCTGCCGGCGCCTCCAGGGGCGCGCTGGAATTGATCCAGGCATCGATGCCGCCGGCCAGATGCCGGATATTCTTAAAGCCGGCAACCCGCATGGTTTTCAAGGCCAGCGCCGAGCGTTCGCCATAGGCGCAGTACAAAAGGATCGGCGTGTCGCCCTGGCCGGCCAGCGCCGCGAGGGCGCCGCCGGGTTTGATAAATTCGCTCAATTGCTGATAGGGCACGTGTACCGAGCCGGCAATGATTCCGGTCTTCTGGCGCTCGCCGCTTTCGCGAAGATCGACAAATATGGTGCCGCCGCTATCCAGCCGCTTTTGCGCATCGCCCGGGTTGAGGCTGCGCTCGGCGATTTCCGCATCCTCTTGGCGCATGCCCATTTTCATGTTTGCCGGCACCACCACATCCATCAATTTCGGATCTGGCAGGCCGAGATTATCCATGATGCCGGCATAAGCCTCGGCGGTTGCCACTTGCAGCCTGGGATTGAAGCGGCGCTCCTCGGCGATGGTGCTGACCGTGTCGCCTTTGTAATCATGGCCCGGATAGACCAGGGTTTCCCCCGGCAATTGCAACAGCTTGTTGAACAGGGAATCGTATCCCGCCTTGGCATCGCCATGCTGGAAATCGGTGCGCCCGGTGCCCCGGATCAACAAGGTGTCGCCGGTGAACACCCGGTCGGGCATGGCGAATGAGTAGGAATCGTCCGTATGGCCCGGCGTGTAGATCGCGTCCAGGGCAACGCCCTCGATCTCGATCCTGTCGCCGTCGTCGATGCGCATGGAAACCACGTCGACGCTGCTTTGCCGCCCCATCATGGTAACGCAAGCCGTCTTGTCGCGCAGCGCCCCGATTGCCGAGATGTGATCGGCGTGGACGTGGGTGTCGATGGCCTTGGCCAGGGTCAGGTCCAGCTCTTCGAGCAATTGCAGATAGCGCTCAAGCTGATCGAGAACCGGATCGATGATCAACGCTTCGCCGCCCTCGCCGGGCCCGAGCAAATAGGTGTAGGTGCACGATGCGCTATCAAACAACTGCCGGAACAACATTCCGCATTTCCCCTCGGCCAAGTATTTCCATCGCCGGAATTATAGACCACCCACACCCTAAATCGCCATAGGCGCGATAGCCATCAGAGGCGTCAGCCGCGAAACCTACCCGGATGCCGCCGCCGCCGGTTGCACGCCGGTATCGGACCTTGCCTTGGACTTAAGGGCCGCCGTGAACAGACCCAGCAGCGGCGGAATGATAAGCAGCGTCAGCACCGCCGAAAGCGCCAAGCCGCCGATCACCACCGATCCCAGCCCCTTGTACAATTCCGAGCCGGCGCCCGGGAATATCACCAGCGGCGCCATGCCGCTGATACTGGTCAGCGTCGACATGAAAATAGGCCTGAGCCGGTTTCGGGTGGCTTCCAAAATGGCGTCCGTCGGCGCCATATTTTCCGTGCGAACATGCACCAGCGTCTGATGCACCAACAGAATGGCGTTGTTGACCACGATACCGATCAAAATGACAAAACCCAGAAGCGTCAGCATGTCCAGCGCCTGGAAATTGAATTGGTTGAGCAGCGCCAATCCGCCGATGCCGCCGGCGGTCGCCAACGGCACCGAGAACATGATGATGAACGGATAGACAAAGCTTTCGAACAGGATCGCCATGACCAGGTAAACAATGATCAGCGCTGCGATCAAATTGATCACCATGGAATCGAAAGTCTTGGTCAATTCATCCGCGGTACCCGACATTCGCATGCGGATACCGGCGGGCAGCCCTTGTTCGGTCAAGGGATTGATAATCTTGTCGCGGACGGTTTCCATGGCCAGCTCCAGCGGCATGTCGCGGCTGGGGCCGATACGGATGGTGATATTGCGTTCCCGGTCGAGATGGCGAATTTGATCCGGGCTGGAGGTGACTTCGATTGTGGATAACGACGAGGCCGGCAAGACATGGCCCGAACGGGTCACCACCGGGATATTGTCGATGCCCTGGATCTGGCGGATTTGTTTATAGGGTCCGCGCACCATCAGATCGGTGAGGCCGCCATCGATGGTCACCTCGGCCACCTTGATGCCGTCATTAAACGCATCGATGGACAAGCCAAATTCGCGCGCCGTCATACCGACATCGGCCAGCCGTTGCGGGTCGGGTTTCAGGCGCACCTCCGGCGATAGCAGCTTCAGGCCGGGCACGGCGCGCCATTGATGGCCCTGGCTGCGGGGGAAGGTGCGGATGATGGTCGGCATGACCCTGGACGCAACATTCACAATATCGTTCAGGTTGGGCCCGGAAATATCCAGATCGATATTGCGCCCGCCGCCAAAGCCGCGCCCGAACAGGGATGTCTGGCGCACGAAGCCGCGGCTGCCGGGTTCCGCGAATACGGCGCGCCGGACAATCGGCACCAGCTCCTTGATGCGCCCCGGATCGACGGCGGCGGCGGCCGCAATGGTGAAGCCGCGCCGGATGATGAACCAGAAGCGGTCGATCTCGGGCTTTTTGCCCGGCCCTGCCTGGCCGGTGCCGCTGTTTTTGAACAGCGGGGTGATATGGCTCTCGGCGGTCTGTGCCATTTTGACGATGGCGTTCAGATTGTATCCGGCCGGCGGCATAATAATGGCGATCAATAAATTGCGGT
Source organism: Alphaproteobacteria bacterium (assembly GCA_963582805.1). Lineage (GTDB taxonomy): Bacteria > Pseudomonadota > Alphaproteobacteria > Rhodospirillales > UBA2165. Next base: position 4,507 of record CAUZTZ010000197.1, read on the forward strand.
TGCCTCCGGGAAGATATTCCAGCTTCGGTAAAAAGGCCCAGGTGGCGGTCCCTGCGAGGCCGCAGATGCCGGCCACCACGAGCACCGAAATCGTCTTGGATGAGACCACTTTGCGCGTGTAGGCGAGCACGAACCGGGCGAACCATTTGGCCAGGTGATCGATACCCGGCAGACGGAACGTTGCGGTTGCGCCCTTCACGTCGCGCTTCAGGAGCGCATTGGAAAGTGACGGTATGACGGTGATCGATACAATCAGCGACAGGATAACCGACACCGAAATGGCCACCGCGATGTCGCGGAACAGCTGGCCCACCTCCAACTCCATGATCAGGATCGGCACGAACACCATCACCGTGGTCGCCGCCGAAACAAAGATCGCGCCCCACACTTGCCCGGCGCCCTTGGCGGCGGCGGCGGTCGCGTTATCGCCCAACTGGCGGTGCCGGTAGATATTTTCCAAAACAACGATGGCCGCATCGACCACCATGCCGACGGCAAAGGCAATTCCGGCCAGCGAGATGACGTTGATCGAGCGGCCCAAAGCTGCCATCGCCACGAACGATCCGATTACCGATATGGGGATCGCCAGGGAAATGATCAGGGTGGCGCGAAACGAGCGCAGGAATATCAAAAGCACCAGGGCCGCCAGCAATCCGCCGACGATGATATTCTGCTGTACCAGGCCGATGGCCGAATTGATGTAGATGGTGTCGTCGTGCACCTGGGTCATGACCAGACCGGCGTCATTGAGGGGGCCTTCGTTGAGGAACTTGGCCTCCGCCCGGATGCGCTCCATAACTTCGATGACGTTGACGCCGGTATCGCGGATCACATTGACGATGATGGATTCTTCGGTATTGGCGCGAATTTGGGTGTCGGTTTCGACCAGATCATATTCGACCTTGGCCAGATCGGCGACCGTGACCCGCGAGATGCGCCCCGTGTCCGGATCGAGGCTGGAGCGTAAGACCAGCGCGTTCACCCGCTCCAGGCTGGATAATTCATTGTCGGTGCGCACCACGTAGCGGCGCTTGCCTTCTTCGACGTCACCCGCCGAGATCGATACATTGGCGCCGTGTAAGGCGGCGGTAACCTCGGTGATGGTCAGCCCAAACCGGGCCATGCGTTGTGGATCGACGATGATGCGCAGCTCTTTGCGCCGCCCGCCCCAGACATTGACCAGACCGACGCCGCGAATACGTTCCAAGCGGTCCTGGACAACGTCTTCCATCAGGCGGCCATAGGCGTAGACTTGGCTCTTGTTACCCGGCTTTGCGGTGACCGAGAACCAGGCGATGGGGTTGTCTTCGGCGTCGCGGGTGCGGATACGCGGCTCGCGCGCATCGGACGGGATGCCGTTGACGTTGGATAGCCGGTTCGAGACCAGCATCAGTGCCCGGTCCATGTTGGTGCTGATATCAAATTCGAGGGTGATCCGGCTGCCCGAATCGCGGGACGCGCTGACCACCTGATCCAGGCCTTCGATGCCGCGCAAGGCGTCTTCCTGGCGGTTGGTAACCTCGCGCTCCACCTCCAGGGTCGAGGCGCCCGGCCAGGTCGTAAAAACCGTCAAAAGCGGTTTGCGTGTATCAGGGGTCAATTGGATGGGGATATTGAGAAGCGCGACAACGCCGCCCAAGAGGATCATCAGGACAACGGCGATAACCGCCGTCGGTCTTTTTATCGCAAGCTGAATTAAAGGCATGCGCCTGCTCCGTTACCGTTTGCCGCCGGCGCCAAGCCGGCTTGCGATGAATTTTTTCTTAGCCTCCGCATCCATGGCAAAGAACTTCTGGCGATCCTCCGGCGATAGGCTTTGAAAAAATGCGCGCCGTTTTTCCGGCGGTATCGCCGCGACGGCGCTGCCGCCGGGACCACCGGGACCACCGGGACCACGCGCCCCTCCGGAACCACCGCCCGGTCGGCCACCCGAACGTCCACCGGGCCCGCCGCCGCCGGGGCGCCGCCCGCCGCCGGCGACGCGTACCGCCTGGCCGGGGCGCAGCAATTCGTTGCCGCGAACGACGATTTTCATGCCCGGCCGCAATCCGGAAAGAATTTCAAACTTGTTGGCGAAAGCCTCGCCGAGCTCGACGCGGGCCGGGCGCACGCGGCCATTTTGGAACACAAAAACAATATTGCCGCTTTGCTGGTTGACGATGGCGTCCTTAACAACGGCCACAACCCGGCGCCCGCCGACGCTCGAGGGAACGTCGATGACGACGCTTTGGTTGGGGACCATGGGCGCCGTTAGTCCCTTGAAATTCGGGATCAGGCGCACGGCGCGGGTGCGCGCCAAGGGATTTTCGTCGGGGATAATGGCGCGCACGGTGGCTTCGCGCTTGGTCTTGGCATCGATGCGCAAGACAACCGTGGCTCCCGGTTTCAGTGCTGTCAGCCGGTCCGAGGGCACATCGGCCTCGATTTCCAAATTCTCATCGTCGAGCATGGAGATGATGCGCGAGCCGGCATTGACGTAGGCGCCTGGCGACACATGCCGGTTGAGCACGACGCCTGCATAAGGCGCCCGGATGGCGGCGTCTTTCAGATCAATGCGCGCCAGATCGCGCGACGCCCGCGCCCGTTTCAACGCGGCGGCGGTTTCGTCCACGGTCGAGCGTGCCTTGACCACTTCCTGGCGCTTATCTTCAAAGCGGGCCTGGCTGAAGGCGGCCGAGCGGCGAAGGCGCTCCAAACGCTTCAGTTCCTGGTTTAAGAGATCCACCTGCGCCTGCGCCGACTTCCACTTGGCGCGCGCCTGCAGCACATCGGCTGCCTTTAACTCGGCTTCCAATTTCAGGCGGCTGACATCCATGTCGGCGATCACCTGGCCGCGTTTTACCCGGTCACCGATTTTCACGCGGACGCGGATGATATTGCCCTTGATGCGGGCCGCAACGTCGCCGCGCTGGATGGCGACCATGCGCCCGGTAATGGGAACGATCTTGATCATCGGCTCCGAGGTGACCTCGCCCAATTCGACCAGCGTCGGCGGCCGCCTTCGTTTGCCGCCGCCGGGCGGCCCGCGCCGCGCCTGGCCGGCGCTTTTGCCGCCCAATTTGCTTTTGATGAATTTCTGCTTGTCTTCGGGGCTCATGGCGAAGAAGCGGGAACGCTCGTCATCGGTCAGGCTCTGAAAGAATTGCTGGCGTTTCTCCGGCGACAGGGAGCCGGGGCCGCCTTGCTGGGCAAGCGCGATATCGGCGAGCGCCAGGGCGCCAAGCGCAACAAATCCATAGATGGCGGCGCATCGAATTCGGCTGAAAATTTTTGTATTTACGCGCATTCCTGCATTTCCTTTGGAGAAACTGTCTTGAATCCTGAGGCCCATCGCCGCCGCACGTCATGGTATCAACGGCGCCAACTTAGAGTTTGGACTGCTGGAAATTAGAGACCGAACGGCTTTAAATCAACGATTTCCGTCCGGCGCCCAATA
>CAUZTZ010000198.1:0-7891 GCA_963582805.1 Alphaproteobacteria bacterium
TCAGCGGCTGGATGTCATCACCGCCGCCATCCAGCAGGCACGTCACATCAAGTCGGGCAGCCAGTTGCCGGGCAATGTCTATGGTTTCCTGGCCGCTGCCATAGACCAGGACGGAACCCTCCGAATTCATGACGACGCTGGTGGTTAGCGGCGCATCAAGCGTGGCTTCGCTGATCAGCGCTTTGATTTTCGGCAAGGCCGATTTGGCCTCGTCGGACCATCCGGCGCGTTCGCGGATATTGGTGAAAGACATCGGCGTATCACCACCGGTTTCGGCGGCGACATCGATAAACAGCGGCGCTTCCTGCGTGCAGGCGACGATCATCGCTTCGCCATCGGAGACCACCTTGGAAAAATTTTCGATTTGCGAGCGGCAGAGATGGGTGTTGAGGACAACGTCCTGCCCATCGAATAACTTGGCAAGGGACTTTTCGTCGATGCCGATGGTGCCTTCACAATCGCACAATAAAACGGTTTTACCGTTGACCTTCATAAAATTGCTCCCAGAAATCTAAATTTCTTGATTTAGGCCAAATCTCCCAATGCGATATCTGCATTGACATATTTGGCGCTTCCCTCCGCTCCCAGCGGGCCACCGCACCGTGCCTGGCATGCCGCTACGGCCGCATGACCCATTCCCGGCATCTGATATCCAAACCCGAGTTCCCAGGTTTTAAATTTTACACTCCAACATCCAACAACTTGATGATAAAATAGGTATCTGACAAGTTTTGAATTCGTCTACGCAATGTCGGTACCTGGCTCACCATTTCTGGAATTGGAAGAAACAGTGTCGTTGGCGGAAAACAACAAAATGCAGGTTGGTATTGTGCTCGAAAGGCGGGATGCCGAAAACCAGTGGATCGATTACACGTGGCACGCCCGATCGGTGATACCGGGCGCCGCACCTATGAGCGATTGGTTGCAGATCGGCCAAGGCGAGGGATGGGTACAATATCACGCCGCGACGCTCGATTTGGAATTGTTCCGCAAGGAGACCGAAGGATACAAACACAATCTTTCCTTGGAACAGCCGTCGGTGTTCATCGTTCTGCGCGAAGGCGACGAGGACGATGAACACGAGATCGTGCCGTTCCTGGCAACCGTCTGTCCTTACGAGGCGCAAGACTATATGGATAGCGGCGAAGAAATCGTTGACCATGTTCCGATGCCAGCCGACATTGCCGCCTGGATGGCGGAATATATCGCCGTCCATCACGTCGATGAGCCGTTCAAAAAACGGAAACGCAAACCGTTTGACCCACGCCTGGATGGCTTCGAGGGGGCGCAGCCCCGAGTGACCAAAAGATGGAATCGTACGTCCAATGAGTGATCGTTCCGATGATCTGGAAGACCAGGATGGCGAAGGCTTTTCGGCCCGCTGGTTGCGCCGCAAGACCGCCGAGCGGGTGCGCGCCAAGGACGTGCAATTGGAGGTGCCGCTGGACCCGGCCGAAAAAGAATTGAAAACTTCCGCCTTAACAAATACGGCCGCAAAGCCGGAAACGGAACCAGACCCGGAGACCGAAACAGAAACCGAAATAGCGCCCGAAGATCTGCCCGATATCGAAACCCTGGATAAAGATTCCGATTATACGCCGTTTCTGCAGAGCGGCGTTCCCGATGCGCTGCGCCGTCTGGCCCTGCGCAAGCTATGGCTGAGTGACCCGGCATTCGGTTTTCTCGATGGCCTCAATGATTACGATGAAAACTATAGCGCCATCGGCATCATCGCCCAGGAAATCACCACCAGTTACGTCCCGGGGCGCGGATATGTGGATCCGGAAGAGCCTGAAGAAGAGCCGCGTGAAGACATCGAGGAAAATTCCGGCGGCGCTGAGATTTCGCAATCCGATACGGTCGATGAAACTGATGCGGCCGATGAAATTATCGAAGATGCCGAAATCGCCGACACCGCGGGGGACGACGTCGTCGAGGATGATGACCGCGCCGCGCCTTCCGACCTTGATCAAAATGTCGATAACACTGGCGACGAGGCGACGGATATCGAGGCGCAGCCGGCGGCCGAAAAACTTACCTGACGCCGAAGTCAAGGACCGGCTTTGGTCGCGGCGGATTGCTCCAGGTTTTTGATTAATTTACCGGCGATTTCCATATAGGCTTGGGCGTGCGGGCTGTTTGCCTTGCTCACCACGATGGGCCGTCCGCTGTCCGATGTTTCCCTTATGGCCATATCGAGGGGAATTTCGCCAAGAAATTCGGTGCCGTAATTTTCGGCGATCCGCCGTGCCCCGCCGGTATCAAATATATCCGAACGCTCGCCGCAATGGGGACAGATGAAATGGCTCATATTCTCGATAATGCCGAGGATCGGCACCGCCACTTCGCGAAACATGTTGATACCCTTGCGCGCATCAAGAAGGGCAATATCCTGGGGTGTCGATACAATGACGGCGCCGGCCAATTGAGTTTCCTGGGCCAGCGTCATCTGGGCATCTCCGGTGCCCGGCGGCATGTCGACGATTAATATATCCAAAGGCGCCCAAACCACGTCATTGAGCATTTGCTCCAACGCGCTATGCACCATCGGTCCGCGCCAGATCAACGGCTCCTCTTCCTGCACCAAAAGCCCCATGGACATGCATTTGACGCCATAGCTTTCCTTTGGGAACAGGCGGTTGCCGCCGGCGCTTGGCGGTTGGCCATCGATGCCCATCATGCGCGGCACCGAGGGCCCGTAGATATCGGCATCCATGATGCCCACCTGTTTGCCCGCGCGCGCCAGCGCCAGCGCCAGATTGACCGCCGTCGTTGATTTTCCGACGCCGCCCTTGCCCGACGCCACGGCGATGATGGCGCCGACCCCTTCGGCATTGAGTTTACTATCGGCCGTGCCGCTATCGGGGGCGGTGGTTGGCAATAATTCCGGTGCCTCTATTTCTTCGGTCAAGACCGCCGATACCGATTCGACACCGGGCAGGGCGGCAACCGCGCGCTCGCAGTTTTGCAGCACCGCATCCATGACCGTTGCTTCCTCGGGGGTTGTGCTGATGGATAGATGAACGGCGCCATCTTTCACCGTTAATCCGGCGATGCGCCCGGCCGATACAACATCGTTTCCATTCCCAGGCAACCGCACTTCGGCGAGCACATGATAAATGGTCTTTTCATCCAGCTTGGGCATTATTTCGCTCCCCGAAATTTATTCGATCACGGAAATTCGCCAACCCATAGCACCGTCCAGCCGATTATTCGAATCTGGGCATCAATCCAACATCGAAATTACTTGGTTGCACCCTGAGGATCATTGGCCCTAAATTCAAGCACTGGCGCGTTGAATGGAATTCCACACCAAAGGCAATCTACGGAGGCTCGTTGCATGCATCGCCGCTTTGCATGGATCATTGTCCTGGCGGGCCTCATCGGTTTCGCCGCCGGCGCGCGCGCCGATTTTGAAGGCCATGTAAGTATCGTCAATTCGGTGGCTTTTTCGGCGGATGGTAAATCCGTGCTGTCCGGCAGTTGGGACTGGACCATGCGGCTCTGGGATCTGGTCAGCCAGAAAACCATACGCAAATACAATGCGCACTCGCTGAGCGTAAATTCCGCCGCTTTCGGACCCGGCGGCGAAATGGTTCTGTCGGCCAGCGCCGACGGCACTTTAAAGCGTTGGCAACTCAGCACTGGCAAGTTGCTCACCACCTATCAAGGTCATACCGGAATTGTAACCAGCGGCATGATCACGCCGGACGGACAGTTTGTGTTGTCGGCAAGTACCGACAAAACCCTTATCCTTTGGGAGGCTGACAGCGGCCGCATCGTTCGCCGGTTGATCGGCCATCGCGGCCCGGTCTTATCTGTTGTTATATCCTCCGACGGCATCTCCGCGTATTCGTCCAGCTATGACGGCACGCTGCGCCGCTGGAATTTGGCAACCGGCGAAACCGTGACCGTTTACAGGGGCCACAATTTTAACGTGAACACCGTCGCGCTATCGACCGACGAAAAGACCCTCGTGTCGGGCAGCGTCGATGAAACCGTGAAGGTTTGGAACGTGACCAGTGGCACCGTTACCAAAACGCTAATCGGGCATAGTGGTTTTGTTGCTGCGGTGGCTATTTCCAAGGACGGGCGGCAGCTACTGTCGGGCGGCAGCGACAAGATCGTCCGGCTTTGGGATATCCATAGCGGCCGTCTGGTGAAATCCATGCCTGGGCATAAAAAGGCAATTTGGAGTGTCGCATTTTCACCGGACGGCAAAACGGCTCTGTCCGGTGGCGGCGATGAGGTATTGAAACTGTGGGACCTCGCAACCGGCCAGCCAATCGGCAAATAGGCGCCGGTTTACTCTTGCTCGGACACTATCGTTCTCATATAGGCGATCAAAGCCCGACGGTCGGCCGGCCGGGACAGCCCGTCGAAGGGCATGCGGTTGCCGGGGATCATATTGCGCGGAGACTTTAAGTAAGTATCGAGCGTCGCGCCGCTCCAAACAAAATTCGCGTTCTTCCAGGCGTCGGAATATTCGTAATCAGCGATGGCACCAGCCTTGCGGCCGAACATTCCATGGAGATTGGGGCCGATCCGATGGTTTTGACCCTTTTGATAGGTGTGACAGTGAACGCATTTTTTGAACAACTTCTGACCGCGTTCCAATAGCGGATCGGCCGCCCAGACGGCTTTTGATTGCATTACAATCGGCGTAAAAATTATCAGTGATACCAACAACAATTCCCGTAATTTGAAATGCAATAATATCCTATCGCCGATGGTACCCATGCTGCTCATGTGGCTCCTCCTGAAAACGCAGGATCAATTCCAGGATACACGCTGATACCAACTTGCATACGCCTAGCCGATGACCCTTCAATTATTTTCGCAATATGCCTGTTTGCACTTGCATAAAAAAACCGTTTGGGTGAAACTAATTTCAATAATAATGAAATTCAATACTAACGAATAAATTTACAGGCTGCTTCAAAAATTTCATGTCGGGGAGGCTCCGTTGGATTTAGGTTCAAGTCAGTCTTCAGAACTTTCCGAGGAAGAGGGTTACCGGGCGCATCTGTATCGTCTGTTGGCGCGCCTGTTGGGTGCGCCGGCTGACCAGGATCTATTTCGGCTATTACAAAATTTGGATGGCGACGACAGCCCCATGGGACAGGCCATTGGCGCTTTGTCCGATGTAGCGGCGCGGATCACCATGGAAGAAGCCGCCCAGGAATATCACGATATTTTTATCGGTGTCACGGAAGGTGAGCTGGTGCCGTTTGGATCCTATTATATGACCGGATTCCTTCATGAAAAACCGTTGCTGGATTTGCGGAATTCCATGAGTGAATTGGGCATCGCCCGTACCGAAGAAGCCGCCGAGACGGAAGATCATATCGCCTCGTTGTGCGAAATTATGCATGGCATGATCACCGGGGAATTCGGAAAGCCGATTTCTCTGGCCGCCCAACACAGATTTTTTGAAGATCATGTCGCCATTTGGGCGGATAAATTTTTTGAGGATTTGGAAGCGGCCAAGTCGGCGCGGTTTTATATGCCGGTCGGGCTGATCGGAAAGCTGTTTTTGGAAATTGAAGGCGAAGCGTTTAAAATCGCCGCCTGACCGCGGCGCCATGGATTACTGAGTTGAATAGGAGAGAGCAAATGACGAGCAACACCAAAACTGACCTTCAACGGCGTAAGTTTTTGAAAACCGCTGGTTTAAGCGTTGGCGCGGCGGCCGTGGCCGGCACGGTGCTTTCGCCAATATCTACCGAGGCGAAAACCGCCAGCAAAAATGAAACTGGCGCCGGTTACCACGAAACCGAACACATAAAAACCTATTATGATCTGGCCCGTTCTTAGGGCCGCGGCAAATACGCGATATTGAATTTCTGAATTTAGGAGAGGCAAATGCTTATAAAAAGAACGAATAGGGTAGCGAACGGCACCCGTTTGTCGAAAGCGCTCGCAAATTTGACTGGTGGTGCCCTTGATCGACGGGCATTCTTGAAAAAATCAGGTTTGACAATAGGCGGTCTCGCCGCCGCGTCGGCCCTGTCTCTTGGCCGCGTTGAAGAAGCCCAAGCGCAAGGCGCGGCTTCCGGCACGCTCAAAAATATTAAAACGGTCTGTAACCACTGCGCCGTCGGCTGCACCATCATTGCCGAAGTCGATAAGGGCGTCTGGGTCGGTCAGGAACCTGGCTGGGATAGCCCAATCAATCAGGGCGCCTACTGCGCCAAGGGCGCTTCGGTGCGTGATCTTGCGCATGGCGAACGCCGGCTGAAATATCCGATGAAGCTGACCGGTGGCAAATGGCAGCGCATGAAGTGGGACGACGCCATCAATGAAATTGGCGACCGCCTCCTGAAGATTCGCAAGGATTCCGGGCCGGATTCGGTTTACTGGCTGGGTTCCGCCAAGTACAGCAACGAACAAGCCTATCTGTTCCGGAAATTCTACGCCTTCTGGGGCTCTAACAATGGCGACCATCAGGCCCGAATTTGCCATTCAACGACGGTGGCCGGCGTCGCCAACACATGGGGCTACGGCGCCATGACCAACAGCATGAATGATATTCAAAACTCGCGCTCGATCTTGCAAATCGGCGGCAATCCAGCCGAGGCCCATCCGGTTGCAATGTTGCACATGCTGAAGGCCAAGGAACAGAACAACGCGCCGCTGATTGTTTGCGATCCGCGCTTTACCCGCACCGCGGCCCATGCCGACGAATATGTCCGCATGCGTCCGGGCACCGACGTTCCGTTGGTCTGGGGCATTCTCTGGCACATTCTGGAAAACGGCTGGGAAGACAAGGAATTCATACGCCAGCGCGTTTGGGGCATGGACCAGATCCGAAGCGAAGTCAAAAAATGGAACCCAAAGGAAACCGAACGCGTAACCGGCATACCGGGATCGCAGTTGCGGCGGGTTGCCAGGACATTGGCCAACAACCGTCCGGGCACGCTAATTTGGTGCATGGGCGGGACCCAGCATACAAACGGCAACAATAACACTCGGGCCTACTGCGTGCTGCAGCTGGCTTTGGGAAATATGGGCGTTGCCGGTGGTGGCACCAATATTTATCGGGGCCACGACAATGTGCAGGGCGCCACGGATATGTGCGTGCTGTCGCATTCGCTGCCCGGATATTATGGCCTCAGCGCCGGTTCGTGGAAACATTGGGCTCGGGTGTGGGATGTATCCTTTGACTATATCAAGGGCCGCTTCGCCACTCAGAAACTGATGACCAGCAAAGGCATTCCGGTGTCCCGCTGGATCGACGGTGTTCTCGAAGACAAAAAGAACATCGATCAGCCGGACAATGTTAAGGGCATGATTTTCTGGGGCCACGCGCCGAACTCGCAAACCCGCGGCGTGGAAATGAAAAAGGCCATGGAAAAGCTCGACACCCTGGTCGTCATCGATCCCTATCCGACGGCGACGGCGGTGATGCATGACCGCCAGGACGGCGTTTATTTACTGCCGGCGGCGTCGCAATTCGAAACCTACGGTTCGGTGACAGCGTCCAACCGGTCCTTCCAGTGGCGTGAAAAGGTGATCGAACCTCTGTTCGAATCGAAACCCGATCACGAAATCATGTATTTGTTCGCCAAGAAGTTCGGCATGGACAAGGAGATGTTCAAGAATATCAAAGTGAACAAGAACGAGCCGCTGATCGAGGATATCACGCGCGAGTTCAACAAGGGCATGTGGACCATCGGTTATACCGGCCAGTCGCCGGAACGGATGCGCGCCCACATGGCCAACCAGCATACCTTTAACCAGCGGACCATGCAGGCCGAAGGCGGTCCGGTGGACGGCGAATTCTACGGCTTGCCGTGGCCCTGCTGGGGTACCCCGGAGATGAAACATCCGGGCACACCCATCCTATACGATACGTCGCGCCCGGTGGCCGAGGGCGGATTGAACTTCA
>CAUZTZ010000199.1:0-7861 GCA_963582805.1 Alphaproteobacteria bacterium
GTCGGGAATAGATTCTTAAACCAAGCGGGCATACTGGAACCGTCAATCCAATAGAGGACGAGGCCGAATTCGACGGAACCGGGATCGCTTTCCGGCGGTTTCTGACCCGCCATCAGGGCAATCAGCTTTTCCTCGCTATGCTGTAAAAAAGGGCCAAGGACGGGGATTTCCGCCTCGATCCGCGCCACCTGATCGGGCGTGGCTGCTTCATATTGCGCCGCGATCGCCTGCAAACCCTGTTCCGCTGCCGCTGACAGTGCCATGATTTCGCGCTCCCCTGGTGTTCTCCCGGAATTCCTTCCAAGATTGATCAACCCGGCCAAACCGGATCGTCATGCTAGCGCGAATATATACCGATGCGCGAGTTTAATTTTAATTTTCTATTGTTGATCGCGCCGATATTGCGCCGGGGCGATAGGCCTAGCCGCCCGCGCGCAATCCTTTCCACACCCTTGTCGTTACCGGCAACGCATTCAAATCGTGGACGTCGCGGAGACATTCGCCGAGCATGTAGCCGTCGCCCCCGGTCAACCGGTGGCATTGGCGGAGCGCGGCCCGGGATTGCCGGAGACCTTCGCTGGCCTTCGCGCCAACCGCATGGCGCCATAATCCCTCTTCGTCGATCACCGGGCCAACCGGCGCATTGCCAAGGTAGTTGACCAGCTTGAGCGCGGTCGCTGCAATGGTCAGGCGGTCCTCGGCGCCGGCACCGGCGGCATGCACATAATGCTCGGCCTGGGCGCGCAAGGGGCCGGTGAACTGGGCGATCTCGGCCGCCGTCATGGGATGAACGGCATCCTTGGTGATCACCGGCACCAAGGATGCCAGCTTGCCGACGCTGATGGCGGCGCGGGTGCCGTTCAGGCCCCGGATCACCGCTTCGGGTAGGACCATGCGCACGCTGAGGAAAATGCGTTCGCTTTCGATTTTTACCAGTGGTGCCGCATCCATGGTGCGGACGGTGCCGTCGGCTCCAATCAACCGGAGGGTCAGTTTGGTATCGGCTGCCGGCACATAGGCGGTTTTTGCATCCGGCGCTTTGCGATGCTGTTGCAGGCAAAAGGCCGAAAACTCGGCCCAGCATTTGCCGTTTTCGCAAATCAACGGGGTCGGCGACGCGGTCGCCACAAGCCCGAGTATTTGCGGCGGCGCCGCCTGGGCGGCATTTGTGGACAAGCCGGCGGCGGAAAATAAAAGCGCGACCGCGCCGAGAAATGATACAAGAATGCTACGGGCATAAACCATCGGGGCCTCCTAGCGGAACGACAGAGAAATCGACGGGTGCAGCCAACGAAGATTACAAGTTGCAACCATCGACACAGCATGAGAATCATTGCATGGTTTGCTGGCGGGCGTCAATGTGGACGCGGTTCCAATATCTGGTTATACCGGTAATACTTTGTCCGATTGTAACGGCTATTTTACAAATTTTTCATTGCTTGGTGAACAACTATGAAGATAATCCCTATGCAGGCGGAGAGATAATTATTGGTGCCCAATGCCTTTAAAATGCGTTGATTGTGACCGCAATCACAGCGGCGCCAGGAATTGTGATATATATCACACCGTCATGAGGGAAGGGTCAGTTTCGTTCGTTTCGGTACCGTAGTTCTATAATGGGGTAATGTACGAATTGTAGATTGATACGCTTGGCTCCACTTTAAATATTTGCGCCCGGTTAGGTGCATGACCCGGCAGCTTCGAAAATATTTCGTATCGCTGGCTGCGGCGTTGCTGCTTGGCGCCTGCGCCGCCACCAGCCCGGAATTTGACGCCGGCATGAAAGACTTCAATCGGGGCGAACACTTGCTGGCGCTCGGCCACTGGCAGCCGGTGGCCGATGCGGGCGACGCCGACGCCCAGCAAGCCATCGGATGGCTTTACGAAAACGGCCTGGGAGTCGGCCAAGATTACAAGACAAGCGCGTCCTGGTACCAAAAATCGGTCGATGGCGGGCATGCGGGCGCCGCCCTGAACCTCGGCAATCTGCTCGATAACGGACTCGGCTTGCCCAAGAACTATGTCCGGTCTTTCGCCCTTTTCCAAACCGCCGCCGCAGCCGGGTTTGCAGAGGCCTACAACAATATGGGCGAGATGTACCGCCTCGGCCAGGGTGTCGAGAAGGACGATCGGGAAGCGTTTTATTTGTTTCGCGTCGCGGCCGAGGAAGATTATGCGCCGGCCCAAAACCGCGTCGGGGTCATGTTGTTCCGCGGCCAGGGCAACAAACAGGATGCGAAAGAGGCCTATTACTGGACCGGCCGCGCCGTCTTGAACGGGCAGGCCGGCGCCGAACACAACAGGGATTTCATCCGTACATTCTTGACCGCCGGACAAATCAAGGACGTTGAACGGCGCCTCGCATCTGAAGGCAAGCCGTGATGGCGTGGATTGGAACATTGCCGATCGGCGTCCTTGCGGCAGCGGCGCTTCTCCTCGCCGCGCCCCAAGAAACGCAAGCGGACGACCGCAATACCACCCTCACCATTGTTGGGATGAATGCGGCCGTCGATACCGCCCGGCACGCCGATGCGCGCGCCTGGAAAGTGCGCGCCACGTCCGGTGACGTCGCGGTCTTGCAGGGCACGCCGCGCCGGCTGGTAAAGGTTCGCCCTGGCGCCTTCGTCATACCCGGCGCGGAAATCAAATCCGGGGAAAGCGGCTGGGTGGTCCTGACCCACGCCAAGGATGTCATGGCGGTGGCGGCAAAGACGAGGCTATCGCTGCCCGTCAAGGCGCCGGGTACCAATACCACGAGCATCTTGCAATCGCTGGGTAGCATTCTGTTCAAGGTCGACAAGCTGCCCGGACGTAAGTTCGAGGTGAAGACGCCGTTTCTCGTCGCTGGCGTCAAGGGGACTACCTTTAATGTCAATGTGAGCACAACCGGCGCCAGTGTCTCGGTCAGCGAAGGCCGGGTAGGCGTTTCCGGCGGCAGCGGCGCGGGCGCCGGCTCTTCCGACATCGACGCCGGGCAGACCGCCTCCGTCGGGGCGGCGGGCCGGAGCGGCGTTTCGGTCGGCGCGACCAGCCCGAGTGCCAAGTCCGGCGCCGGCGCCGGCCGGGGCCAGGGCAAAAGCCCCGGCTCCAAGGGCGGTGGCACCAAGGGTGCCGGTCCCGGAAAGGGCCAGGGTAAGGCGAAAAAATCCAACACCAGCGGCGGCGGCGCCAGCGGTGGAGGCGGCAAGAGCTTCTCCGCCGGAGGCAACGGCAAACGTGGCGGCGGCAACGGCAACAGCGGCGGCAACGGCGGCGGCGGCAACGGTAATGGCAACAGTAGTAGCAACGGCAACGGCAATGGCAACAGTAACGGTAACGGTAACGGTAACGGCAACGGTAATGGCAACGGTAACGGCAACGGTAATGGCAATTAGCGGATGACCTTTAATCGCCAAAATATTGTCGCCAGAATTGCCGGCAGGTTCGCCACCGGCATTGTACCGCATCTGGTGATATTTTTGATGGTCGCCTATGTGTATCTGGCGGGCGGGTTTGCGTTTCTCGAAAACAAGGCGATCGATCAACGGTTTGAGACCGCCGTCCGCACCGCCACCACCAATTTGGTGCTGATTAAAATCGATCCCAAAAGCATTCGCGAAATCGGCGTTTGGCCCTGGCCAAGGGGCATGCATGCCAAGGTGATCGAGAATTTGAACCAAGCAGACGCGCGCACAATTGCCCTGGATGTTGACTTCAGCTCCCGCTCAACCCCGGGCGAAGATCAAAAACTGGCCGACGCGATCCGCGTCAGCGCCGCCAAAATCGTGCTGCCCATATTTCGCCAGCAAGTCCGTGCCCGTGACGGCAATATCTCCCTGGCCGTGACGGCGCCGTTAACGCCGTTCCTGAAACACGCCGAGGTTGCTTCGATCAATGTGCGTCCCAGCGCCGACGGCCTGGTGCGCAATCATTCCCTTATGGAGGTTTGGGACGGGGCGCCGGTGCAATCGATGCCCATGGTCCTGGCCGAAAAAACCGCCGCCTCGTTCGAAACCTTCGCCATCGATTACAGCATCGATCCGTTCTCGATCCCATCGTTCTCGTACGTGGATATTCTAAAAGGCCGTGTCCATGCGGCATTCCTCAGCGGCAAAACCATTCTGATCGGCGCCACCGCCGTGGAGTTGGGCGATCAGCTTACGGTCCCAGTCTACAAAGCCCTGCCGAGCCCACTGGTACTGGCATTGGGGTACGAAACCTTGGTTCAGGGGCGCGCCATCAAGACGCTGAACCCGTTCCTGATCCTCGCCGCCACGCTATTGCTGCTGGTACCCCTGGCCGGGTTTTTGAAGCGGGCGACCTGGCGCTGGGGTGGCGTGGCCACCGGCGGGGCCGCCATCGTAGTGATCGGCGTGCCGTATATTGTCCAAGCCAGTTGGCCGGTCTCGATCGAAACCAGCCCGATCCTGATCCAGTTTGGCGCGTCCTATATTTTCACGCTGGTTGCCAAAATTGACCGCCAGGCGCTGATCACCTTTCGCTCGACCATGGCGGTCACCCATCAGAAATCGATCATCCGGAAATTCGCCGAGAGCGCTTTTGACGGCATGATCATCGTCAATGCTGGGGGCAAGATCGAGTTTATAAATGAGGCCGCGGAACGGCTTTTCAATTACCAATCGGGCGAGCTTATTGATCAGGCGGCGGCCAGGCTGGTTGATGAGGATCTGGATGAGGTTGTCTTTTCAAGCGCCGCAGCTGAGCCGTTGCTGGGCCTGTTTGAGTGGACCGGATTGCGCAAGGGCGGATCACAATTCCCCATCGAAGTTGTTGTCGCCGAAATCGAGACCAAGATCGCCAAGCACAAGCTGGAGCAGCGCAAAGACCCGCGCACCTCCGTGCTGATCATCGCCCGCGACATTACCGAGCGCAAAGTGATCGAAAACCATCTCCGCGAATCGAACACGGAGCTCGAAGATGTGGTGCGCAAACGCACCCGCGAGCTGATTGTCGCGAAAGAGACCGCCGAAGCCGCCAATCGCATAAAATCCGATTTCCTTGCCAATATGAGCCATGAATTCCGCACCCCCCTGAACGCGATCATCGGCTTCTCCGAAAGCCTCGTCTCCGGCACGCTTGGCAAATTCGGTGACGAACGGCAAAAGACCTATACGGAAAACATCCACGAATCGGGCCTGCATTTGATGAATTTGGTGAATGATCTGTTGGATGTCTCGGCCATCGAAGTCGGCAAGGTGGAGCTTCACGAATCCCGCTTCCAGTTGAAAGAGATCGTCGAGGCGGCGGCCACCCTGGTTGGTCAGCGGGCCGACAACCGCAACGTCTTGCTGGTCAACAAGATCGACAACACCGCGCCCGATGTCATGGTCGATGGCGTCCGATTGAAGCAGGTGCTGGTAAATATCCTGGCCAACGCGGTCAAATTCACCCCGGAAAACGGCTACATTATTATCGAGGCCGATGCCTCCGAAGGCGATGGCATCCGCATATTGGTCACCGACACCGGCATCGGCATGAGCGAGGATGAGATAAAGATCGCCCTGTCACGGTTTGGCCGGATCAGAAACGTAGACGCACCGGACGAGCCCGGTTCCGGCCTGGGTCTGTCGATTTCAAAAGGCCTGGTTGAAGCCCATGGCGGCCACTTGAACATCCGCAGCAAGCCGGAATTCGGAACCACAGTCTCCTTCAACCTGCCCGAAGACAGCATCGTCCATTAACCGGCGCGCGCCACGCTGGCGACCGACACCCCCGCCAAAAACCGTTTCAACTCCGCCTTGGTTTTGGCCAGACCCACCTGCTCGCCTTCGCTTTCGCTAAGGGTAATGCCTTGCAACGGGACGCCGGCGGCGGAAATGGCGGCAACCGCCGTCAGCGTGTGGCTGATGGCGCCCAGATAGGTGCCGGCGACCAGCCATGCCGGGATGCCCAACGCCGCGATCCAATCCAGATTGGTGGCTTGGTCGGAAACCGGCGACATGACGCCGCCGACGCCTTCGATATAAAGTTGGGCGCCATCGGCCTCGGCGCGCGCTATCTCGGCGCGGCAGAATTCGAGAACCGCATCCATATCCACGAAGCGGCCCTCGGCGCGGGCTGCCATGTTGGGGGCCAGCGCCAGCTCATAGCGCCACGGCGTGATGGCGCTGATATTGTCGAGGCTTGGCTCCAACCCCATGGCCGCCAGCAGAACCGCAGCGTCGCAACCTTCGAGCTGGGTTTCATCGAACCCGGAAAGCAGCGGCTTGATGGCGCGCACTGCCCGGCCCTGGGCCTGCGCGTCTTCGATCAGACGGGCGGTAACGAACGTCTTGCCGATATCGGTGCCGGTGCCGGTGACGAACAGGGCCGCCATTATGCCATCCCGGCCATTTGGGCCCGCACCGCGTCCGCCAGCGCCGACACCTGATCTTCGGAATGTCCGGCGCTGAAGGTGAAGCGGAGGCGCGCGGTCCCCATCGGCACCGTCGGCGGGCGGATGGCGGCAACCAAAAAGCCCGCCGCCTCCAGCCCCTCCGACAAGGCCAGCGCCCGCTCCGCATCACCCAGCACCAGCGGCACGATCGGGCTGGCGGCTTCGTCCAGCGCCATAATCTGAGTAAACAGGCGGGCGTTGGCCAGGGGCCGTTTGTTCAATTCGCCGCCCTTGGCAATAATCTCCAAGGACGCCAGCGAGGCGCCGGCATCGGCGGGCGACAGGCCGGTGGAATAGATCAGGCTGCGCGCCCGATTGACCAACAAATCGATCACCGGGCGGGACGCGCAACAGTATCCGCCATAGGCGCCCGCCGCCTTGGAAAGGGTGCCCATCTGCAACGGCGCCCGCGCCGCCGCCGGATCGGTGCTAACCACGCCGAAGCCGTGCGCATCGTCGGTCATCAGCCAGGCGTCATGGGCATCGGCCAGATCGGCCAGCAAGCCAAGCGGCGCCCGGTCGCCGTCCATGGAAAAAACGCTTTCGGTCAGGATCAGGCAGTTTTTGGCAGCCCCTCGCCCGGCCGCCAACGCCGCCGCCAAGGCGTCCGCATCGTTATGGGCAAAGGTTACCACCTTGGCCCCCGACAGGGCGGCGCCCACATGCATGCAGGAATGCACCAGTTCGTCCGCCACGATTAAATCGCCGTTCCCGGCGAGGGCCGGAATGATGCCGATATTGGCAAGGTAGCCGCTGCCGAATATGAGCGCCGCATCGGTTCCTTTGATTTGGGCGAGCCGGGCCTCAAGGGCGCCGAACAAAGGATGATTGCCGGTCACCAGACGGGACGCGCCGGAACCGGCGCCGTATGTGTCGATGGCGGCCTTGGCGGCGGCCATGACATCCGGATGACGGCTCAAATTCAGATAATCGTTGCAGCTGAACGAGATCAATTTGCGCCCGGCGCGCATCACTTCAATAACGCCGGTGCGCTGGGTTTCGGCGAGGCTCCGGCGCAGGCGATTTTCCTGCAACTGCCCGAGCTTGGCTCTCGCATGGGCATCCAGCGACGCCCCAGCTGCCAGATGCGGGCTTTGATCCATGTCTGCTCCCAACGCCGGACCTTGTGCCCGGCCTCCGGCAACCCTAAAACAAGACAGGTGGAATGGAAACTCTAGCGCGATAGGCACCAGAAATGAATTTGCAAAGCTTAAGCTCGGCCGCCGCCGGCGATGCCGCCCAGGCCCCCGCCTGGACCCAGGAAAGCGCCTTGGACCTGTTCGAAAGTCCGCTCAACGATCTGTTGTTCCAGGCGCAGACCGTGCACCGGCGCCATTTCGATGCCAACAAAATACAGGCCAGCGCCCTTCTCAATGTCAAGACCGGCGGCTGCTCGGAAGACTGCGCCTATTGCAGCCAGAGCATCCATCACGGCGTCGAATTGGAGCGCGAAAGCCTGTTGGACATCACCGCAGTGACCAAGGC
>CAUZTZ010000200.1:0-7836 GCA_963582805.1 Alphaproteobacteria bacterium
CGAGGCCGCCGGAAAGTTTTTCGAAGCCATGGCGGAAAAGCCGGAAACCGAATATCTCGGCCTGTCCGGCATGCTCAACCAGCGTCTGCAGGACGGCGATACCGAGGCCGCCATGGCGCTCGCCGAGAAAGCCAGCGATTTGAAGCCGAAGACCGATACGGTCAGCGCCACCTTGCTTGATTTGCAGATCAAGAACGCCGATTGGGAGGCGGCCGAGGATACGGTGCGAAAATCGATCCGCGCCAAGCTCACCGGCGCCGACCAGGGACGGCGCCGGCGCGGCGTCTTGAATTATCAGCGGTCCATCGAGGCCGAGGCCGAGGGCCGGCTCGGCGACGCCCTGCAAATGGCGCAGCGGGCCAACGGCCTGGCGCCGTCGTTCGTTCCGGCGGCCCTCCGCACCGCGCGCCTGTTGGCGGACGCCGGCAAGCGGCGCAAAGCCATATCGATCATCGAAGAAGCCTGGGTGCGCAATCCCCATTCCGGCCTTGCCCGGCTGATGGAGGATCTGGCCCCCGGCGGCACGCCGCCCGACAAACTGCACGCCATCGAAAAACTGGCGGGCAACAACAAAGACCATGTGGAAAGCCATTTGTCGGTGGCGCAAGCGGCGCTGGCCGCCGAATTGTGGACCGAGGCGCGCGAGCATCTGGACGTGATCAAGACCGAGAACCCGCCGGGCCGCTTCTGCCGCATGATGGCGGAGCTGGAAGAGGGCGAAAACCCGAATTCGGAAGCCGCCCGCGACTGGTTGAAACGGGCCGCCTTGGGCGATCCGGACCCGGCCTGGATTTGCGGCAATTGCGGCAATGTGGTCGCCGAGTGGGAGCCGGTCTGCGGGCGCTGTAAGGCATTCGACACCCTCGCCTGGGACACGCCGCCCCGGGTCACGCGCATGGAAGACGCAAGGGAAGCGGCGCCCGAGCCGGACGATGCGCCGTTGGACACCGATACCAACCAAGGCAATAGATGACACTTTATGAGCGACATTGACGCCCGCATGAAGGACGCCATGCAACGCCACCGGGCCGGTGACCTGGACGGCGCCATCCAAACCTATCGGGAGCTGGTGGATTTGGAGCCCGATAATGGCGATCTGTGGCACCTGCTGGGCGTCGCCGTGCACCAGAAGGGCAATTCCGGACTGGCCGCCGATTTGATCGAAACTGCCATTTCCTTAGAAAGCGGGGCCGCCGATTATTACGCCAACCTGGCCATGGTGCAGCGCGCCTTGGACGACGATGACGCCGCCGAAGCGGCCTTGCGGCGCGCCATCGAGATCGATGCCGGGCACGGCCGCTCGCACAGCAATCTGGCCGGCGTGTTGCGCAGCCGGGGCGATTTCGACGGCGCCCTGGTTTCAGCCGAAACGGCGGTTGCCTTGAACGCAGAGGACGCCGAAGCCCACAACAATCACGGCAACGCCTTGAAAGATTGCGGGCGCGCCGCCGATGCGGTGGCCAGTTACCGGCGCGCCATCGCCATCAATGAAGATTTCGCCCTCGCCCATTGGAACCTGTCGCTGGCGCTCGCCAGCCTCGGCGAATTGCAAGACGCCTTCATCGAAATGGCTTGGCGCTGGCAATGGTCCGGCTTTCCAGCCCCGATGCGGGATTTCGCCGCCCCGGCCTGGCGCGGCGCGGCAATCGAAGGCGCCACCATATTGCTGCATGCGGAGCAAGGGCTCGGCGATGCCATCCATTTTGTGCGCTACGCGGCCCTGGTGCGGGGGCGGGGCGCTCGCGTTCTTGCCGAATGCCCGCTTGGCTTAGCGCCCTTGGTGGAAGCGGCCGGTCTGGCCGATCAGGTGATCGCCGCCGGCGATCCATTGCCCAAGTTCGATTGCCACGCGCCGTTCCTCGATCTGCCGCGTATTTTCGCAACCTCGCTGGATAGCATCCCCGCCGATGTGCCCTATCTGGCCGTCGATGCGGCGCGCCGGGGCGCCTGGCGGCAACGGCTGCAATCGCTGGCCGGGCTGAAAGTGGGCCTCAACTGGCTGGGCAATCCGCAAAGCCCGGTGGAACGGTTTCGCCGGCTGCCCTTGGACGGGCTGGGACCGCTGGCGGCGGTACCGGGTGTTTCCTGGGCCAGCCTGCAAAAGGGCCCGGGCGGCGATGAAATGGCACGCCCCGACGGGTTCTATTTTCTGCAAACCGGCGAGGGGCCGCTTGCCGACACCGCCGCCCTGATATGCGCGCTGGACCTGGTGATCACGTCGGACACGGCGGTCGCCCATCTGGCCGGCGCCCTTGGCAAACCCACCTGGCTTTTATTGCACCACGCCCCAGATTGGCGCTGGATGACGGAGGGCAACCACAGCCCCTGGTATCCAAGCCTCAAACTTTACCGGCAATCCGCGCCCGGCGATTGGGCGCCGGTAATTGCCGCCGCCGCCGCCGACCTGGCGGGCCTCGCGGGCCTTTAAATCCACCGGACAATTATCGGAAAGCGCGGGCCCAAGCGGGCCGCCGTGATGAAGGGCGGCGAAGGCGCGAATCCACTGCAACAACAAATTTTATGTCAAACCGCTCTAGTTGTGTATGTAATTTCCCTAATCGGTCATATTCGCTATTTTGTTCCATTTTCAATGGGTTTCGAGGAATTTAGACAAAATTTCACGTCTATAAAAAATTCAATCTCCTGTGGGAAATCTGTGGTGAAGCGTAACTAGCCTATCGGGGAGCGCTAGTTGTGGATATTTATGCGTTAGAGCCAAGGCTGCTGTTGGATGCGGCCGCGGGTGTCACGGTTGTAGAAGCCAGTGAGGCGGACGCCGAGCAGGCTCAGCCGGACGCGAACGCGGTTGCCTTAAATTCCGAAACCGACGCGGGGCTGGAGGCGGTGCTCGCCGCCCTCGATCAGACGGCGCCGAAGGCCCAGCCGGTAGCGTCGATCCTGTTCGTCGATGAAACCGTCGATGATACCGATATCTTGCTGCAAGACCTGCCATCCCATGTGGAGGTGGTGCGCATCGATAAGGGCGAGGACGGCGTCAAGAAAATGGCGCGCACCTTGAACGGCCGTGCCGGTTTTGCCTCCATCGCCATCATCTCCCACGGTAAGGCCGGCGAGGTCCTTCTGGGAAACGCCACCCTCAACGCCGAAACATTACGCGGATACGCCAAGGAAATGGCGGTCATCGGCAATGCGCTGACCGCCGGCGGCGATATCCTGTTCTTCGGCTGCAACGTGGCCGAGGGCGCCGAGGGTTCCGCCTTCCTGGCCGCCCTCGCCGAGGCCACTGGCGCCGATATCGCCGGCTCCGACGACCTGACCGGAGCGGCGTCCCTCGGCGGCGACTGGGACTTGGAGAAATCCACCGGAACCATCGAGACCGAAATCCTGATCGGCGGGCGCGCGCCACAAGCCTATAACCATGTTCTGGCGGACCCCGTCGCCGGCTTCGGCAACGCGCTTGATTTCGACGGCACCAACGATTTTGTCGATGTTGCCGATATCACTGCCGCGCAACTGTCCGGCGCCATCACTTTCGAGGCGTGGGTCAATTTCGATGTCTTCAAAAACGCCCAGCGGATCATCGATATCGGCGAGGGCGCCGAGGCCAACGACAACGTCGCCCTTATCATTGCCGACACCACCGGCATCGTCCAATTTCAAAATTTTGACGGTAATGGGACAGTCCTGAACTCGATCCGCACCTTGTCGGTGCTCAGCCTCAACACATGGACCCATGTGGCCGCCGTCACCGACGGCACCAACGCCTCCATCTATTTCAACGGCGTCGCCCAGGTTCTGGGCGGACATTATAGAAACGGCGTTGACCAGGGGAGCCCGGGAGCGGGGGTCACATCGGCATTGATGGCCGGCGTCACCTCCGTTACGCGGTCGGCCAATTATATCGGCGTGGATAGTAATTTTGGCTCGACCTACATGGACGGCACGCTGGACGAAATTCGCGTCTGGAACGATGCAAGGACGGCCTCCGAGATCCAGGCCAATATGTACACGCCCTTGAAGGGCAATGAGGCGGACCTCGCCGCCTATTGGAATTTCGACGAGGGTTCAGGCACCACCGCCACTGACCGTTCCGCCAACGCCATCACCGGCACGCTGACCAATTTCGCCCTGACCGGAAGCACATCCAACTATGTGAGTGCTTCTATCAACATCGAAGTGGCCTCCTCTACCGCATCGGCGGTCATCGACATGGGCGGCTTCGATACCGACAATAACGGCTCCACCCAGACCGATACGGTGACGCCCAAGATCGTTACCTTGCCAACCAAGGGCACCCTCTACCAGACCACCGACGGCACCACATCCAACGGCACCGCCATTGCGGCGGGAGATTTGGTCACCCATGCGGACGGCAAGGTGATTTATGATCCGACGGACGGCTCATCGGGCTCGGACAGCTACACCTACCAGGTCAATGACGGCACCACCAATTCCGCCAACACCGAAACCGTGACCGTCACCTACGTGCAGCCGGTGGCCGGCTTCGGAAATGCGCTCGATTTCGACGGCACCAACGATTTCGTCGATGTTGCCGACATCACGGCTGCGCAACTGTCCGGCGCCGTCACCATCGAGGCGTGGGTCAATTTGGTGCCTTCAATAGCTTTTCGCGGATTGTCGAGCTGGGCGAGTCCGCGTCCGACGCCAACGACAACATCGCCCTCATCATAAATGGCACCACCGGCAAAGTCCGCATGCAAACTTATAGCGGCGGCAATCTAAATATGATCGGTACCTCGACGGCACTCGCTCTCAACACTTGGTATCACGTCGTCGGCGTGACCGACGGCACCATCTATTTCAACGGCGTCGCCCAGCACCTGGAAGAACATTTTGTCGGCGGCGCCGACCAAGGGAGCCCGAATGCCAGATCGGCTACGCTGACCGGCGCCACCTCGGTTACGCGGGCGTTCAATTACATCGGCAAGGGGAATACGGCTGGCACATTCATGAACGGCACCATGGACGAGGTGCGCGTTTGGAACGATGCCCGCACGCAGGCCGAGATCCAGGCCAATATGTACACGCCCTTGAAGGGCAACGAGACGGACCTCGCCGGCTATTGGAATTTCGACGAAGGTTCCGGCAACGTCGCCACCGACCGCTCCGCCAACACCCTCACCGGGTGGGCGACCAATTTCGCCCTGACCGGGAGCAGCTCCAATTACGTCTCCGCTTCGATCAACGTCGAAGTGGATTCGTCCACCTCCTTGGCGATCATCGACATGGGCGGTGGAGACACAGACAATATCGGCGCCACCCAGACCGATACGGTGACGCCCAAAATCATCACCCTGCCCACCAAGGGCACCCTATATCAGACCACCGACGGCACCACATCCAACGGCACCGCCATTGCGGCGGGGGATTTGGTTGCCCACGCCGATGGCAAAGTGATTTATGTGGCCACCGCCGGATCATCCGGTTCCGACAGCTATACCTACCAGGTCAATGACGGCACCAACAATTCCGCCAACACCGAAACCGTGACCATCACCTACGTGCAGCCGGTGGCCGGCTTCGGCAACGCCCTCGATCTCGACGGCACCAACGACCATGTGTCCCTCGGCTCGCCAAGCGAATTGGCATTGGGTACGGGCGATTTCAGCTATGAGGCCTGGATCAAGACCGACAACACGACCAATACCCGCGCCGATATTATCCAGGTCGGAAACAACAGCGTATCCGGCCAGGGCGGCTTCCTGTTCATGGAAAACGGGGTGCTGGAATTCGATACCGCCGACTCATCGAACGCGACCGCATCGACGCTCATCAATGACCAAAGAGCGCACCATGTGGCGATCACCCGTACCGGCTCGACGATCAAGCTTTACGTGGATGGTATCCTGGAATTCAACAACACCATCGACGCCTCTCCGAATCTCGTCGCCGGCCCATCGACCATTGGCGCCACCAGCGACGGCTCATCGGCGTTCAACGGTCAGATCGATGAAGTTCGCATCTGGAACGATGTGCGCACCGACGCCGAGATCAACGCCAATATGTTCACCCCCCTAAAAGGCAACGAGACCGGGCTGGTCGGATATTGGAACTTCGATGAGGGCTCCGGCACCACCACCACCGATCGCTCCGCCAACACCAATGACGGCTCGGTGCGCAATCTTGCCTTGAGCGGCGCCAACTCCAATTGGGTGACCTCGCCCTTTACCCAGGATACGGTCTCCACCGGCGTCGCCAGCGTCATCGATCTGGGCGGCGGCGATGCGGACAATGACGGCGCGACGCAGACCGACACGGTGACGCCGAAAGTCTCCACCCTGCCCACCGCCGGCACCCTTTATCAGACCACCGACGGCACCACCTCCAACGGCACCGCCATTGCGGCGGGCGATGCGGTGACCAACGCTAATGGCCTGGTAATCTATGTGCCGAATAATTCCGGGCTGATAGGCACCGACAGCTTCACCTATCAGGTCAATGACGGCACCACCAATTCGGACAACACGGCAACGGCGAACATCACCTACGACGCGGCGGCGGTGGTCTCGACCAAGTTTGATGCGGCCACCGGATGGACGCTGTCCAGCGACGCCACCAATGACACCACCAATGACCGCTTGCAGTTAACGGCTTATGTTAACGCCGCCACCAACCAATCGGGGATGGCGGTTTTCGACACGGCCTATTCTTCAGCCCAACAGTTCGAATTTGAATTCGACTATCACATTGAAGATACGGACGGTGGGGACGGGCGGACCGTCGGCGATGGCATCGCCTTCTTCGTCATGGATGGATCGACTACGGCCGCCATCGGCTCACTTGGCGGCGCCCTTGGATATTCCACCGACGGCACGGTAAATGGAATGGCCGGTGGCTGGCTGGGTGTCGGCTTCGACGCCTTCGGAAATTTCTCGGCCCTGGGCACCGGCGGCTCGGAGCCAAACTCGACGCAAGCCGATAATGTTGTTCTTCGTGGCTCTGGCACCGGCGGTACAACCGGTTACGAATATCTGTCAGGGAGCGCCTTTGCCGCCAGCATCGATAGCGCCTCCAACCGCAAGGTCAACATCGTCCTGACGTCGGATCAGAAAATTACCGTCAAAATCAGCTCCGATGTGGGGGAGACCTGGACCACCATTATCGATAATGTGGACGTCAAGAACGCCACCGATCAGGCTTCGGTGCCGACCACCTTCAAGTTCGGCTTTACGGGCACCTCCGGGGACGGCGCCGGAGCCCTGAATTTTATCGATAAGTTCGTGATGCGGGCGGGACAGACCGCCGAGGCCAGCACCGGCAGCAACGCGGTGACCGAAAACGACGCCGCCGCAGCCATCGATGGCTCGCTCAATATTCTCAATATCGACCGCAATATCGACAGTGCGACGGTGACCATTTCCTCGGGTTTCCAGAGCAACCAGGACACCCTCGCATTCACCGACCAAAACGGTATTACCGGCAGCTGGAATTCATCGACCGGCGTTTTAACCCTGACCGGCGCGACCACATCGGCCAACTACCAGACGGCGCTGCGCACGGTTACCTACGTGAATTCCTCGGACAATCCGGACACCACCAACCGCTCCATCACGTACGCGGTCAAGCCCACCGCCGATCAGACCATCAGCTCCAACGCCCATTTCTATGAATATGTGGCCTCCGGCATGGATTGGGATACGGCCAAGGTCGAAGCCGAAAACAGTACTCTCTTCGGGCTGCAGGGGTATTTGGCGACGATCACATCGGCGGCCGAGAACACCTTCATCGATAATCTTATTGGCACCGGTGAAGCGGTGTGGATTGGTGCCGCTGACGATGCCAACCGGGGCGCCACGGAAGGCAATTTCTTCTGGATAGCGGGGCCGGAAGACGGCACCCAGTTCTGGACCGGCG
>CAUZTZ010000201.1:0-7833 GCA_963582805.1 Alphaproteobacteria bacterium
CGTCGATGGTCTCGAGCCGCACCCGGCGCAAGGATTTCAGCTTTTTGATCAATTCCTCAACCAATTCTTCGGGCGCCGAGGCACCGGCGGTTATGCCCACCGTCTTGACCCCATCCAGCCAGCTTGGATCCAGGCCCTGGGCGTCGTCGATAAGATAGCTGCGCACTGTCAATTCTTCGCCGATTTCCCGCAAACGGTTGGAGTTGGAGCTGTTTTGCGCGCCGACCACCAAAAGCAGATCCACCTGCGGCGAAATGGCGCGGACCGCCTGCTGGCGGTTTTGCGTTGCGTAACAAATATCGCGCACATCAGGGCCGACGATGCCGGGAAAACGGGACTTCAAGGCCTGGATGATGTCCTTGGTATCATCGACGCTGAGCGTTGTCTGCGTGACATAGGCGACTTTTTGCGGATCGGACACGGTCAAATTGCTAACATCTTCGAGGCTGGTGACCAGATGGACGCCGCCTGGAATGCGCCCCATGGTGCCCTCCACCTCCGGGTGGCCGGCATGGCCGATCAAGATAACGTCGTTGCCGTTGATGGTGTGCGCCCGGCCTTCCCGGTGGACCTTGGAGACCAGCGGGCAGGTGGCATCGATCACCGGCAGTTCCCTGACCCGCGCTTCGTTCTCGACGCGTTCGGAGATGCCATGGGCGCTGAAAATGGTGACACTGCCGTCCGGAATGTCGCTGACTTCCTCGACAAAAATGGCGCCCTTGCCGCGCAGGGTTTCGACCACGCGCTTGTTGTGAACAATTTCATGGCGGACATAGACCGGCGGGCCATAGATCTGCAAGGCGCGCTCGACAATTTCGATGGCGCGCTCGACGCCGGCGCAAAAGCCGCGCGGCCGTACCAGCAACACGTCCAGCGGAAGCATCTCGGTATTCTCGGTCAAATTGTTTTACCCAATTTTTGGGGACCCTAAATGGTCCCGCTCGGCACCAAAATGTCCGGCCCCGGTGCTTCTGTCAAATTTATATTATGCGTTTACAACATTCGGGCCATTGCCTACCCATAGGGTATTGGCAACCATTCGGCTCAGGGCTTTGAAAATTCTGCTCACGGGTGCATCCGGCTTCGTCGGATCGGCGGTATTGCGCAAATTATTGGCGCAAGGCGATCAGGTGCGCGTGCTGGTTCGCGAAGCCAGCAATACAGCCAATATCAGCGGCCTTCCGGTGGAAATACTGCATGGCGATCTGAACGATCAAAACGCCCTGAAAAACGCCGTTAAAGGCGCCGAAGGCGTGTTCCACGTCGCCGCCGATTACCGTATCTGGGTCCCCGATGAGGCGGCCATGATGCGCACCAATCTGGACGCCACCCGCAATTTGATGCTGGCCGCCTTGGAGGCCGGGGTCGGCCGCATTGTCTATACCAGCAGCGTCGCAACGCTTGGCGGCTCGCCCGATCCTGAAGGCGGCGATGAAAGCACTCCGTCCCGGCTGGAAGATATGGTCGGGCCTTACAAAAAATCCAAGTTCCTCGCCGAAGAAGCGGTAAGTGCGCTGATTCGGGAACGAGATCTGCCGGCCGTGATCGTCAACCCATCGACGCCCATCGGCCCCCGCGACATAAAACCGACGCCGACGGGCCGCATGATTGTCGAGGCGGCAAAGGGGAACATGCCGGGCTATGTGGACACCGGCCTCAATATCGTCCATGTGGATGATGTGGCCGATGGGCATTTGGCGGCCTTCGAAAAGGGCCGGATCGGCGAGCGCTATATTCTCGGCGGGCGCAATCTGAGCCTCAAAGATATTCTGGGTGTAGTGGCCGGCGTCACCGGCCGTCCGCCGCCGAAATGGCGTTTGCCCCACGGGATTGTGCTGCCCATCGCCCATATCGCAGAATGGGGCGCGAAACTGATGGGAAATTCGGAGCCGTTTGTTACAGTGGACGGCGTCAAAATGTCGAAAAAATATATGTACTTCAAATCCTCCAAAGCCCGCGATGAACTTGGCTACGCCCCCCGTCCGGCGGAGCAATCGATCAGCGACGCCATCCGCTGGTTCGAAGAAAACGGCTATTTGGCCTCATGAAAGCGCTCATGCTTGCGGCCGGAACCGGCAGCCGATTGTCCGGCGGCGGCGATGGCCACCCGCCCAAAGCGCTCCTAAAATTCGGCGGCCAAAGCCTGCTGGCCAGACACCTGGACCATTTATCGGAACTGGGCATCCCCGAATTGGCCCTGGTGGTTGGTTATTCTTCCGGCCAGATCATCGCTGAGATCGACGCGTTGGGGGCCGCCGGGCGGGTAACAATTATCGAGAACGACGATTTCCGCCAAGGCAGCATTGTCTCGCTTTGGTGCGCCCGCGAAGTGCTGGTCAGCGGCGAGGACGTGCTTTTCATGGATGCCGACGTTCTTTACCACCGCGAGATACTGCGCCGCCTGATGGACGCGGCGGCCGAAAACTGCTTTACCTTCGATGCCCAGGTTGACGATGACGACGAGCCGGTGAAGCTATGTATCCGGGGCGGCCATCCGGTCGAGTTTCGCAAAAAAATTTCCGGCCAATTTGACCGCGTTGGCGAATGGCCGGGCTTCTTGAAGCTATCGGCCGAATGGGCGGCGAAACTGGCGGCCCGGCTGGACCGCTATATGGAGGCCGGGCGCACCGCCGAGCCCTACGAAGAAGCCATCCGCGATCTATTGCTGGAGGCCGCGCCGGGCACCTTCGCAATCGCCGAAATTTCCGGCATCCCCTGGATCGAGATCGATTTCGATGAGGACCTGCGCCGGGCCAAGGACGTGATTTTGCCGGCCATCGAAAATTTCAGCGGCGTCTAAATCCTAAACCCGATAGACGTAGCTCTTGCCTGCCTGGCGCTCGATATCGGGGGGATAGCTTTGCCGCTTGTCCGCGTAATAGCGCGCCAAATGATCGCCCTCGGACTTTTTGTTGTAGGTGGCGAAATACAGCCGGCGCATGTTGGGCGAGACGTTGGGCGCCGACATGTGCGGCGCATAGCTGTCGAAATAAATCACGTCGCCCGGCTCGGTCGGATAAGGCTCGAACGTCATGGCGGCGGTTTGCGCTTCGCTCAACGGCTCCCATTCCCTGCCAACCAGCTCCGTTGCTTCGCGCTTTGCCAATTGCAGACAGCCGTTTTGCACCGTCGCGGCATCAATGCAGACCATGACATTGATGAAATAATCGGCGTAAGCCTCCCACCCGGCTTGGGAATCCTGATGCGGCTCGAACCCGTCACCGCCCGGCATCTTGAAATTGATCTTGTCCTTGAACAGAACCGCGTCTTCGCCGAGCAGCTGGGCGACCCCCGGGATCAATGCGTCCGCCAGCTCCGCCAGACCATCATGATACGGCGTCATGTTTTCGATCCGGTTGATAAGCTGAACGCCGGCTTCCAGCTGGCTTTCCTCGTGATACACCCAGTGCGCGCCGGCGGCCTCCGGGCGCGCCGCAAGTTCCGCCGTCCAGTCTTGGATTGCCTTGGCCTCGGCTGGCGAAAAGGCGGTCTTCAAGGCCACGTACCCGCTTTCTTGAAAATGATCGATGTCCGGTTTTTTCAAGTGCGGTGTTTTTAACATCGTTGCAATTCCTTTATGTTACCGGCCGCTACGCCTAGAATAGTTCAATTGAATGAATGCGAAATATCTTAACGACGCAATATCCAAAGTAAAACACAGCCATGAACAACACCACAGATTCTGAAACTTCCAATAGGGGGAAATTCCGCCAGATGCGGGATTTGCTGGCCTCGGCGGACGTGGAATTCCTGATGGAAGCCCATGACGGCATGTCGGCCCGCATCGCCGAAGAGGCCGGCTTCAAAGGCATCTGGGCATCGGGGCTGGCCATGTCCGCGGCCCTCGGCGTCCGCGACAGTAACGAAGCCTCCTGGACCCAGGTCTTGGAGATATTGGAGTTCATGTCGGACGCCACATCGATCCCCATTCTGGTCGACGGCGACACCGGCTACGGCAACTTCAACAATCTGCGGCGCGCCGTGAACAAGCTCTGCCAGCGCAATATCGGCGGCATCTGTATCGAGGACAAGCTGTTCCCGAAAACCAATTCCTTCATCGGCGAGGGCCAGCCGCTGGCCGACATCGACGAGTTTTGCGGCAAGATCAAAGCCGGCAAGGACAGCCAGACCGACCCAGATTTCTGCATCATCGCCCGCGTCGAGGCATTGATTTCCGGCTGGGGCATGGACGAAGCCCTTAAAAGGGCCGCAGCCTACCACCAGGCCGGCGCCGACGGCATCTTGATCCATTCGAAGCGCCAGGACGGCGAAGAGATCCTGGCCTTCCTCGATGAATGGGCGGGGCGCTGCCCGGTGGTCATTGTGCCGACCACCTATTACGCCACGCCGACCGAAGATTTCCGTAAGCATGGCGCCTCGGTGGTGATCTGGGCCAACCACAATCTCCGCGCCTCCATCGCCGCCATGCGCGAAACGTCCAGGCGCATCATGCGCGATGAGAACCTGCTCGGCGTCGAAGACAATATCGCCAGCGTTAAGGACATCTTCGACCTCGCCCAGAACGACGAGCTGGCGGAAGCCGAAAAGCGCTACCTGCCGAGCACGCAATCGGAAACACGGGCGATCATCCTGGCCGCGTCCCGGGGCGCAGCCCTCGGCGGCATGACCGAAGATTTGCCCAAATGCATGCTCGACATTCGCGGCCAGCCGCTCCTGCACCGGCTGGTGACCACCTTCAACCAGGAGAAAATCCGCAAAATCACCGTCGTCCGGGGCTACAAGAAGGACAAGGTCAACCTGCCGTCCATCGATTTTATGGACAATGACCGTTTTGCCGAGACCGGCGAGGCGGCGACTTTGGCGGTCGCCGAGGAACATCTGGACGGCGACTGCATCGTCGCCTACGGCGACATTCTGTTCCGCCATTACATCTTGGAGATGCTGGCCGAGGCGGACGGCGATATCACCATCGTGGTCGATGCCATGTGGAATGAGCGCGGCCCGGACCCGATCCCGAGGGCCCGCGATCTGGTCCAATGTTCGCACGATTTCCAGCCCGGCTATCTGCAGAACGAGCCGATCATATTGCAAAGCATCGGCGCCGATCTGAACGCCGATAAAATCAACGGCGAGTGGATTGGCCTGGCCAAATTCTCGGGCGGCGCGACGGCCAAGATCAAAGACATCCTGGCTGATCTGGGCGCATCCAAAAAGCTCGACGGCGCCTCCATGATCGATATCTTGCAGGGCATCATGGCATTGGGCGAAGAGGTAGGCGTCCTTTACATCAACGGCCACTGGATGGATGTGGACAACGTGTCCGACCTGGAAGACGCGCAGAGGTTCTTATGATCGCCGCCGACGAATTTATCGAGCCGGCGGCCGCGCGCGGCTATAATTTCTACACCGGTGTTCCCTGCTCCTTCCTGACGCCGTTTATCAACCGGGCGATCACCTCGGATTTGACCAAATATGTGGGCGCCGCCTCTGAGGGCGAGGCCGTCGCCATTGCTGCCGGCGCCTGGCTGGCGGGCCGCAAAACCGTCGTCATGTGCCAGAATTCCGGGCTCGGCAATTGCGTCAATCCGATCACCTCGCTCAACTTTCCGTTTCGCATTCCGACGCTACTAATCACCACCTGGCGCGGCCAGCCGGGGCTCAAAGACGAGCCGCAGCACGAGCTGATGAGCCAGATCACGCAAAGCCTGATGGAGCTGTTGCGCGTCCGCTGCCTGACCTTCCCGCGCTCGGCCGCCGACGTGACCGCCATATTGGACGCCGCCGAAGCCGTCATCGAGGAGGCCCAGCTTCCCTTCGGGCTGGTCATGGAAAAAGGCGCCGTCGCCGATGAGCCCCTCGATCAGGCCGCCGCCGAAACCCGCCCCATGGGCGAGCAGGTCGCCCGCCAATCCGGCGGCGCGCCGACCACATTGCGCTACCAGGCCCTGGAAGCGCTGTTGGGCGCGGTGAGCGACGCGGCCGCCATCATCGCCACCACCGGCAAGTGCGGGCGCGAATTGTTCACCATCGAAGACCGCAAGCAGCATATCTATCAGGTCGGCTCCATGGGTTGCGCCAGCGGCATGGGGCTTGGATTGGCGCTGAATACGGCGAAACCGGTCATCGTCCTCGACGGCGATGGCGCGCTATTGATGAAGCTCGGCGCCGCCGCCACCATCGGCGCCTACCAGCCCGGCAATCTGATCCACATCGTCTTGGACAATGCCAGCCACGATTCCACCGGCGGCCAGGCGACGGTGAGCCCGCACATTGATTTCGCCGGCGTCGCGGCGGCCTGTGGTTACCGCAGCGCCTGGACCTGCGACGACATCGCGGGATTACGCGAAGCCCTCGGCCAAATGAAGACCACCGACGGGCCCCACTTTATCCGCATGAAGATCGCGCCCGGCTCCATCGACAATCTCGGCCGCCCGACGGTAAAGCCCGCCGACGTCGCGCGGCGGTTTCGGGACTTTATCGCGGAGTAAACGTGCCCAGCCCGCGTGGGGTTGGCATGGTCGGCCACGCGGGCGTCGATCTTGGCACCGCGCTGTGATCGGAGCACCCCCGGACCGCGCTACGACCCCTGGTATGGCGTGTCGGACGCCACACAAGGGTGCGACATATTCTCGCAAATTCGACCATACCGGTTCACGAGCAAACCTAACGGTTCCTACCGGAATATAACGCCTTCGGCGCCACTCGCTTTCTTTCTTCTCACTGCCTCACTGCCTCTGTGGCAATTCTTCTTTACCGCGAATAAATTTCAAAACCTCGTGCGACATCGCCCCGCACCCCCCTTACGGTTATGACTGTTTATGACTATTCATGACGGTTTGTTACGCTTTTTACCTATCCCAACTGCACAAGGCCCACCGGTATCGGCCACGTAACCCGAGAACTTCCCGGCGTGGGATTACTTCGTCCTATTCACAATTTTCAAGAGCACGGGCTCCCCTAAGCCGGGAGCACTTCCAATTAAATAGTCTGTGCGATGGCGATTACAAGTGCCCACAATCAAAAAGAAGAATCACCACAGAGACAGTGAGACGGTGAGAAGAAAATAGGAAAAAAGGGATTTAACACAGAGCGCACAGAGGACACAGAGAAGAAAAAATGAGAGAAAAATAAATGCGCTGCGCGCGGGGTGCTTGCGGCCTTTCGGGACGGAATTCTTAACCCCATTTATCTTGCCTTCGGATTACCGGCGGATCACTAATACGGCTCCGCCACGAAACCGCCAGTCAGCAAACGACCGTGCATCCGATGCAGGATGTTTGCTTTCGAACCAGGAGTACGTAGATGTATCCCAATGACATGCCTGAGCCGTTTCGCGGCAATCTCTTAAATCAGAAAATGCCGGACTATGAAGAAACGCCTTGCGCCGGTGGCCCGCCGCTGACGATGCGCCGCATATCGATGATATCGACCGCCGGGCTACACCGGTGTCAGGAGCCGCCTTTCGTTCCCGGACGGGGCGAGTTTCGCCTCATCCCCGACGACACAAATATTGCGGATTTGATCACCAGCCACGTTGCGCCCAACTTCGACCGCACCGGCATGATGCGGGACATAAACACGGTGTTTCCCATCGACCGGCTGCGCGAGCTGGAAAAATCGGGAGCGATTGCATCGGTCGCGGCCAACCATTACGGCTTCATGGGTGCCACGCCCCCCACTGAGCATGTGGAGCTGGCCAAAAATTTGGCCACGGACATGAAGGCCGATGGCGTCGATGGCGTATTGCTAGCCGGCGTTTGACCCATGTGTACGCGCGCCGTGAGCGGGCTTGCACATTACCTGGAGCGCGAAGGCCTGCCGACGACGGTCATCGCCTTGATCCGGCCACACGCGGCGCAGCTGCGGCCGCCG
>CAUZTZ010000202.1:0-7825 GCA_963582805.1 Alphaproteobacteria bacterium
CAGCTTAGGGTCCGCATAGAGGGCGCCAATCAACTGCGCGCGGTCCATAATCATGACATTGGCGGCCGGCTTGCCTTTGATGCGAATGCCCGCCGGGGCCATCAGGGTCAGCGATTTGATGCGGGAAGTATTGCGCACCGCCATTTCAAGGGCGATCCAGCCGCCCAGGGATTGGCCGATCACATGCACATCGGTGAGGTCCAACGCGCCTAAGAAATCCAAATAGAAAAAGCCGAGATCGCCGACGCTATCGAGCCAATCGGGGGTTGGTGAGCGGCCATAGGACGGATGATCGGGCACCAGCAGATCGAAACGCGCCGCCAACTGATCGAAAAACGGCAGCCAGGCAGGCATGCCGCCGGCGCCGTGCAGAAACAGGCAAGGCTCGCCATCGCCGGTGCGGCGCAGCAAGACCTGGTTGCCGTTGATGTCGAGAATTTCTTCCGGCGCGCTCATGGTCTCCCCCCGGCGGTTAGGTGTCTGGTATTATTGTTGCCCGATTATAGCATTAACATCCGCTGCGACACAGAAATTATGGCGCATCGCCGGAATTGTCTGTTTAATTCCATGGTTTGGAATTTATATATATGCCCGGTGCTTTTACATTCGTGGCGAAGTCTATATAAACATTACCGCAACGCTTTTCAGACACCAAAAATCAAGAGCCGAATTAATCCGGCCAGGAGCGTGAAATGAGAAACATCTTCATTGGCCAAAAATTGGCCGCGTTTAAATCAAATTCTGCATAGCAGAGGAGGAAGACATGCAAAAACGGACATTCCTGCAACTGATTGCCACCACCGCGCTGGCAGCCACCATCGGCATCGGAACCGCCCAGGCCAACCACGATATCAAGATCGGCATCGTCGGTCCGAAAACCGGACCGCTGGCCGGCGGCGCCGCCATCACCCATTTTCCCAGCTTCGAATTATGGGCGCACGAGATTAACGAGGCCGGCGGGCTCAAGCTGAAAGACGGCAGGCATAAGATCAAATTGATCGTCTATGATGACCGCACCAATCCCGGCGAAACCATCAAGGCGGTCCAGCGTCTGGCCACCCAGGACAAGGCCGATTTTATCATGGCGCCCTACGGCACCGGCTTCAATCTGGCCACGGCGCCGATTTTCGCCAAGCTCGGCTATCCGCAAATCGCCCTGGCGGCGGTTTCCGATAAGGTCGATGCCCTGGTCAAGCGCTTCCCGTCCCTGTTCTTTGTCAACGGCACCACCACCCAATATGCGATGACGGCGGTGAACGTCCTGAAAAAATTGAAGGACGAAGGCAAGATCGGTAACCGCGTCGCCGTGGTCAATGTCGGCGATACCTTCGGCATCGAGCTGGCCAACGCGGCGCGCCCCCTGTTCAAGGCTGCCGGTTTCAATATCGTTTATGACAAGTCCTATCCGCTGGGCACGCAAGATCTGGCGCCGGTGATC
Organism: Alphaproteobacteria bacterium; assembly: GCA_963582805.1. Lineage (GTDB taxonomy): Bacteria > Pseudomonadota > Alphaproteobacteria > Rhodospirillales > UBA2165. The sequence goes on from CAUZTZ010000202.1 coordinate 1,439, forward strand.
AAGGGCGCCAAGGCGTCCAAGCCCGATGCGTTCGTTGCCTGGTCTTATCCGCCCGATACCTTCGGTCTCGCCGAACAGGCGAAGATCGAGAATTTGGACGTCAAAGTCTATTATTCGGCGGTGGCGACGGCGTTCCCCGGTTTCATCGGCAAGTTCGGTAAATCGGCCGAGGGCATCATCGGCGCCGGCGGCATCCTCTATTCGGACGAGCTGCGTGATTTCTACAAGCGGCTCAAGAAAGTCACCGGTGTCGCTGGCGATTATTGGGGTACGCCGAACTATTACGCGACCCTGCAAGCCATCACGCAGACCTTCGAAGCGGTCGGTTCCATGGACCGCAAAGCCTTCACCAAATATATGAAAACCCATACCTTTGATACGATCATGGGTGTCTACGATCTGCGCAACCAGAAGCTCAACCAGTTGTGGACCGTGGGCCAATGGCAAAATGGTGATTTCAACGGAATCGCCGGCATCGGCGTCAAGGGCGCCAAGCAGATAAAACTCAAAAAAGGCTGGTAAGACAGCTGCTTCTTCGCCCGGCGCGGCCATTGGGTCCGCGCCGGGTGAAATCTGTTTCCCTTCATTGCTGGTCCGCGGGTCATGGAAATAATTATTATCGGCATTCTGCTGGGCGGCACCTATGCGCTGATGGCCATGGGGTTGCAGCTTCAATACGGCGTCGCCCGCATCATGAATTTGGCCAATGGCGAGATTTTGATCGCCGGCGCCTTCACCACCTTCTGGTTTTTCACCGGCTCCCAGTTGAGCCCGTTTCTGGCCCTGGTATTCGTGATGCCGGCTGCCTTTGTGATCAACTGGCTGATCTACCGGATTTTGCTGGTGCCGCTGGTCAAGCGCGCTTCGAGTCAGGGCCAACTCGAAGTCGACAGCATCCTCGCCACCTTCGGCATCTCCTTCATTTTCATCGGCATTTTGCTGGCCGTGTTCGGCGGCGACTATCTCAGCTATTCCTATCTGGCCGAAGCCTATGTGATCTTTGGTGAAAATTACGGCCTCAACCGCATCGCCGCGTTCCTGGCCGCTGCCTTCCTCTGCATTGCCTTTTATATCTGGCTGATCCGTACCCGCGCCGGGCTTACCTTGCGCGCCATTGCGGTCAACCCGGCGGCGGCCGGGCTGGTCGGCATCAACGTCACCAATGCCTCGGCGTTTGCCTTTGCCCTCGGCGGCTCGGTTACCGCCGCCGGCGGCATGCTGCTGTCGATGTTCCTTACCTTCGATGCGTCCCTCGGCGTCATCTTCACGTTGAAGGCGCTGGTGATCGTCATCATGGGCGGCGTCACCGATATTCGCGGCACCATCGCGGCGGCCTTTATTCTGGGCATGACCGAAACCTTCGTTGCGGTGCTGATCGATCCCGGTCTGACCCTGGCGGCATCCTACGTGTTGTTTTTGGTCATTCTTCTGGTGCGGCCCCAAGGTTTGTTCGGAAGGCGCGCCGTATGATCGACGCGGAAAAATACAAATTCGCCGCGGTCGTCGTGGCCTTCATCGTGGCCGCCCTGTTGCCGATGGCCGATACCGGTTACTGGCTGTCGATCGGTGTGTCGCTGGCCATGTACACGGTGCTGGCCACCTCCTGGGCATTGTTTTCCGGGCCGACCAATTACATTTCCCTGGCGCCGGCGGCGTTCTTTGGCATTGGCATGTATGTGGTGGCCGGCGGAATCGATGTGTTGCCCTATCCGGTTCTGGTGCTGCTGGCCGCCCTCGTCGGCGCCATCATCGCCGCCTTCGTCGGGCTGGCGACATTGCGCATATCGGGCGTCTATTTCGTCATTTTCACCCTTGGCCTGTCGGAACTTATCCGCCAGATCGTCACCTGGGGCCAGGCGACCATGGGAACCCAGTCCGGGCTTTACGTGCTGACCGATTTTACCGAGCAGCAGATCTATTGGCGCCTTTTGGGGGTCGCGGCGATCATCTATTTGATCGGCTGGCAGGTCGGCCGTTCGCGCCTCGGCTTTGCCTTGCGCATCATCGGCAACGATGAAGTGGTGGCCGTTCATTCGGGCATCAATACGGCGCGCGCCAAGGTTTACCTGTTTGTCATTTCAAGCACCTTCGCCGCCATCACCGGCGCCCTGGTGGCGCCCCGCTGGAGCTATGTGGAGCCGACCATCGCGTTCTCGCCGTTCATCTCCTTCCAGGTGGTGATCATGGCATTGCTCGGCGGCGTGCACCGCTTGTGGGGGCCGTTGCTGGGCGTTATCCCGTTCACGCTCATCTGGGAACTGGTCAATTCCCATTTTCCGACGCAGACCACGTTGCTCTTGGGGGTCGCCTTCCTGGCCATTGTCTATTTCATTCCGCACGGTGTCGCCGGCGTGATCGAGGACTTCAACCGGCGCAGAAAGCAGCGCCATGTCTGAGCAAAGCGCCCTCCGATCCCAGCACAAGACCGCGCTGGCGGTCAACGGCGTCACCCGCAATTTCGGCGGTCTGGTGGCGGTCGATGCGATGACGTTCGATCTGGCCGAGAACGAGGTGCTGGGACTGATCGGGCCGAACGGGTCGGGCAAGACCACCATGATGAACCTCATATCGGGCGCGCTAAAACCCAACGGCGGCTCCATCCGCCTCTATAACGAAGACATCACCCAGGCCAAGCCGAACGCAATCGCCCGGGCCGGCATCGCCCGCACCTTTCAAATCGTCCGCATCCTGCCGACCCTCAGCGTGCTGGAAAACGTCGCCGCTGGCGGCGTCTTCGGCCATGACCGGCGCTGGGGTGCGCCTCTGGATGATCACGCCCGCCAGATGCTGCATCTGGTTGGCCTGATCGATTCCGAGCACAGCCCGGTAGAGGCGCTTACCTATATCGATCAAAAGCGGGTCGAGCTGGCGCGCGCCCTGGTATCTGATCCGAGGGTTCTGCTGCTCGACGAATGGCTGGCCGGGCTCAACCCGACTGAATTGCTGACCGGCATCGCGCTGATCGAGGCGCTGCGGGAAGAGGGCCGCACGATCATTATCGTCGAGCATGTAATGGACGCCATCCGCTCGCTCTGCGATCGCTGCGTGGTCATGAACTCGGGCGCCAAGATCGCTGAAGGGACGCCCGCCGAGGTGCTCGCCGACACCGACGTGATCGCCGCCTATCTGGGAGACGAGGATGCTTGAAACCCGGGATCTTTCGGTATTTTACGGCGCCCACCGCGCCCTTGAAGGGGCGTCGATAAAGGTCGAAAAGAACGAGATCGTGGTCATGCTGGGCGCCAACGGCGCCGGCAAAAGCACCTTCCTGCGCGCCATCGGCGGCATCACGCCGGCGGCCGAGGGTAGCGTCGTTATGATGGACGGCGCCGACATCACCGGCCAATCGCCGAACGAAATTGTCGAGGCCGGCATCGCCCTGGTGCCCGAAGACCGAGGCATATTCGCCGATCTGACGGTGCGCGAGAATTTGTTGTTGGGCGCCTATCCGGAACGGGCGCGGGCTCACGAAGCGGAAAATCTGGAGCGGGTGCTCACCCTGTTTCCGAAGCTTGCCGAGCGCCAATCCCAGGCCGTCCACACCATGAGCGGCGGCGAGCGTCAGATGGTGGCCATCGGCCGCGCCATGATGTCGCACCCGACAATTTTGATGCTCGACGAGCCGTCCCTCGGGCTATCGCCGCTATTATGTACGGAGCTGTTCCGCGCGCTGAAGCAGGTCAAGGACACCGGCGTCGGCATATTCCTGGTCGAACAGAACGCCAAGCAAAGCCTGGCCATTGCCGACCGCGGTTATCTTCTCGACAACGGCCATATTTCGGGCGCCGACAGCGCCGAGGCCTTGTCCCGGGATCAGGCGGTGATCGACGCTTATTTGGGTGGCGGCGGCGGCAAAACGGCGGCGCGCGCACCCGCCCGGCCATCCAAAGCAAATCGGGCAAAAACCAACGGCGGCGGCGAGGATAACCCTTACGCGATCACGGCGGCGGGGTTGGCCGGGGCCAAGCTGCGCATCGAAGACGTCCTGGCGGTCAGCATTGATGATCTGGTCGCGGGCGCCGCCAATATCTCCTCGGACCATGTTGCGGCCACCAGGACCGCCGCGCCCGCCGCGCCCGATGCGGCGCCGGCGCCCGCTGCATCTGCCGCGCCCGCTCAGCCCGCCGAGGCGCCGCGCGCCCGTCCGGCGCCCGGCGCCGGCGATGCCCTGCAGGATATGCTGGCCAGCTTTGAAAAAGCCGCCGCCGATGCTTTGAGCGGCAAGACCCGCCCGGCGGGCGACCGTACCGATAGTGACGGCCATGAACGGGGATAATGGAAAACCAATTTGGGTAATTTTGCGGTAAAATGCGATAGTCGGCTGACAAGAGGTTTCAGATGAACAAGATGTTTGACGGCATGTATGTGGGCGGGCGCTGGTCGTCCACGGGGCAGAATTTTCCCGATCTCAATCCGTCCGACGGATCGGTCTGGGCTCAAGTGCCCGACGGCGGCCGCCTGGAAGCCCGCGCCGCCATTGCCGCCGCCGATGCCGCCTTTGAAGGCTGGTCCGGGCTGCAATTCAACGAGCGCGCCCATTACATGATTAAAATCGCCGAAGTATTCGAGAAACGCCAAGCCGATATCACCGAAGCCCTGCAGGGCGAAGGCGGCGGCTGGTTCGGCAAGGGCATGTTCGAAACCGGCTACGTGCCGGAGATTTTCTACGCCGCCGCGGCTTCCAACTACGCCCCCATCGGCGAGGTGATCCCGTCCGATTCCGGCAAATTATCGATGGCCATGCGCCGGCCCCTAGGCGTCATCTCGGTCATCAGCCCGTGGAATTTTCCGGTGCTTCTCACCGGGCGCGGTATCGCCTTTGCGGTCGCCGCTGGTAATACGTTAGTGCTCAAGCCGTCCGAAGAAACGCCCTATTGCGGCGGATTGCTGTTCGCCGAGGTATTCGAAGAGGCCGGCATTCCTGACGGGGTGCTGAACGTTATCACCTGCTCCCGGGACAATGTCTCCGAAGTCGGTGACGAGATGATCGAGAACCCTTTGGTCAAGGGTATATCGTTCACCGGTTCCACGGCGGTGGGCCGCCAGATTGCTGCCCGTGCCGGCGCCCATTTGAAGAAATGCTGCCTGGAATTGGGTGGCAAGGATGCGCTCATCGTCTGCGACGATGCGGATATGGACCGGGCCACCGGCGCCGCCAATTTCGGCAGCTTTATGCATCAGGGCCAGATTTGCATGTCGGTGGAGAAAGTCCTGGTCCAGGACAGCGTCTTCGATGAATTTCTGGCCGGCTTCGTGGCGCGCGCCTCCAAATTAAAAATGGGCGATCCAAGCAAAGACAAAGCCAACATCATCGGCCCCTTGATCAACGACAAGCAGGCCGCCAGGTCGCGCGATCAGATCGCCGATGCCATTGCCAAGGGCGCCGAGGTGGTCTTGGGCGGCAACGTCACCGACCGCTTTGTCGAGCCGACCATCCTTTTGGGCGTTACACCGGACATGAAAATTTACCGGGAAGAAAATTTCGGGCCGGTGATCCCGGTGATCCCGTTCAAGACCGACGACGAAGCCGTCGCCATCGCCAACGATACCGAATATGGGCTTTCGTCCGGGGTCATCACCCGCGATGAATATCGGGGCTTGCGCATCGCGCGGCGGCTGGAAACCGGCATGTGCCATATCAATTGCTCGTCGGTTAATGACGAGCCGCACGCGCCGTTCGGCGGCTCCAAGGCGTCCGGCGTCGGCCGCCATGGCGGGCGCTGGGCGACGGAGACATTTACCGAGACCAGATGGATAACCATGGAGCGGGGCGGCCGCAATTTCCCGCCCGGCTTTTGAAACACGGGAATTGGCGAAAAACGTAATTTTGGGTGAGGAAACGCGGCGCGCGTATCGGGTATGAGACCCAGGCCGCAAAACGAGATGGGGATTTAAGATGTCTAGCGCAATCGGTTGGGTGATTTTCGCAGTCGTCGTTCTGGCAATTATCATTGTCTTTCTGGCGCGTTTTTATAAACGGGCAACCCGCGAGGTCAGCATCATCAAGACCGGCGTCGGCGGGCGCAAGGTGATCATGGATGGCGGCACCATCGCCATTCCCTATTTCCACGAAATATCCCGGGTCAATATGCAGACCTTGCGCCTGCATGTGGACCGGACCGGCAATTCCTCGGTGATCACCAAGGACCGCCTGCGCGTCGATGTGGGGGCCGAATTTTATGTCTCCGTCATTCCCGATCGCGAAGGCATATCCCGGGCGGCCCAGACCCTTGGGCGGCGTACCTTCCAGCCCGAACAGCTGGGCGATTTGATCGAAGGCAAGTTGATCGATGCGATCCGTTCGGTGGCGGCGGGCATGACCCTGGACGAGCTGCACGAAAACCGCGGTAAGTTCGTTGCCGATGTTGGCGCCGGGCTTACCGAAAC
>CAUZTZ010000203.1:0-7822 GCA_963582805.1 Alphaproteobacteria bacterium
TAGCGGACCACTTCGAAGAAGCCAAAGTGATTCTAACCCTCCGGGACGCAAGTACCTGGTGGGAAAGCTTTGCCAGGACGATCATGGCGGCGCTCTCGAAACCGCTGGCAGAGATTAGCGATCCCCATTTTCTGGCCATCAACAAGATGGTGTTGGTAATGCTCGGCACCCAGGCCTTCGGCTCAACATTTGACGATAAAGACGCCGCCATCGCCGCCTACGGCAAGCATGTGGAAGATGTGAAGGCGGCCTTTCCCGCCGAGCGTCTGTTGCAATTGGATATCACCGACGGCTGGCAACCCTTATGCGCATTTCTGGACGTTGCGGTGCCGGACGCGCCGTTCCCGAGGGCCAATTCAAGCCGCGAATTCTGGGACGACGATATAAGAGAGGCGCTGAAATAGATGTTGGCACTTTATCATATGTGGACTTCCACCTGTTCCAAAAAGGTGCGTATTTGCCTCCACGAGAAAGGTCTCGAATGGGAAAACCGCGCCGTCAAGGGCGGCTCGGTGCGGGAAAACCTGGCGCCCTGGTATTTGAAGATCAACCCCTATGGGGTGGTGCCCAGCCTCGACCACGATGGCCGCATCATCACCGAAAGCTGCGTCATATTGGAATATCTGGAAGACGTGTTTGCAGATGTGCGCTTGCGCCCCGAGGACCCGGCGGCGCGCGCATCGATGCGTTGGTGGCTGGATAAATCGGAAAGCGTTGTCCACAAGAACATCAATATCATTTCCCACAACCGCTTCATGGCGGCGCGCATGGCGGACATCGGTCTCGAAGAAAAGCGCGCCATGGCCGAGCGCTATCCAAAGCTGGCCTTGCGCGCCGAGCGCATGCGCCGCTACCGGGACGGGGTATCGGTGGAAGAAGAAACCCTGGCCGAGGGATTGCTGGCGGAACTGCTGGACGAGATGGAGGAGACTTTGGGCACATCACCCTGGCTGGCCGGCGACGAATTCTCCCTCGCCGATATTTCGATCACGCCGTTTCTGGAACGCTTTCAGGTGAACGGATTGACCGCCCTGATCGACTGGACGGCGCGCCCCAACCTCGGCGATTGGTGGCGGCGCATCCAGGAGCGGCCCTCGTTCGATGCGGGCATGGCCTTGGATATGGCCGACAGCTAATTCAGCGAATTACCGCGCATGTCGACGGCACGGCTCAATTTGATCAGCACCGCAAAACCTTCCTCGGCGCCCTCGTGGTTGATCTCGCGCTCCTGTAACATAGTGCGCACCTTGTCGCGAAATTCGCCGCGCTCGTGAATCTCGGCGGTGCCGAAAAAGCGGATGATGCCGCCCGGAAGATCGATGCCGCCGCTTTCCGCCAGCGCCTTGTTGGAATACATCACCACCACCCTGGCATCGTTCTGCACGTTTTTGAGGGCGGCCTTTTTGGAGCGCTCCCAATAGGCCAGATGCTCATCGTCATAAATGATCACCGAGCCCTTGGGGCTGATATTGGGGCCGTCATCGCCGACGGTGGCCAGCATGCAGACACAATGGTCCGCGTGGGCGTTGAAAATCAGGTCCTTGATCTGTTGGCTAAAGGCCATTGTTAATCCCCTTCTCATTTGCTGTGATTGATGAATACTACCGGCGCAGGCGAAGCTTGGCCAACAAACTTAAGAGCGGGGGGAAAATTAATGGGCGGCGACTGGGATACAACACGCAAACTGGCGATCCTCGGCCGGATGATGATTATCCGCCGCTTCGAGGAACGCCTGGTGCATCTGTTCGAGGCCGGCGAGTTTATGGCCCACTATCATTTATACATTGGCCAGGAAGCCACCGGCGCCGCCGTCATGGAGGCGCTTTTGCCCGGCGACAAGCTGGCCACCACGCACCGCAATCATGGCCATGTGCTGGCAAGGGGCGCCGATCCGGGCGCCGCGCTGGCGGAAATATTGTGCCGGGAGACCGGCCTTAATGGCGGTTATGGCGGCACCTTGCATCTGTCGGACCCGGACCTTGGCTTTTTGGCCACCTCGTCCATCGTCGGCGGCTGCATCAGCCTGGCCACCGGCGCCGGCTTTGCGCTCAAAAACGGTGGCGGCGACCAGGTGTCGGTGGCCTTCTTCGGCGACGGCTCGCTGGAAGAAGGCATCTCTTATGAAGCGCTGAACCTGGCGGCCTTGTGGTCGCTGCCGGTGGTTTATATCTGCGAGAACAATAACGAAGGCGCCGTCGGTTCCATCGGCGGCGGTTTCCCGGCGGCCATGTCGTCGGTCAAGGATTTGACCAAGATCCCCGACACATTCGGCATCCCGGTGGAAACCGTCGATGGTCGCGATGTGGACGCGGTGTTCGCCGCCGCAGCCAAGGCTGTGGCCCATTGCCGGGCGGGCAACGGGCCATTCTTTGTGCAGGCGGTGACGGAGCGCTGGGAAGGCTCGAAGCCGTTATGGCCGGAACTGCCCATGGGCGATACCGACATGACGATGATCTGGGACGACGCCAATTATGGCAGCCGGTTCGAAGACTGGTACCGCAACCAGGACCCGATCTTCCTCTATGCCCGCCAATTGCTGAGCGACGGCGATGTGAGCCAGGCGGATATATCGGCCCTCGACGCTGAGACGGCGGCGCTTATCGAAGACGCCAGCCAATGGGCCATCCATAGCCCGGCAACCCCCGCCGAGACAGCGCTCAACCATGTATTTGTCCCCGAGCTGGAGGGCTGAGCCATGACCATGACCAATTATTGCGATGCCATGGCCGACGTCTTTCGCACCTGTTTCGCCGAGGACCCCAACTTCACCATCATGGGCAACGAGGTGTTCGGCATCGGCCCCCAGCGCCACCAGTTCGAGCCCTTGCAGGCAGAATTTGGCGACCGCATTTATTATCCGCCCATATCGGAGGCGTCCTATACAGCGCTGGCCGCCGGCGCCGCCATGTGCGGGCACCGCATGTTCCTGCATATCGGTGTCGCCAGCTTCGCCTATCCGGCGCTGTCATCGATCGCCAACGAGATCGCCACCGCCTATTTTTCGTCCGGCGGGCGCATAAAAGTGCCGATGGTTATCCATCTCAACCACGGCATCGTCATGGGCACCGGCTCGCAGCATTCGGAAAGCCCGCAGCCGATCTTCTGGAACACGCCGGGCCTGGAATTGGTGGTGCCGTCCTGCGCCTACGACGCCAAGGGGCTGATGCGGACGGCGATCAAAAGCGACAACCCGACGGTGATCTTCACGCACGGTTTGTTATACGGCACCGAAGACGAGGTGCCAGACGAGGATTACGAAATTCCGTTCGGTGTCGCCGCCATCAAACGGGAGGGCAGCGACGTGACATTGGTGGCCACGTCGTTGACCGTGTCGGTGGCTTTGGAGGCCGCCGAAATGCTGGCCGCCGACGGCATCGAAGCCGAGGTGATCGATCCCCGCACCCTGGTGCCCCTGGACAAAGAGAGCATCCTCACCTCGGTTGCCAAGACCGGGCGGCTGGTGATCGCCGACGAGGCGCGGCTGTCCTGCGGCGTCGCCTCGGAGATATCGGCCATCGTCGCCGAGGAGGGGTTCCAGCACTTGCGCGCCCCCATCGTCCGCGCGGCGCGCCCCGATGCGCCGGTTTCGGCAGCCCCGGCACACGAGGCCGCGGTCAAACCAACCCCCGACAAGATCATGGACGCGGTCTATAAGGTATTGAATTGAAATAAGAAAACGGGCGTTGCCGATGGAAACCGGCAACGCCCGAAAATGTCGTTTATTGCTTCAGACTTGGATTAATTGAACGCCTGAGAGCGATAATACTTGATCGCGGCATTGCCGTCGACGCCTCGGGTCGCTGCCGCTTTGACATAAGTTTCGCGCATTGAGGCGAGAAGCTTTTTCATATTGGCAACCATGGCCGGCGGTGCGTCCTGGAACTTGACGCCGTCCTTCTTCATCAGGGCAACAGATTTGGCGGTGAATTTATCGAACGCGATGCCGCCAGCGCCGGACAGCTCATCACCCGTTACCGCTTCGATGGCGGCCTGGTCGGCCTTGGAAAGACCGTTCCATTTTTTCATACCGACAGCAATCGGGAACGTGATGGTGCCCATGGACCCCGGAATATTGGTCACATATTTAAGGTACCGCGTGATCTTGAAGGCCAGCGGCGCATGCATGCCGTCCTGCAATCCATCGACCACGCCCTTCGACACATATTCAAATATTTTTGCGCCGGACGTGACCACGGGGTTGGCGCCCATAAGTTCCAAGGAAAGTTTCGCTTCGCCGGCCGACGAACGGATTTTCATGCCTTTAAGATCGGCAACGCTTGAGATCGGATGTTTTGAATTGGCGATCTGGCTGCCGTTATGGGTAACAAAGGCAAGCACCTTTAAGCTCTTCATTTCCTGTTTCGAGGCGAACATTTTCTTATAGGTCCGCCAGATTGCCACACTGGCTTTTTCCGCGTTGGGCACCATAAAGGGTAAATGAGCCAGCGCCGGAAGGCGCACGCGGTTGCGATGCCAACCGGTGTAGAAGGTGGCCACATCGGCAATGCCTTTATCAACGGATTCCCATTGTTTCCCGCCGGGCGCCAGTCTGGAGGCCGGATATTCGATCGTCACCCGGCCGTTGGTTACCCTTGCAACATCTTTCACGAATTTATCCTGGTAGCCGGTCTTGATCGGATGTTTGAGCGGCAGCCAGATGTCGAACATCCATTTTTCCGCCGCCGAGGCGGGACCGGCGAGCATGAGCGCCGCAGTTCCGGACAGCAAAGTGATTGCAAATGCCTTTTTCATTTTCTTCTCCCTAGTTAACACAATTAGGTAACACAATTAGGTAACACAATTAGGTAACACAATTCGTTATCGCAATTGACCCCAGCACACAGCCCGCGCGGCCAGGAATTTAATTGGTTATTTGGCCCCTATTTAGAAGCGTTATCATACTGTCAATATTATCGGTCCAAGTCCAGGGCTGGGCTGTGGACTATCCGGCGGGCGGCGGGAAAAAATTTAAAATCTTCAACTTGTCGCCCTGAAATTAGCCTAGCTTTATGATGGCGCTTTATGCAGTATGACCGCAAAGGGGGGCAATTTGGTATCGCCGTCAGAACGATACGGCGTCCAAAACCAAAGCCCGGTGTTCGATTGGGATGGTAAATGGGGGATGCAGACAAGATGACAGACCTGGAAAACGCAGATGTCGCCCAAATAACCGAGTGGAATGCGGCCCCTATTTACATAAAGGGTCTGTCCTTCATCGTTGCCATCCTGATGTTCGCGATGATCGCCTTGATCTTTGTCGACGTGGTCGGGCGTTACGGATTTGCCATGCCCATACCGGCCGGGTTCGAGATTACCGAGTTTGTCATGGCGACCATGATCTTCTCGGCCATACCCCTGGTATCCTTCTATAACAGCCACATCACGGTGAACCTGTTCGATAAGGCGTTCCGCGGCCGCGTGCGCAAGGTCCAGCAAACTTTCGTGCTGGTGTTCTCCATGGTCATGCTCGGCTTCATGGGCACCCGGCTGTTCGATCACGCGGAATATTTACGCGAGACGGAACAGTTCGGGCAGCAACTGGATATTCAAATTGCCCCGGTGGTTTACGGCACAGCACTGATGTCGTTCGTTGCCGCCATCTTTATGGCGGTGCTGCTCATACAATATTTACGGACCGGTATCGAGCCGACCACCAGCGGGTCGCTGGACTAGCCGGGGACCAGCGGAAAACATCAAAAAATATAACAGGGTTAAGGCAGAGGCACCGCTATGATTACATCGCTTATCGGCATCGGCTTCCTGCTGATTATCCTATTCGTCGGCGCGCCGCTGGGGTTCGCCATGATGGCGGTCGGGTTTGTCGGCTACGGGTTGATCCGCGGCTGGGAGCCGGCCTTGGCGATGATCGCGCAACAGATTCTCGATCTGGCCTTTAACTTCGGCTTTTCGGTGCTGCCGCTGTTTATCGTCATGGGCGTGTTTGTTGCGCGCTCAGGGATGGCCGAAGATCTGTACGATGCCTGTTACAAGTGGCTCGGCCATTTCCGGGGCGGCTTGGCGCTGGCCACGGTCGCCGCCTGCGGCGGTTTTGCATCCGTATCGGGCTCGTCCCTGGCGACCGCGGCGACCATGGCCAAGGTCGCGGTGCCGGCCATGCGCAAGTTCAAATACCAGGATTCCTTTGCCGTCGGCACGGTGGCCGCGGGCGGCACCATCGGCATGCTGATCCCGCCCAGCACCGGCATGATCATTTACGGTATTCTCACCGAGGTCGATGTGGCAAAAATGTTCGTCGGCGGCATTCTGCCCGGCATCCTGACCATATTCGTCTATTTTGTCGTCATCGCGACCGTGATCCGCGTCAACCCCAAAGCCGGTCCGCCCGGCGATCGGTCGGGCTGGCGCGAGCGTTGGATATCGCTGTCCAAGGTATGGGGCGTGATCGCATTGTTTATCATAATCATGGGCGGCATCTTTCTCGGCGTCTTCACGCCGTCGGAAGCCGGCGGTATCGGCGCGGTTGGGGCGCTCGCCTTCGCCGTCGGCCGGGGCAAAATGACCTGGTGGGCTTTCTTCGCGTCGCTGGTGGAAGCGGCCAGGGTCACGGCGCTGATATTCATGGTCGGCTTCGGCGCGCTAATCCTCAATCAGTTCGTCAGTATCGCCGGCCTGCCGGCCGCCATGGCGGATTTCATCACCGGGCTGAATGTCCCCCTCTGGGGGACGCTGCTGTTCATCCTGTTGATTTATATCCTGCTCGGCACCATCATCGAGGGCCTCGCCATCATCTTCCTGACGGTGCCCATTTTCGTTCCCATCATGGAGCAATTGGGTTTCGATCTGATCTGGTTCGGCGTGGTGATGATCATGATCATCGAGATCAGCCTGATCACGCCGCCCATCGGGCTCAACGTGTTCGTGATGAAAACGATGCTGCCCGAGGTGCCGTTGATCGATATTTTCAAGGGCATCGGGCCGTTTTTCATCGGCGATATCTTCCGCCTGCTGGTGGTCGCGTTCGTTCCCGGCATGGTCCTCTGGCTACCAAGTTTCATGCGCTGAGCGATTCGCTCAGCGCCGATTACTTAGGCAAGGATTCGTCGAAGAAGTTTTGCGCCAGCCGCATGGCGCGGTTGATCGTTTTCATCGTTAACCGTGGAAACAGATCGCGCGCCATTTCCAGCCCTCCCGGATCACCCAAAGCGGCGGCAACGAGATACCAGGAAAAGGCATGGCTCAGGTGTAGGTCTTTACCAAGCGTACCGTCGCGATAGCGTTCTGCCAACCACACGGCATTCCAGTATCGCCCATTCCGAACGGCGCGGCGGTACCATTTTACCGCCTCCGCCGGATTTTTATCGACGCCTTGTCCGCGCAAATATATGGCACCGATTTGAGCCAGCCGGGCCGATTTCGGATTATATTTATACGCAGCTAGGTAATGCCGAAGCGCCTTCACATGGTTAATTTCGACTCCCTTGCCTTCAAAATAATGGTCGCCGAGAAAGTTGTGAGCAAAGCCGTGCCCGTTGGCTATGGCAATTCTGGAAAGAGCCGCCAACTTTTCCGGGTCATAAAATCCGGGAGTTTTGTCGCGAAATTTTATGGCCAGCCACGCCAGCGAAAGCGCGTCGCCGGCGCGGATGCTATTTTCATACCAGCGCAGGGCTTTAGGATAATCTTTCAGTTCATCGTAATAAAAGTTTCCGATACTCCCGCCAAGGCCAGAATCCCTTTCAAATGCGGCGGCAAAATATTTTTCCGCCAAATCGATATTCGCAGGCATGTGTTTTCCGGCTGCATAGTATTTTCCTAGATCAAGCAATGTATATTGCTTGCCTATCCGGTTAACGCACTCACC
>CAUZTZ010000204.1:0-7766 GCA_963582805.1 Alphaproteobacteria bacterium
GACACATTGCTGGCCAATACCCAGCGGTTCGCCGCCGGATTGTCGGCCAACAACGCGCTTCTTTGGGGCGCCCGTGGCACCGGCAAAAGCTCCCTGGTCAAGGCCCTGCACGCGGAGATAAACGCCACCGGTGAAGACAAGCTGGCGCTGGTCGAGATTCACCGGGAAGACATTCCGTCCCTGCCCCGCCTGCTGGCATTGCTGCGCGCCGCCTCGCGCCGCTGCCTGTTGTTTTGCGACGATCTGTCGTTCGAGGCCGAGGACACCAGCTTCAAATCCTTGAAGGCCATGCTCGAAGGCGGCATCGAGGGACGGCCCCGCAATATTTTGTTTTACGCCACCTCCAACCGGCGCCACCTGATGCGCCGCGACATGATCGAGAACGAACGCTCGTCGGCCATATCGCCGTCCGAAGCGGTGGAGGAAAAAGTCTCGCTGTCCGACCGCTTCGGTTTATGGCTCGGCTTCCACCCGGTGCGCCAGGATACCTATTTCGAGATTATCGACGTCTATGTGGAGCGCTTCGGGTTGGAGATCGAGGCCGATCAATTGCGCGCCGAGGCGCTGGAATGGTCGATGACAAGGGGCGCGCGCTCGGGCCGGGTCGCCTGGCAATATGTGCAGGACCTTGCCGGACGCCTAGGCAAAAATATCGAGCCCGGCGGCTGATCACGGTTATTTCATAAGGCTAAGACGCCGCCGGGGCAGCGGCCAGTTGGCGCGCCGGATTGATGGCGCGGCGCCCCTGCCGGATCTCGAAATGAAGCTGCGGTTTAATGACGCTGCCGCTGCTGCCGACGCGGGCGATGGCCTGGCCCTGGCGCACCTTCTGGCCGCGCTGAACGAGCAGCTTTTGGTTATGGGCGTAGGCCGTCACCCAGCCGCCGGCATGGCGGATCAGCAACAAATTGCCGAAGCCGCGCAACTCGTTACCCGCATAGGCAACGGTGCCGGACCCGGCGGCATGGACAGCCGCGCCGCGCGGCGCCGCGATATTGATGCCGTCATTGTGCAAGCCTTCGCCCTTGGGCCCATAGCTCGACAGGATGCGCCCCCTGAGCGGCCAGATGAAGCGCCCCTTGGGGCTGGCGATCCTCGGCGGCGGCGGACCTTTGGGCGGCGGCTTCGGCGCGGACTTCGCCGCCGGTTTTGGTTTCGGAGCCGCCAGCGCAACCGGCAACGACAGCCTCTGGCCGCTATAGATATTGTAGGGCGGCGCCAGACGGTTGAGGCGGGCCAGCTCAAACGCATCGACGCCGAAACGCCGCGAGATGCCGTACAGCGTGTCGCCCCGGGCCACGCTATATTGGCGCGCCGCCGGGATTTTCAGGCGCAACCCGGGCGCCAGACGGTAGGGCGGGCGCAGCCGGTTGGCATCGATGATGGCGCGCGCCGAAACGCCGTGGCGGCGGGACAGAATGAACAAGGTCTCGCCGGCCTTGACGCGCACCTGGATCGCGGGCGCCGGCTTGGCAATGGTTCTGGGCTGGGCCGGACGGCGGGCGGCGCGGTTATTTTGCGCCGGCGGGCGCGCGCCGGGTCTGTCCCCTGGCGGCGGCCATTGCAACGAGCCACAGGCGGCCAGCGCCAGCATGGTCCCCGAAAGGACCAGAACCCGGCGTGCTTTGTTGGACCATTTCGGCATTCTTATGCCCCGCCAATTCCTAAGCGACCGATCGTCCCGCTTCTTCCGGGATCAGCGGCACGAAGCGGACATCGGAAAGCTCTTCGGTCTCGAACGTATCGCCATCGCGGCTGACCCGTAAAATAGTCTGCAACGCATCGTCGATGCCGATGGGCACCACCATGGCGCCGCCATCGGACAATTGATCGGCCAGTACCGGCGGGACGTCGGCGGCGGCGGCGGTGACGATGATCCGTTCGAACGGCGCCTGCGCCGGCCAGCCGAGGGTGCCGTCGCCGGTCTTGGCGACGATATTGTGCAGCTTCATCTCATTGAACCGGGCCTCGGCGATCGCCAACAATTCGGCGTGGCGCTCAATGGTGTAGACGCGCCGGCAAAGGGCCGCCAATACCGCCGTCTGATAGCCGGAACCGGTGCCCACTTCCAGCACCTTCATGCGCGCCCCGGCCTGCAAGGCCTCGGTCATCAGCCCGACGACGCTGGGCTGGCTTAACGTCTGCTGATGGCCGATGGGCAGGGCGGTATCCTCATAGGCCTGGGCGCGTAACGCATGCGGCACGAACGGCTCGCGCGGCAGCGCTTCCATGGCCGCCATCACGTCCCGGTCGGTGACCCCGGCCCGTCTGAGCCCGAGCACCAGACGCGCCTTGCGATCATCGAAATTCATTTCTTTGCCCCCAGCTGGCTCACCGGAAATAATGACGTCAACTGGCGCAGCATGCCCCGATGGGTCAAATCCAAAGACAACGGCGTCACCGACACCTTGCCCGCATGGACGGCGGCCAGATCGGTGCCCTTGCCATAGGTGGGCGAGGTTTTCTGATTGCCGATCCAATAATAGGGCTCGCCCCTGGGATCAAAGCCCTCGAGGATTTCATCGCCCACCTTGCGCCGGCCTTCGCGGGTGACCGCGATACCGGTCACTTCGGACGCCGGCCGGTCGGGAAAGTTCACGTTCATCAGCACATCCCGGGGCCAGGCGATAGATGCCAGTTTACGGATCACGTGCGCCGCGTAACCTTCGGCGGCCGACCAATCCGCTGGGCCGCCGCTGTTCAAGGTCTCGTACGCAACGCGCTGGCTCAAAGCGATAGCGGGAACGCCGAGCAGCGTCGCCTCCATGGCCGCCGCGATGGTGCCGGAATAGGTCATGTCCTCACCCAGATTACTGCCCCGGTTGATGCCCGATAGCACCAAGTCCGGCCTTGAGCCTTTCATGATTTGGTTAACGGCGAGTAAAATACAGTCGGTGGGTGTGCCGTCGACGGCGTAATGGCGGGCCGATATTTTGCGGATACGCAAGGGCCGGCGGAGGGTCAACGAATGGCCGGTGCCCGATTGCTCTTCTTCCGGCGCCACCACCCAAACCTCGGCGCCGAAGCCCGCCGCGATCTTTTCCAGCCGCTTGATGCCGGGCGCGCCGATGCCATCATCGTTGGATATGAGGATCCGCGCCGAGGCCAGCTTGAGCGCCGATTTAGCCATCGGCGGAAATAATCTCGAGCCCGCCCATGTAGGGGCGCAATACTTCGGGCACTTGCACCGAGCCGTCTTCCCGCTGGTAGTTTTCCAGAACGGCGATCAGCGTCCGCCCGACCGCCAGGCCGGAGCCGTTGAGGGTGTGCGGGAAGCGGGTGCCCTTATTTTTTCCTTGGCCTTCGCTGGGGCGGAAGCGGGCATTCATGCGCCGCGCCTGGAAATCGCCGCAATTGGAGCAGGACGAGATTTCCCGGTAGCGGTTCTGGCCGGGCAGCCAAACCTCGATATCGTGGGTCTTATTCGCCGAGAAACCCAAATCGCCGGTGCATAAAACAACCGTGCGGAACGGCAGCTCCAGCCTTTTCAGGACCTCTTCGGCGATGCCGGTCATGCGCGCATGCTCTGCGTCTGATTGATCCGGATGAACGATGGAGACCATTTCCACCTTGGTGAACTGGTGCTGGCGGATCATGCCTCTTGTATCCTTGCCCGCCGATCCGGCTTCCGAGCGAAAACACCAGGTCATCGCCGTATAGCGGCGCGGCAAATCGCTCGCGTTCAATATTTCGCCGGCCACCATATTGGTCAGCGGCACCTCGGCGGTGGGGATCATCCAATAATCGTTGTCGGTTTTGAACAAATCGTCTGCAAATTTCGGCAACTGACCGGTGCCGAACAGCGCGTTGTCACGTACCAGGGCCGGCGGGTTGATTTCGGTATAGCCGAACTCGCCCGTGTGCATGTCGAGCATCATCGACGCCAGCGCCCGCTCCATGCGCGCCAGGGCGCCGGACAGGATCACAAACCGGGCGCCGGACATTTTGGCTGCGGTTTCGAAATCCATGAGCCCCAAAGCCTCGCCGATATCGAAATGCTCCTTGGCTTCGAAATCCAATTCCTTGGGCTCGCCCCAGCGGTTCAATTCGGCGTTATCATCCTCGTCGGCGCCGTCCGGCACATCGGCGGCGGGAATATTGGGCAGCAACCCCATCGCCGTATCCAGCTCGGCGCCCGCCGCACCTGCTTCTTTTTCGGCATCGGCTTGCGCATCCTTGGAGCGCGCCACCTCTTCGATCTCGGGTCCCGCATCCTCGCCCTTGGATTTTGCCTGGCCGATCAGTTTTGACAGCGCATTGCGTCTGGTCTGTAATTCCTGGGCCGCCGTCTGGGCGCCCCGGCGGCGCTTATCGATGGCGATCAGCGCCGCCGATTGCGGCGCCAGCCCACGCCGCGCCATACCGGCATCGAACGCATCCGGCTGGTCACGAATGGTTTTAATATCGAACATGGTGTTCCTTTATAACGCCGCCTAAACCCAACCAGCCCGGAAATCAGCTTTGATTAAAGTCGGTTTCCTCGGCCGCGTCATCATCGGCCTCCGCTTCGCGGTCTTTTTTGCGCTCGATAATGCGGACCGCAATGATGGAGATTTCATAAAGCGCAATGATCGGCAATGCCAGACCAACCTGAGAGATCACGTCCGGCGGCGTCAGGATGGCGGCGGCGACAAAGGCGACGACGATGGCGTATTTGCGTTTACTGGCCAGCCCGGCGGCGCTGGTAAAGCCGACCCGGGCCAACAGGGTCAGCAGAATCGGCAGCTGGAAACTGATGCCGAATGCAAAAATCAGGCGCATCACCAGAGACAGGTATTCGTTGACCTTGGCTTCCAGTTGGATCGGCAACCCGCCCGCCAGTCCCGCCGATTCGAAGCCTAAGAAAAACTTCCAAGCGAGGGGGAATATGAAATAGTAAACAATCGCGCCGCCGGTAAAAAACAGGATCGGCGTCAAAACCAGATAAGGCAGCAGCGCCCGCTTTTCCTTGGCGTAGAGGCCAGGCGCGACGAACTTCCAAAATTGTCCGGCGATCACCGGGAACGCCAAAAACAGCGCCGCAAAGAACGAAACCTTAATGTAGGTGAAAAATGCCTCGTGCAGGGCGGTGTAGATCAGGCGGCGCTGGCGCCCCTCCTCGGCCATGACGTCGGCCAGGGGCTGCACCAGGAACCCGTAAATGTTTTCGGCAAAGAAATAGCACACAAAAAACAAAAAAATGATGGCGACGAACGATTTGACCAGCCTGGTGCGCAGCTCGACCAAATGCTCCAGCAGCGGCATTTTCTGGGTATCATTGGCCACCGCCGCCGCTTCGCTCATGACGCCACCTTCTCGGAGCCGCCGCTGTCTTCTTCGGCGCTTAGCGTCTCTCCCGATTGGCTTTCGATGGCGGCGCTCTCATCAGCGGTTTCGGAAACCTCGTCATCGATGCCGCCGACATCGTCCAGACCAAACTCGGTGCTGTCGCTGGCTGCCTCCAACTCACCGGTATCGAACTCACCGCCGGCGAAATCCATGGCGTCCTGGATTTCGTGATCGGGATCGATGGTATTTTCCATCAGCCCTTCGGGATCAAGATCGGCGCCGGCCTCGATTTGGTTTTTGATCTCGTCCAGCTCGGATTCGCGCACCATGTCATCCACATAACCCCGAAATTCCCGGGTCATGGATTTGGCCTTGCCCACATAATGGGCGACGGTGCGCATCACGCGGGGCAAATCCTTGGGCCCGACGACCACAATGACAAGGACTGCAACGAGCAGTAATTCCGGCCAGCCGATGTCGAACATGTGTGTCTACCGCCCCGTTAGAAGCGCAAGAGCCGACGCGAATTCCAGGCCGATTTGGAAAAGATCACGCCTGTTCGGCGGTCTTTTTTTCAGTTTCCTCGGTGGCACTGGTAACCGAACTTTCGGCGCTGAACTCGGATTTGGTGTCCTCAATCACTTCCTCGTCCTTGATGCCTTTTTTGAAGGATTTCAGACCTTTGCCGAAATCGCCCATCAGCGACGAGATTTTACCCTTGCCGCCGAACAGGACCAGGACAACGGCCAGAACGACGAGCCAATGCCATATGCTGAAAGTACCCATAATTATCGTTCTCTCGCAATTGCTTAGATGAATTGACGGGCATAATGGCAGAATCAGCCGCGAAGGGCAATCGCCGGGCACGGATAGTTGATTTGGCTCAGGCTCCCGGCCCGCCGGCGCGCTCAAGGTACCGAACCTATGGTATTCGTTGATTGCTTTTGAATTGCGTGCTTCCGTATGCGCATCGGCTTCGGGGATGAGGAGTGCCAGCCATGGCGATCATCGATATTCACACCCACATGATGCACCCGGCCTGGGTCGCCGCCATCGGCAACCATTCGGGCTACGGCCTTAGCGAGGCGGCCGGCAAAAAGATGATTGCCCTGAATGGCCGCCCCTATATGCCGGTCGAAGCGGAAATGCTGGATTACGGCCGGCGCATCGCCGACATGGATAAAGCCGGCGTTGATATGGCCATCGTCTCGTTAACGACGCCCAGCGTTTATTGGGCGGAGGCGGAAATGGCGGCCAAACTGGCGCGTTGCGTCAACGACGATATGGCCGAGCGGCAAGCGGCCTGGCCGGACCGCATCCGCTTCCTCGCGACGCTGCCCTGGCAATATCCGAACGCCGCTTTGGCCGAGTTGGAGCATGCCGCCGGGCTGGGCGCCGCCGGCATCTTTGTCGGCGCCAATATCGAAGGATTGTCGCTTACCGATCCGGCCCTGGCGCCCATTTGGGCGGAGATCGATAAGCGCGCGCTGCCTGTATTACTGCATCCGGCGCCGCTGCCGGTGGCCGCAAGCATGAACCTGATCCAGTATAATCTGGTGCAGGCGGTGGGCTTCATGTGCGACACCACGATTGCCATAGCGCGCATGATCTTCGACGGTTTTTTCGAGCGCTATCCCAATTTGAAACTGATCGCCGCCCATGTCGGCGGCACCTTGCCGTTTATCGTCGGACGCCTGGATGCCTGTTACCAATATATGGAGCCCTGCCGCGAGCATATTTCGTCGCCGCCGAGCGAATATCTGGCGCGCATCTATTACGATAGCATCGGTTACACGAAAGAGGCCGTCGAGCTTTGCATCCAGGTAAGCGGGCCTGGAAACGTCATGTTCGGATCGGACTATCCGCATCTGATCGGCCATATGGGTCCGGCCATTGAGCGGGTGCGCGCCCTGGCGCCGGAATTCCACGCGCCCATATTCGGTACCAACGCGCGGCGCATCTTTGGACTGTAACGCATTCCCGCGCGCCATCGCTCATCCTTTGATTACGGCGGCCAACAACGGTGTATTCGGATGGCAGTGGCCGGCCGCACCTGGCCCACCCCGAAACAGGAGCGCTTCCATAAACTCGGAACAAGATGGTCCAAGAACCGGCATCCGGCCAATCCACACCGGCCCGGGACGGGGCTGGATATTGGCCGCCTGATTGCTCCAACAAAGCGCACCGGCGGCCAGCCGCGAATCCAAGGTGAATCCGGCAACCGATATTGTGAGGAATACGGTTAGCGCCCAGCCTTGTCCGGCGGTCATGTCAGCAAATTATGTTTTGGTTTAACCGGTATTGGCGTGCCCGGGTGAACCCAAAATTCGCCCGCATTCCCAGATACGTGGCAAATATTCAGCCTATTACCCATCGATTAATTATAAAGCGCCGCGCCACCGGCAGCCTAGCTACCAACATTGGCAGGGGTCCGGGCCAGCAAATTTCCGTTTAATGCGGTGGCAAATCAAAAATAGGCGTGAAATTTATACGTGTTT
>CAUZTZ010000205.1:0-7747 GCA_963582805.1 Alphaproteobacteria bacterium
ACAACGACCGGGTGGTGCTCGACGGCGACAATGCGGAGGTGCATATCCGCCCGTCGGAAGAGGCATTGCAAAGCTTCGCCGACACATTGGCTCAGCGCCAGCAAAGAATTGCCGCCTATTCATCGCTCTTGGATGTTCCGGCCGAAACCAAAGACGGGCTGCGCATGTCTTTAAGCATCAATGCCGGATTGTTCATCGATGTTCAGAACATGAAGGATACCGGCGCCGATGGCATCGGGCTTTACCGCACCGAAATTCCGTTCATGGAAAGCACCGATTTTCCCGATGTGGACCGGCAAGCGGAATTGTACAAACGCGTTATCGACGTCGCGGCGGGCAAGCCGGTGATCTTCCGCACCCTGGATGTGGGCGGCGATAAGGGTCTGCCTTATTGGAAGGTGGATGAGGGCGAAAACCCGGCCATGGGCTGGCGCGCGGCGCGCGTTGCGCTCGACAGGCCGGTGCTGCTGCGCCATCAATTCCGGGCGCTGATCCGCGCCGCCGATGGGCGCGATCTCAAGATCATGTTTCCGATGATCACCGAGGTCGCCGAGTTTGACGCCTTGCGCGATATTCTGATGCGCGAATTGAAAACGGCGGAAAACAGGGGCCGCAAGCTGCCCGGCGATTTGGAAATCGGCACCATGTTGGAGGTGCCGGCCCTGGCGTTTCAGATGAAGTCCTTGTTGCAACGGGTTGATTTTGTGTCGGTCGGCTCCAACGATTTGTTTCAGTTTCTGTTTGCGTCCGACCGCGGCAGCCCGCTCCTGGCCGACCGCTATGATCCCTTATCGCCGCCCGCGTTGAGCTTGTTGGGCGATCTTGTTCGCCAGTGCGACGATGCCGGAATTCCCATCAGCCTTTGCGGCGAGATCGCCGGGCGCCCGCTCGACGCCATGGCGCTGGTCGGGCTGGGCTTTCGCAATCTCTCTATGGCGCCGTCGTGCATCGGGCCGGTAAAGGCCATGGTCAGAAGCTTATTGGTCAGTGACTTAAAGCGATATCTGGACACTTTGCTGCAATCCCACGAGCACAGTTTGCGCGAAAAATTGCGGGAATTCGCTGTCGATCACGGGGTTATTATTTAACCCACCACTTTAAGTTCCGGTCCTTGGTACTACCTACCTTAATTAATAGGCAAAAGATTCTTGTCGGATCGCCCATTTGTCTATAAATTCACACATTAATTATTATTATTTGAAATTTCGGAATATTCGTGTAATTGCAGTCAGTTAAGCGAAGCAGTTAGGCGATTGGTCCGGGGTGATCGACACACATATCGGGCGGTAGCCCATTTGCGGATTAATCGATTGCCGCAAATGATGCCGAAAGCGATAAGATGAACGAAAATTTGCATCCGGAAATGGCAACCCAATCAGAGGCAAATTCCGGCACCGCCGTCGGTGCGTTTTTGCGCGCCTCGCGCCTCCGCCGGGGCGAAGATCTGGCCGAGGTTGCGTCCCAGCTTCGCATTCGCAATGTCTATCTGGAAGCCATCGAGGATGGCCGCTTCGAAGAGTTGCCGGGCAACACCTACGTGGTTGGCTTCATCCGGACCTATGCCGAGTATCTTGGCCTCGACGGCACCAGGGTGGTCGAACGCTACCGGGACGAGATTACCTCCGACGACGGCGGCCAAAGCCTGACCTTCCCGACGGTGGTTTCCGAAAACGGTATCCCGCGCGGCGCGGCGGTGATGGTTGGCTTGCTGGTTGTGGCGGTCGGCTATGGCGCTTGGTTTTTCCTGAATTCCGCGGATCACTTCCAGGCGACGGCGGTTGCGCCGGTACCGGTACAGATCGAACGTGCCGCCGGCAGCGCCGTCGCCGGGCCGCCAGCCTCATCGCAAGTGACATTACGCGCCGCCGAGCCAAGCCAGCCGGCCAGCGCCGTGGCCGCAACCGCCGAGCCAAGCTCGCCCGCGCCCGCGCCCGCGCCCGCCGCCACCGAGACGCCCGCGCCGGTCCAGGCCGTGGCTGACGAGCGGGCGGCGCCGCCACCAGAGCAGCCACAAGACCGCAACGCCCTCGACAAAATCGCCGAGACCATCGCCGCCGCGCCGGCCGAGGACGTCCGGCCCCCAGTTACACCCGAGCTCACACCGGAAGCCACACCGGAAATCAACCCAAGTCCGGCACCAGCAACCCGCAACCCGCCGGCGGACATCCAGCCCAAACCGGTCCAGGCAGCCGCAACCGAACCTGAAGCGCAACCCGAACCCGCCGCGCCGTCCAATGGTGCGCCCGAACCGGCTGTAGAAACGCCTGCTGCGACCGTTGCCGCTACGCCAGCGCCCGAACCAACGCCGGAACCGGCGCCCGAACCGGCAGCAACCGCAGCGTCCGAGCCGGCGGCGCCCGAACAGCTTGCCGCGCTGCCCAGCGCATCCGATGCCCGCCAGGGATTAGAGCAGACAACCGGGCGCCAAGCGGCCGCGGCCACGGATAGTACCGCCACGGCAGCATTGAGCCCGCAACCAGCGCCCACGCCGGCGCCCGAGGCAACGTCCACGCCCGAACCAGCGCCGGCGGCTACGCCCGAACCAGCGCCGGCGGCCACGCCCGAACCAGCGCCGGCGGCGCCGCAGATCGTTATCCGGGCGGTGATCGACAGCTGGATCCAGGTGCGCGATATGGAGGCCAACCAGTTGGTGACGACCAAGCTGTTGCGCTCGGGCGATACCTACGAAGTTCCGGCGCGGCGCGGCCTCAGTCTTTTGACCGGCAACGCCGGCGCCCTGGAAATCGAAGTCGATGGCAAATTGGTTCCGTCCATCGGACCAGTGGGCACCGTGCGGCGCAATGTGGCGCTCGACGCAGAAAAGCTGTCCTCCGGTACGGCCATCACTCAATAATCCATCCGGACCCGCTCTAGGCATTATTAGCGCATGGCGACACTGAAACCCGTTCGCGGCACCCAGGATGTGCTCCCCGGCGAGAACCGCCAGTTGCGGCATGTGGAAAGCGTCGCCTTCGATGTGGCCCAGCTCTATGGCTACGGCGAAATCTCGACGCCCATATTCGAATTTACCGATGTGTTCGCGCGCACCCTTGGCGACACCTCCGACATCGTCACCAAGGAAATGTACAGCTTCGAAGACCGGGGCGGCGAGGGGATTACGCTGCGCCCGGAAGGCACCGCCGGCGTCGCCCGGGCGGTCATGTCGGGCGGTCTGCAACAGGACCTGCCGCTCAAATTATTTTACCGGGGTCCGATGTTCCGCTACGAGCGTCCGCAGAAGGGCCGCCGCCGCCAGTTTGGCCAGGTGGGCGTGGAACTGATCGGCGTCGCCGGGCCGCTCGCCGATATCGAAGTGATCGCCCTCGGTCATCAATTTCTGGACCGGCTCGGCGTTGGTGCCCAAGTCACGTTGGAGCTGAACAGCCTCGGCGATACGGCAAGCCGCGCCGCCTACCGGGATAAGCTGGTCGACTATCTGCAAGGCTTCGAGGATCAATTATCCGATGACAGCCGCGAACGGCTGCGCAAAAACCCCTTGCGCATATTGGATTCCAAGAACGAAAGCGACCGCAAAATTATCGAAAACGCGCCGATTTTGAGCGAATGCCTGAACGATGCCTCAGCCGATTTTTTCGGTGCGGTGAAAGCCGGCCTGGATAAGCTCGGCATCGCCTTTAGGATCAACAACCGGCTGGTGCGCGGCCTCGATTACTATTGCCACACCGCCTTCGAATTCACGACCGATGATCTCGGCGCCCAGGGCACGGTTCTGGCCGGCGGGCGCTATGACGGCTTGTTCGAACAGATGGGCGGGCGCGAAACGCCGGGTATCGGCTGGGCGGCGGGCGTCGAACGTTTGGCGCTGCTGACCGGCGAAACCGTGGCCGCGCCGCGCCCCGTGGCGGTGGTCCCCGTGAGCAAGACGGCAGAGGCCGCGGCCCTAGATCTGACCCAGGAATTGCGCCGTGCCGGCGTCGCCGCCGATCTCGGATATTCGGGCAATATGAAGAAGCGCATGAAGCGGGCCGGCAATCTGGGCGCCCGCTTTGCGGTGTTGCTCGGTGAAGACGAGCTGACGCGCGGCGCCGCCACCATCCGGGATATGGATTCCGGGGAGCAATCCGAGGTATCCTTAGGTGATATCGCAGACCATTTGCGCCAATCAGGAGCCTGAGCGTGACCGAGCCCGAACCTAAAGACGATGCGCCGGTCCTGAATTTGATGGTGGTCGGTGCCGATCATCGCTCCTCGACGATGATTTTGCGCGACCGGTTGTTTATGGATGCGGGCGCAAGCCCGGCTTTCTATGGCCAGATGGCGCGCGCCGGACTAGGCGAGGCCATGGTGCTTTCCACCATTGATAGGACCGAAATTTACGCCATCACCGAAGATGCCGCCGCGGCCGCGGAAGAAATCCGGAAATTGCTGGCCGCCAATGCAAGGGTCACCCGCTCGGACATCGAAAACCAAAGTTATATGCTGTCCGGGCCGGAAGCGGTGAAACACGCCTTCGCCGTCGCCGCCGCGCTGGAATGCCTGGTCATCGGCGACACCCGGTTTTTGGGCCAGGTCGAAGACGCCTTCGCCGCCGCCGTCCGCGAACATGCCGCCGGTCCGGTGCTGGCACCGATGATGGCCGCCGCCATCGCCGCCTCGGCCGAGGTTTACAAAGAGACCGGGCTCGGCCGGCGCCCGGTGTCTATTTCCGCCGCCGCCGTCGACGTGGCGCGCGATATCCACGGCGATCTGGCGGCCCTGCGCGGGCTTTTGATCGGCGCCGGCGAAATGGGCGAGCTTTTGGGATCCAGCTTCCTGGCCGCCGGCCTTGGCCATCTCGACGTCACCCATTCCCTGGAAACCCGGGCCGAGGCCATGGCCCAGCAATTGAATTGCCACGCGGTCTCCTTCGCCGGGCTTTCGGAACGGCTCACCGAAGCCGACATCGTCATCACGTCGGTGAATACCAGACGCTTTACACTGGATGGCGATATTGTCGGCGCCGCCCTTCGCGCCCGTCGCCGCCGTCCCCAGTTCCTCATCGATACCGGTGTTCCCGGCGATATCGACCGCAGCGTGGAAGACATCGAAGATGCGTTTCTCTATACCCTCGACGATCTCGAACGGGTGACCCGCGAGGGCCGCTCGTCCCGGGAAGCCGATGCCCAGAGCGCCCGCGATCTGGTTGCCGATGCGGCCCTGCGCTACATGGCGGCGCCGGTCAGGGTTGAGGATGCTCCGGTTGAGGCCGACAATCTGGAATCCATGCGCCGCAATGTTCTGGAAGAGGCCGAGGGGGACGCCGACAAGGCGACGCGTCTCCTGATCGACCGGTTTTTCCGCGGCAAACGAAACAGCTGACTTAGAGCGACACCAAATGGTAAACGACATGCTGAGCGGTAAGCTGGCCGGAACGTTGGATAAAATCATCCAGCGCCATGACGAGCTGCGCGACACCTTGGCAACCGGCACCGGCCTGGACGGCGCCGACTACGCCCGCATGGCGAAGGAATTATCCGGATTGGCGGATATCGTGGCGGCGGTAAACGGCTACCGGGCGCAAATGGCCGAGCTGGATGATCTGGGCTCGATCATCGAAGACGCCGCCTCCGACGACGATGTCAAAAAAATGGCCGAGGAAGAGATGCGGGATTTGAGCAATCGGCTGCCCGAACTGGAACGCAATATTCAGATCCTGCTGCTGCCCAAGGACGAGGCCGACGCCAAGAACGCCATCCTGGAAGTGCGCGCCGGCACCGGCGGCGATGAGGCCGCCTTGTTCGCCGCCGATCTGTTTCGCATGTATCAGCGCTTTGCCGAACGCCATGGCTGGACGTCGGAGCTGATAAGCCTGTCCGACACCGGCATCGGCGGGGTCAAGGAAGCGGTCATGGAAATCTCAGGGCGCAACGTCTTTCGCCACCTGAAATTCGAATCCGGCGTACACCGGGTCCAAAGGGTGCCGGAAACCGAAAGCCAGGGCCGCGTGCATACCTCTGCGGCGACCGTCGCCGTGCTGCCCGAGGCCGAAGAAGTGGACATCGAAATCGATGCCGGTGATTTGCGCATCGACACCTACCGGGCCCAGGGCGCCGGCGGCCAGCATGTCAACAAGACCGATAGCGCCGTGCGCATAACCCACATGCCCACCAATACCGTGGTCCAATGCCAGGATGAAAGCTCGCAGCACAAGAACCGCGCCAAGGCGATGAAAATCCTGCGCGCCCGGCTTTACGAGGCCGAGCGCCAAAGGAAAGATAGGATGCGCGCCGCCGACCGCAAGAACCAGGTAGGCTCTGGCGACCGCTCGGAACGCATCCGCACCTACAACTATCCGCAAGGACGGGTGACCGATCACCGCATCAACCTGACCCTTTATAAGCTGGATAAATTCATGGACGGCGAGTTGGACGAGGTTGTCGACAGCCTGATCACCGACGCCCAGGCCACCCAGTTGGCCGATCTGACAGTGTGACCGGAATGAACCTCGGAACGCTCATGGGCCGCACAGCCGAGACCCTGACCGCCGCCGGTATTGAGGGCGCGGGGCTGGAAACCGGCGTTCTGATCGCCCATGTCACCGGGCTTGGGCGCATGGCGGCGTTGAGCCGCCCCGAACAATCCATCGATCCGGCCGCCGCCGACGAAGTTGCCGGGCTGGCCCGGCGCCGCTCAGCTGGCGAGCCCATGGCCTACCTGACCGGCAGCCGCGAGTTTTGGAGCCTCGAGTTTCAGGTTTCCCGGCAAACCCTGATCCCCCGCCCGGACAGCGAAACCTTAATCGAAGCGGTACTGGCTGAGGTCCATGACTTGCCCGAAAACCCGCGCATTCTTGATCTTGGCACCGGCAGCGGTTGTTTGTTGCTGGCGCTGTTGGCTGAGTTGCCGGGGGCTACCGGGCTCGGCGTTGATATCAATGGCGAAGCGGCGGCCTTGGCGGCGGAAAACGCGGCCCGGCTGGGCCTGGCGGGACGGGCCCGCTTTGCCGCCGCCGATTGGACCGATAGCTTGGCGGTAGGCGGCGATAAGGATGGCTACCATATTGTCATTTCCAACCCGCCCTATGTCACCGACGCCGAATGGGCCGAATTGGCGCCCAGCGTGCGCGAATTTGAGCCGGCGCTGGCCCTCAAAGGCGGCCATGACGGCCTCGGCGCCTACCGCGCGATCGCCGCCCGGCTGATTAGTCTGTTGGCGCCCGGCGGCCTCGCCATCTTCGAAATCGGTGCCGGACAAGCGGACGCGGTTGTAAACATCCTTGCCCGGCAGGGCCTTAAAACCCAAAAACCGGTTCAAGACCTGGCCGGAATTGATCGTTGTATTATTGCAACACCTAAAGAAACATGGCCCCAAGGCAAAAATAAGGTTTGAAAATACTCTTAGGATAATTACGTTCAAAGCATGGGGGTTAAGCGGGACCGGAATATGTCCCGCACCGCAATGCGGTAAAAGAACTCCGCTTCTCATAAGCCGATGGAAACCGAGGCAACCGTGCCGGAACAGCCGCCCTCGGTTAGCGAATATGCGGCGGGAAACGAACCAATTATATTAATGATGTTAAGGTTATCATGAAGCAAAGCTCGAATTCGCGGCGGTCGCGAGGCCGTGGTGTTGGCAAAAGACAGCCAAAAAACAGCAACTTCGACAGCAACGGTCCCGAGGTCCGGGTCCGCGGCAGCGCCCAACAGGTTTATGAGAAATATTTGACCCTGGCGCGGGATGCTCTGGCCGTCGATGACCGCATCGCGTCGGAAAATTACTTCCAGCACGCGGAGCATTATTTCCGCAT
>CAUZTZ010000206.1:0-7696 GCA_963582805.1 Alphaproteobacteria bacterium
ACCTGATCGTTGAGCTTTTCCGGCTTATTCAGGCAGCCGAACGTAACGTAGCTGTTTTCGATCATCGGCGCCGGTTGGATTTCCGGCAACCCTTCCTGAACCGGATATTGGTAATAGACCGGCAATCGGTAGAGCGCCTCGGTGAACTTCTCCGGCGTATCCCGGGGGTGCAGGATTTCATCGGTCAAATAGTAATCCATCGCCTCGAGCCCGGAGGTGGCGCAATCGTGGTAGCTGACCTGGATCGGCGCCGGCCGGTAGGTGGCCACGATGGGCCGGTTTTCGTCGAACCTGCCAGCCAGATAGATAATGATATCGATCTCGTCTTCTTCGATCATGGCGGCGACTTCGTCGTTCGATTTCTGCATGGTCGAGCGATAATGCTCGGCAAGCTTTTTAAACTCGTCGGTGATCTGATCGGGATATTCCACCTGCCCATAGAGGAAGACTTCAAACGCCTCATGGTCGTGATGGACCATGGCGGGAAGAATGTTCATGGCAACCACATGGGTCCGGAAATCCGACGACACGTAACCGATCTTGAGCCGCCTGTCCGGATCGCGGTCACGCTCGGGAAAGGTCTTGGCGGTGAATTCGGGCTTATCGAACGGCCCGCGCACCTGGCGGTGGATGTCGAACAGCTCTTGCGCCGTGAGGCCAGGCACGTTGAGCAGCACGAACAAGAGACATTTATGCGGCGCCTCCGAATGGGGCATCATCTCGACGGCCTTCATATAGCTTTCGGTGGCCTTGGTGATATCGCCGATGGTCTGATAGGCCGATCCCAGCGCCAGCATTGTCGAAATGGCTTCAGGGTTCAGCTCCTGCGCTTTTTCGATGGTTGCGAGGGATTCCTCCAACAATCCGATTTTGCGTTGCGCAACGCCTTTTTCGGCCAATAATTTCAGGTGGTTCGGCTGGGTTTCGAGGCCGGTATTATATTCTTCAATGGCTTCCTCGACCCGGCCCACGGTGGTAAAAATTTCGCCAAGGGCCACCCGGGCGTCGGCATGATCCGGGTTCAGGTTGAGCGCCACCCGATAGGAGATTTGCGCTTTCACCCGGTCGCCGAGCCTTTGGCGCGCAAAACCCAACTCGTAATGGGCGTCGGCGCAGCGGGGATCAAATTCGATATAGCGCTGGAAGGTTTCGGACGCGTCTTCGAATTTGCGAAGCTGGCGCTGAGCGATGCCCATATTGAAAATGGCATCATAGTATTCCGGGTCCAGGTCAAGGGCCTTTTGGTAAACCTCCAACGCCTTTTCCGGATCACCCTTGGCCTCATAGGCGTTGCCCAGATTGTTATAGGCTTGATGGTAGTCGGGGGCGCTTTCGATGGCCCGGTTGATCAAGGATATAGCGGCCTCGAAGTTTTCCGTCTGGTGGGCGATTACGCCCAAAAATTGCAGCGCCACGGGATGGTTGGGAACCGCTTCCAGGACTTTCCGAAATATGGTTTCGGCTTCGCGCAAATGGCCCGATTTGTGGTAGCGATTGCCGATGGCTATCAGCTCGTCAATCGGCACCCTGCGGCGCGCCGGCCGGATGGCACCGGTGCCGAACCGGCGCCGAGGGTCCTGAGCCTGAAGGCCCTTATGCATATGATTCATCGCCCGTCCTATAATTGCTTGCCCCAGCTTGCCGCTGGTTGCCGGTCCGGCCATCGGCCGAATTGGGTCCCATTGTCTGCGGTTAAGGTTAAGGACCGGTAAAACGAAGCGCCCTTGGTCCCCGCCTCCAAACAAAAAAACCCCGGTATGGCCAAAGCCATACCGGGGAAGTTTGGTGGTGGGCGTGAAACTGGTTAACGCTTGATCCTGATAAGCTCATCGAGCATCTGATCGGCGGTCGAGATAATCTTGGCGCTCGCCGAATAGGCCCGCTGGGTGGTAATCATGTTGGTAAACTCTTTGGCGATATCGACGGTCGAGGATTCCAGCACCGAGTTCTGTACCGTTCCGGCGCCGCCCTGACCGGCCGTTCTTAAGAAGAACAGGCCTGAATAGTCGGTTTGGTTGTAGACGTTACCGGTGTTGGAGCCCAATCCGCCGGGGTTCGGGAAGGTGGCCAACGGCATCTTGAAGATTGGCCGGATATCGCCGTTCTCGAACAAGGCGGTCACAAGCCCCGTCTCGGCAATCTGGACCCCTGAGAATTGTCCGAAAGCGGCGCCATCGGTATCGATAAAGGTCGGGTTATAGGCTGCGGCAAACTGCACAATGCCGTCTGCCTGGCCGACGGAGCCGAAGTCGAAATCGATGGCGAGATCGGCGGCGCCATTTGTCAGATCGATAGCGATGTCGTCGACATTATAGGCCGACGGAATGCCGCTGCCGTCAAAACTGATGCCCGGTGTCGAGGTTACGTCCAGATCCAGATCGCGGATCGTAAAGGCGCCGGCGCCGGCTTGGCGCATGCTCGCCGCGTTGGAGGCGTTGATGGAGATATCAAAGGCATTGGCATCCGAGCCGCCGGCGCTGGAGGCGACAACCGTGTTGAGGATATCGATGCGGCTGGACGAGGAGCTGTTGACCTTGAACCGGGCGATGCCGGTGGTCGACGCACCCAAGGTCACCGCCACATCCGAAGCATTCAGTGCCGCTACCAAGGCGGTCACTGCGCCCGACGCGCCGTTGGCGCTGGAGAAACTGATGGCAACGCCGCCGCTGGTGGTTGCCGCGTTCGAGCTTTCGGCAAATTCAAACGTTACCGACGTGGATGCCCCCGATGACGAGGTATTGAAGGTCACCGTGATGGTCTCGCCATCGGCCGGCGTGGTTGTTACGTCGAGCCGCCCGGAGGCGGCATAAACGCCGCCCCCCGATGATGTCAGGATCGCAGAGGCTGCCTGGGTCGGCGGATCGATGGACAAATCCCACACGTTGTTGCTGGTCTTGGACCAGATTAACTGCAGATTATGGGCGACGCCCAGGGAATCAAAGACCTGGATGGTGGTGTTGCTGGTGTTGCCGACCGATGTTTCCGCCGGCAGATTGGCGCCGAAGGTCAGACCGTCGGTCGCATCGGCGGTGCCGCCGATATTGTTCAGCCGGATGGTTTCCAGATTGGTAAACACCGTCGGATCAGGGTTGAACGAGTTGTTGTTGGCATCTACCGTCTGGCCGAGCGAGTTTGTTTTGTAACCCTGCAGGTAAAAGCCTGCCGTGTTCCGCAAATATCCGCTCTTGTCGGGATTGAAGGCGCCGGCGCGGGTGAATTTAAAACCCGTGGTCCCGTCGTGCGCGTTTCCTTCGTTGACCACGAAGAAGCCGCTGCCGGAAATGCCCAGATCGGTGGCGTTGGAGCTCGACTGAAACAAGCCTTGCACATCGACCGCCGCGAACGGGCGCTGTTGAACGCCGCCAGGGGAGTAGTTGTTGACGCTCGCCTGGGATGTCACCAGGGTCTGGAAGCGAACCTCCGTCGCCTTGTAACCGATGGTATTCACGTTTGTGATGTTATCAGCGATAGCACCGAGTGCCTGCGAGTTAGCATTCAGTCCGGAAACGCCCGAGAACATCGCACCATAGATACTCATTTTTGTTCTCCTTCTCTTTCGGGGTGCTTGTGTTCTAAAGTCATTTTCACGTTTCGCCCTTTTTTTGGGGTTTCCGCCACTTCATCCGGTTTGATTAAAGGCCCAAACCTGTTTTTGGTTCTTGGATCGAGAGAACCTTATCGAGAGGAATTGAGACGCCGCCCACATCCAGCGTTGCGTTGCCACCGTTCATGGTTACGCCGGTGACGTGACCGCGCACTGTGACCAGCGCGGTGACCGGCGCGGCTTCGAAACCAATCGGCGTCACCGAGACACGGTAGGGCCCATCGGGCACCGATTGTCCGTTGACATCTTTGCCGTTCCATACAAATTCGTGGTCGCCGGAGGTGCGTTCGCCCGCCTTGGTGAGCATGATTTTGCCCTTGTCGTCGGTGATGCTTATAACGACATTCTTGGCATTGCCTGAAAGCGTATAGTTAAAGGTGGCCTCGCCGTCCTGTAGCGGAACCTGGTTCACTTCGGCTTCCACATCGGTACCGACGAAGCCGATAATCGATGCGGCCAGCGAAGCGCTCTGCAGACTAAGCAATTTTTCCATGTTATCGTTGGTCGCAATCTGTTGCTCGACGCCGGCGAACGCTACCAGCTGGCCGGTGAATTCGGTCGGTTCCAGCGGTGATAGGGGATCTTGGTTCTTCAACTGCGTGGTGAGCAGCAGAAGAAAGGAATCCAGGTCTGCCGCCAGGGACGCGCCGGCCTTTGCGGACCGAGTATCGGGGACCGTCACGGTTGGATCTATAATATTTACTTCAGCCATTTTTTTTCAGTCCACCTAGACTCTTATATCGATGCCGCCATTGCGGCTTTGGTTTTGTCCGTAGATTCCCGGGTGCAATTGCCCGGCGTTACCGTTGTTTTCGTCGCGCTTGCCGGAATGCTCGTTCGGCTCGCCCGAATGGGTGTTTTCACCTTCGCTGTCGGCTTCGGCGGTGTCGCTGTTCTGGCTCTTGAGCCCGAAGTTCAAGCTGCCGGCATCGGTTTTCAGGCCGGCTTCCTGAAGGGCACGTTCCAATCCGCGAACATCGCCACGCAGCATATCCAAGGTTTCCGGCTTCTCAGCCAGGATGACCGCGGAAAGCTGTCCGTCTTTGGCAATCTCCATGCGAATTTCGACGCGCCCCAAACTGGCCGGGTGCAATTTGATATTGATCTTGTCTGCGCCCTCGCCGATGGCGTTCTTAATGTTGACGGCGACTTGCTCGACCGGAACCGGCGGTTTCTGCGGCTGGTGCGCGGCGGTCAGCGGATTGGCCTTGGCGGTTTGCGATATTTGGCTGGGGCCGTTGGAGGCGCCAAGCGCATTCAAATTTGTAAGGTCTACGTTGATCGGCAAGGCTTTGGTGCTCGCACCGGCGGCGGCGGCCTGTTGCAAGCCCGCCATGGCTGCCTGGGCGCGCACCGATTGGCCGAAATTCACAGACGGATCAGCAGTCGTGTTCTGGCCGAGGGCCTTGTCGCTGGGGACGCCACCATGGTTGGCGGTGGCCTTACGGTCGGAGGCGACATTTTCGCCGTTGCTATTGCTTTTGGCGCCGTTGCCGCCAACGAAATTCTCAGTTGTTCCGGAATTGTCGAACTGCGCAATATGGGCGCCCTTGGCCAATGTATGGAGCGGCGTGGAGCGCGCTGCGCCGGTGTCGATGCCTTTGTCCACATGCACCGAAAGCGCCTGTGCCAGCCCCAATTTTTGCGCCAGCGTTTGTTCCTGATTGGACTTGAGGATATTGCCGGCGGTTTGCGGCTGCGGCGGCGGAGTGATTTCCTTCACATTTTTCTGAACCGCATTGTGAAGGTTCGATGTTAACTGGCCGGGATTGGTTTCGGGCGCCTTGCCGTTCGAGCCATCTGCCAATGAGACGAGTTTTGCGGCGGCGGTTTTGGCTGGGTTGGTCACCGGTACGCTGGCGCGGGCCGGCGCGGCATGGGGTGTCAGAACGGCCGCTACGAAATCATCGACGGCATCTTCTTGCGGCGCCAATTCGGCGCGCACGGGCGCCTGGACGGCAGGGGTTGTGTCGTCATCGGCTGGCGCCGGCGCTGCCGGCTCGTCGGGCGATTGGGTGTTCTGGGAAGCATGATCGTCCGGGTTGGCGTTGTTCTCCGGAACCGGCACTGCCTGCTCGGTAAAGTTATCCGAGGCGCTTCGCTGGTCACCCAAATCCTGGCCATGATTGTCGTCGGCGTTGCGCGTGTCCTCGACGGTCTTGGGACGGAGTATCTGTTCGGCGTCTTTCTCGGGTCCCTTGGCCGCCTCGAGGGTTTTTTCCGGCGTATCGACCAGGTGCCGCAAGATTGAGGAAAACTGATAGCTGTTCGCTAGCTGCAGATCCGCGCCGCCGGCGGCGCCAACGCCACGGACAATATCCGGGACCTGGGTCGCTGTGCTGATTATGTTGGCGGCTTCGCTCATACTTGATCATTCCTGGCGCATAATTGCTTACCAACATGAGCAAGGACCGGGCCAAGTTGAGAGGAAAGCTTAACGCATTGAAATTAAAGGTTTAATTAATATCAGACTGGAAATCTGTGCCAGGATATCAGCGCTCTACGGCCCGGCTAGCCCGCTGGTGGGCAGCATTTGCCGGGTGCTGGCGGGCCGCGGGCATGAAAAAGGGCGGCAAATGCCGCCCTGGTTCATTTGGGATCAGGCCGCGCTTGGCGGCGGCTAAACCGAGAGGCCGGAACTTGCCTGCGCCGGAGCGGGCTCCGGTTTGGCTTCCACTTCACCATCAACCTTGACCATCAAACCTTCGGCCAAGTTTTTGTTGATGTTGATGAGCGATTCGATATGCCGGGTTTTGGTGTCGGCCAGGGCCTTCACGGTTTGCTTGTCGACAAAAATGCTCAGGCTTAGAATATTGGCCTTCAGCTGCGGCGGCAGCTCATTTTCCTTGTCGACAATATCTGCCTGGATGATGGTCCAAAGCAGCTGATTGAACTTCAACGCCGACGCGTAGCTATCATAGTCGTCGGTGTTGTTTTTTGCTTCCTCGAGCATTAACGCGGCCTTGGTGAAGGCCATGGCCTCGACTTCCCTGGGGGACAACGAGGACTTTTGCGTTTGTGCGTACGCTTGTATTTTATCTTGGGACATTAGCCAACAACTCCGCTTCAAATTTGAGTAGTTTCTTACACGCTTTCAAGGCCTGGTAATGTTTTCCTTCAAGTATCTTCTGCGAGACTTCCATAACCAAAGCCAGGATCACCTGATCCGGACACGCATTAAACAGCTCTTTCACTAATTTAAAGTAAATATCGTGAAATTTTTGTTCATTTTTCGAATCCACATACATGCTCAATATTACGAAATAGATTTTCTTCACCACGGTATCGGCATTTTCCTCCGATATGATGTCCTTTTCCCTGAGAACCGGAACGGTGTTTTGTATGATGATCTCGGCCTTGGGCCCCGCGTTTGTTAGAACGGCGGTGCCAATCAGGACTTTTTCATCCGGCTTTAAGGTCAGTTTGAGCGGCATGGATTTTGGCAGCCTTTCTTGATTATCCCCATATGGGGTTTGCGTTGCTTCCCGAATTGGTAGGCTGATTAAACACCAAGGACGTTAAATACTGGTGAATCATACCGCATCAATGATTCGCGTTAAATTGTAATCCAGCCTGGGTGAATATCCTAACCAAAACGAAAAACGGGAAGCCCAAGGGCTTCCCGTTTCCGATGTTTTATCAGTTAAGTTACTGATTTAATTAAAACAATCTCAGGATCGACTGCTCGGACTGCTGGGCGATACTCAGCCCGATGGTACCGAGCTGCTGCCTGGTTTGCAGGGTCAGCAGGTTGGCCGATTCTGTGTTGAGGTCGGCGTTCACGAATTTGGCGGCGCCTTCTTCCAGCGAATTGACCAACTGCGTCGTGAAGTCCAAGCGCAAGCTAAGTACACTGGCGCTGGAACCCATCGTCGACGCGGTGGAGCGCAACGTGGAAAGGGCACTGTCAAGATCGTTGATCGCGGTGTCGATATTGCCATCAGCGGCCCAATCGGAGGCTGCCGTGGTGATCGACAGACCGGACGAATCTGACGAAACGCCGGAAATCGTCAGCGTCGAAGAACCATCTTCGCTGAAGGTCACCTTCAAGTTCGCGGGCGAGCCCTTGACCAAGTTGGTGCCCTTGTAACT
>CAUZTZ010000207.1:0-7663 GCA_963582805.1 Alphaproteobacteria bacterium
TATCGGTCTTCGGCTTCAAATCGCTGGCTTTTTCGGCGAGCGCCATGGCGGCCTCGGTATCGCCGTCCTGCAGACGCTGGTTGAGCATGCCGGACAGGCCGAGATATTCGGTTTCCGGCTTTTCCGCCATGGCTTCGAAAAACTTTCCGGCGGCCTCGTCGTCGCCGGAAAGCTGGGCTGCTTGCGCCGATAGCAGCATGGTTAAGGGCGGCTCGCCGAGCAGATTATCGGCCTTGCGGGCCAAACGGCGGGCTTCCTGGGCATCGCCGGCGGCGACCGCGACCATGCCTTGGGTCAGCGCCTTGTAGCCGCGCCGCCGCCGCCATTCGCGCCGGGCCCGCACCATCCGCCTTGGCGCGCGCCGGAAATAGGACCAGATGCGGAATATGGTCGCCAGAAGAAGCGCTACGATCACCAGCCCGGTAACCAGCAGACCGGCGGTGGTCTCCACATGATAGCCAAGCCAGTCCATGGAGACGGCGCCGG
Source organism: Alphaproteobacteria bacterium (assembly GCA_963582805.1). GTDB lineage: Bacteria > Pseudomonadota > Alphaproteobacteria > Rhodospirillales > UBA2165. The sequence continues at coordinate 487 of CAUZTZ010000207.1, forward strand.
GATTGTCGGCAAGCCGCGCCGCCAGATAGCTGAAGCCGGCCAGGAGGATGAAAAACCAGAGGGCTCTGATCATCTGGCGCTACTCTTGTCCCCGGGTTTTTGGCCCTCGAGCTCTTGAAAACCGTGGGCGCGGAGCGCGTCCAGCGCGGCGCCTGCGTCGACCAATAATTGGGCGTCTCGCACCCATGAAGCCGCCGCCGCTTTCGCCGCTTCCGGCAGTTGCTCCAGTTCGCCAATAGCCGCCGCAAGCTCGCGCCTGGCCAGGGCGCGCTCGGTGCGCGCCGCGATGGCTTCGATGCCGGCGCCCTCGAGCTGATCGACGCGCCGCCATTTGACCGATTGGGTCAGCCGGTTGAGGGTGCGCTGCACCCAGCCGTCGCCTTGCGGCAATTGTTCGGTGCGCACCAGCTGGCCGGCCAGGGCGGTGAAGCGGTCGCTCAAACTGGCGACGGTTTCGAGCCCGCCGGCGGCGTGCGGGCTAAGGAGCGCGATGGCGGGCGGCACCGGCGCCATGTCGGCGAACAGGGATTTCAAAATATCCAGCTCAGCCGTGAACGGCTTGGCGGCGCTCACCGCATCTTTAAGCTGGCCGACCACAAAGACATACCGGGTCAGCCTTTTGTGCGCCGCCGCGGCGCCGGGATCGGCTTTATCGAAGGCGGCAAAGCGCTGTTGCAGGGCATCGATGCGCTCTTGGGTGCCGGTCTCGATCGCCGATTTGGCGTGTTCGAGCGCATCCAGGCGGCGCGTCAGATCACCCACCGTGCGCGCCCTCGGCTCTCGGCTCGCGCTGCTGATATCCAATTCGGCAACGGTGCGGCGCACCGCTTCGATATTGCCTTCGAGCTCTTGGATGCGCGCCAGACTGCTTTCCAGTTGGGTCTTCAGCCGGCCCCGCTCGGCCTGCAAATCTTCGAGCCCCGGGATCGGCAGCTTGGCGTCTTTTTCGAGCTGCGCCAGGCGGTTGGTTAACGCGGCGATGCGGCTCTGGTTGGTCTCGGCGGCCACCAGCCAGGGCGCAATATCGGCGGCGAAGGGCGCCCAAAGCGGGCGCAAAGCGGTGGCGATGCCGGCCAGCGCAATCACCGCCAACAGGGTCAGGAACACGGTGCGCACCGGGCGGCCTCTTTGCCGCAGGTGCGGCGGTCTGGACATTACCGCCGCACTTGCGGCAATCTCGGGTTTGGCCGTATCGGCATTGCCGGCGCCGGGCGTTTCCGGTGCCGCATCATCGCCGCCGGCCACTTCCATACCGGCCAGCTCGGCCACCCGTTCGATGAGCGCGTCCTGGCTGGGGGCGGCGGCGACGGAAACGGATTTCCATTTCACCTCGTCGACGGCATCGGCAACGGTGCGCGACAGGGCGGCGATGGTGATTTCGCGGCAGGCGCGCAACAGCCTGGCTTTGCGCACCAGCTCGCAAAATATGGTGGCCGAGCGGGGCGAGAACAAAAGCACAATATCGATCTCGCCGCTTTTCAATTTGCCGATGGCGGCCGCCGACAGGGCGCGCGCCGGCGCCGTTTCATAGATCACCTCGCGGCGGCATTGAAAGCCGGCCTTGGTCAGCTCGCCGGCCAGATCACCGGCCACCTCGGTGCCGGCCACATGCACCAGGGGGCCACGCTCCGGCTCCAGCAATTCCGCTGCCAGCCCGGCCAGGGCGCCGACGTCGCCGGACGCCGAATGCACCTGTTTGAAGGCATGGCCGCGCGCCGTCTTGGCGGTGGCGTCGCCGACCGCGAACACCGGAACGTCGCGCCGGGGCGAACGTTCGGCCAGGGCGCGGACGCCGTTAGAGCTGGTCAGCAGGACCGCTTGTATGCCGTCCAGATCGACATCGTCGCCTTTCAGGATTTTGACCGACATAAGCGGTTCCCGGTCGCTGGCGATGCCGATCTCTTCGAGCGCCTTGGCAAGCGCTTCGCCATCCTCGCCGGGCCGGGTGACCAGTGCACGCATTGTACCTAAGCCTCGCCTTCGGTTTCGCCTGGCACGCGGATGATATTCGGGTTCTCCGTTTTAATCGCTTCGATCATGCCGGGTCCAGCATTTAACAACAGCTCTTCGGCCAGCCGCTGGCCGATTGCATCGGCCTCGGCCTCCGGTCCCTCGCACTCCGCCTCGGCGGTTTCGGTGCCGTCCGGGCGCGCGATCAGGCCGCGCAGGCGCAAGGTGCCGGCGCCGTCGGTCTCGCCATAGCCGGCAATCGGCGTCTGGCAGGAGCCGTCGAGCACCGCCAGCATGGCGCGCTCGGCGGAGACCGCGATGGCCGTCGGCCAATGGGTGAGGGCGCCGAGATACACGGTTGCGCGCTTGTCACCATCGCGGCAGGTGGCGGCCAGCGCCCCCTGGCCGACGGCGGGCAGCATCTCGGACGGCTCGATGAGGCTGGTGACGTCGGCGGCGCGGCCCAAACGGTTGAGCCCGGCGGCGGCCAGGAAGGTCGCCTCAACCTCGCCGTCGGCCAGTTTCTTGAGGCGTGTATCCACATTGCCGCGAAACGGAACCACCTCCAGATCGGGGCGCAGATTCAAGAGCTGCGCCTTGCGTCTGGTCGAGGCGGTGCCCACCGTTGCGCCGCTCCGAAGCGCGCCGATGTTGGCTGCCTTTGGCGAGATGAGGGCGTCGCGCGCGTCTTCGCGGGGCATGATGGCGTGCAGGGTTATGCCGACCGGCAAGAATGTGGGCACGTCCTTCATCGAATGGATGGCGATATCGATGCGCTCTTCCAGCATCGCCTCGTCCAGCTCCTTGGTGAACAGGCCCTTGCCGCCGAGCTGGGCGAGCAGCACGGTCTGCACCCGGTCGCCGGTGGTCTTGATGACCACCATTTCCAGCTTACCGGGCTCGTTCAGATGCGGGTTTGCCGCTTTCAATTGTTCGATCACATGACCGGTCTGGGTCAGGGCCAAAGGGCTGCCCCTGGTTCCAATTCGAAGAACGTCGTTATCGGCCATGGTATGTTATCTCAAGGTGGCTCGGATGTAAGAGTTTCGCGTGTCAATCCAGCGGTTGCCAGCGTAAAGTCCCGGCGGCCGCAAATTGCGTTAATGGTTAGGCATTATATACATGAACTTACTGGGTATCGAGACCAGTTGCGACGAAACCTCGGCGGCCGTGATCAGCGGCGGTAACGGCGCGCGCCCGCGCATTCTTTCCAACGTGGTGCTTTCCCAGGTGGAAATCCACCAGCCTTACGAAGGCGTCGTGCCGGAGATCGCGGCGCGCGCCCATCTTTCCCACATCGATCACATCGTCGCCCAAGCCATGCATGAGGCGAAACTTGGGTTCGGCGCGCTGGACGGTATCGCGGTGGCCGGCGGGCCCGGGCTGATCGGCGGCGTCATCGTCGGCGTGATGACCGCCAAGGCGATTGCAGCGGTCCACAAGCTGGCGTTCCTGGCGGTCAATCATCTGGAAGCGCACGCGCTCACCATACGCCTGACGCAAGATTTGGAATTTCCTTATCTGTTGCTGCTGGTGTCGGGCGGTCATTGCCAGCTATTGGCGGTGACCGGCGTCGGCGCCTATCACCGGCTCGGCACGACATTGGACGATGCCCTTGGCGAGGCCTTCGACAAGACTGCCAAGATGCTCGGGCTGGGCTATCCGGGCGGCCCGGCGGTAGAGGAGCGGGCCAAATCCGGCGATGCGGGGCGCTTCGATCTGCCGCGCCCCATGCGCGGGCGCCCCGGTTGCGATTTTTCCTTCTCCGGGCTGAAGACCGCGGTGCGCCGCCGGATCGAGCAAATTGGCGAACTGGCGCCCGCCGATATCGATGATATCTGCGCCGCCTTTCAAGCCGCCGCCGGCGATGTGCTGGCCGACCGGACGGGGCGCGCCGCCGAGATGTTTGAGCGCCGCTTTGGCGCGCCCAGCGCCCTGGTGGTGGCCGGCGGTGTCGCCGCCAATCAATATTTGCGCGCCCGGCTCACCGATGTGGCAGCGGCGCGCGGCTTGGCGCTGGCGGCGCCGCCGCCCGATTTGTGCACCGACAACGGCGCCATGATCGCCTGGGCCGGGTTGGAGCGATTGGCGCTCGGCCTCACCGATGGCCTCGATTTCGCGCCCCGGCCGCGCTGGCCGCTGGATCCGGACGCCGCCCCGGCAACCGGCGCCGGGGTGAAGGCGTAAAGTCTCTAAAGGCAATGACGTTGGCTGCAATTGGGGTTAAACTCCGAGCCTTCGCAGCCAGTTTCGACAACAGAGAACCGAGGGCATGAGCAAAATTGGGATCGTTGGCGCCGGCGCCTGGGGCACGGCGCTGGCCGCCGCCATGGTCAGGGCCGGCAATGATGTGGTTATCCAGGCGATCGAGCCGGAGGTTGCCGAGGCCATCAATCAGCGCCACGAGAACAAAATGTATCTGGCCGGCGTTGCCCTCGATGCGTCCATCCGCGCCACCACGCAGCTCGCCGAAGCCATCGATGCGGAGATGGTCCTGCTGGTCGCCCCGGCCCAATATATGCGCGCCGTCGGCGAAGCGGCCGCCAATCATTGGCCGCAAGGCGTGCCGGCGGTAATCTGCGCCAAGGGTATCGAACAAGACAGTTGCGCCCTGATGAGCGAGGTGATTGCCGAGGCCATACCCGGCGCCCCGCTGGCGGTTCTGTCCGGTCCCACCTTCGCCGCCGAAGTGGCCATGGACAAACCCACGGCGGTGACGCTGGCCTGCAACGACGAGCTGATCGGCAAGGTTTTGATGGAAACCCTGTCGTCCCGCCATTTTCGCATCTACCGGACCCGGGACGTGATCGGCGCGCAGATGGGCGGCGCCGTCAAGAACGTGCTGGCCATCGCCTGCGGCATCGTCGAGGGCCGCCAGCTGGGCGACAATACCCGCGCCGCCCTGGTAACCAGAGGCCTGGCCGAGATCATCCGCCTTGGCACCGCCAAGGGCGCGCGCCCCGAAACCCTGGCCGGGCTATCGGGGCTCGGCGACCTGGCCCTGACCTGTAACGCCATGCAGTCGCGCAACTTTTCTCTGGGCGTCGCCCTCGGCCAGGGCAGCTCTCTGGAGGCGGTTCTGGCGGAACGAAATTCGGTGGCCGAGGGCGTGTTTACCGCATCCTCGGTAACCGATCTGGCCCACCGGCTGGACGTGGAGGCGCCCATTTGCACGGCTGTGGACGCCGTGTTAAATCATTTCGCCGACATCGACACGGCAATTTCCGGGCTTTTGTCACGCCCCCTTAAAGAAGAAACCGCCTGAAATAACGGCCCGCATAGGTAAGGAACCAATTCATGAAATATTGGCTGATCAAGTCGGAGCCGGGCGCCTGGTCCTGGGACGATCATGTGAAAAAGGGCGTCGAGCACTGGGACGGGGTGCGCAATCACCAAGCCAACAACAACATGAAAGCCATGGCGCTGGGCGACAAGGTGTTCTTCTATCACTCGGTCAACGAAAAGCAGATCGTCGGCATCGTCGAGGTGGTGAGCGGCCACTACCCAGACCACACGGACGCAAAAGGGCGCTTCGGCATGGTCGATTTCAAGGCGCTGGAGACGGTGCCCAAGCCGGTCACCTTGGAAGATATCAAGGCCAATGGGCGGCTCAAAGACATGGTGCTGGTCAAAAATTCGCGCCTCAGCGTGCAGCCGGTGACGGCCGCCGAATGGAAGATCGTCTGCGCCATGGCCGGCGTCGATCCTTAGATCCCATACTTAAAATCCCAAGAGGGAATGCGCGCGTGTTAATGGACCAGTTAAAGAAGGCCTTCGGTTTGGGGCCCAAGCTCACGGCGGAGGAGGAAATCCTCCGCTTCACCGAGGGCCTCGGCTCCATGACCGACGAAGACATGGGCATCATCCTGGCGGTGGCCACGGTGGTGCGCGTCAATCTGGAAGACCAGAAGCATCTGCCCACCGGCATCTACGACAATGCGCAATTGCCGCCGGCCAGCGTTTTGATGGGCAAAATGGTCGATCTGGCCAAGGTGGCCCGCCATTTCGACCGCCTCGGCCAGACCACCGATGCGGTCGCCGCGGTCGCCGTGTTGAATACGCTGCGCTGTCTCAACGCCCCCGAGTTGCGCCATTTGGGGCGCGGCATCTGGGCGGAGATGGCGCGCGGCACGCCCTATGTGAAAAAGGCCCTGGCCGAGGGCGAGCGCAACAAGGGCGAGCCGTTTCCAAAGCGCGTCTGGAAAGAATTTGCCAAAGTGCCAAAAGGGTTCGAGCCGTTAACCGGCGGCGGCAAATCTTCTTCGAAAATACCGTCCAGTAAATCCCAAAGCGGCAAACCGGTTAAAAAGGCGGCCACATGGCCAAAGAGCCCGCCGAATTCCTGATTTGCGCCCTGGCCGATATGGCCGATGGCGCCGCCAAGGGTTTCGATACCGAACTGCTCGGCGAGCGCCGCCTGCTGTTCGGCGTGCGCCTTGGGCGTGACGTTCACATCTATATCAATAGCTGCCCGCATATCGGCACGCCCCTCAATATCCTGGCCGACCGGTTCCTGACCACCGATGGGGCGTTGATAAACTGCTCCACCCACGGCGCTTTGTTCAACATCGAAGACGGCATGTGCATCGCCGGGCCCTGCAAGGGCCGCCCCTTGCGCCGCATCCCCACCCATGTGCGCGGCGGCGATGTGTTTATCGAAACCCGGATATTCATGGCGTAACTTGTCATCACGTTCGAAATTGCGATAATCCACCGAGCAAAGAACATAAGCCACTTGCAGAGGAAGGGGTCTCACCATGTCGGAAAATCATTTGTTTCCCGTGCCGGAGGATTTCGCTGAGCACGCCTGGGCCGACAACGACAAGTATCTGGAGATGTATCAGGCCTCGATCGATGATCCCGACGCTTTCTGGGGCGAGCACGGCAAGCGCATCGATTGGATCAAACCCTATAAAACCGTCAAGGATGTGGACTTCAATGACGATGCCCGCATCCGCTGGTACGCGGACGGCACCCTCAACGCCTCGATCAATTGCATCGACCGGCACCTTGAGAAGCGGGCCGATCAAACCGCCATCATCTGGGAAGGCGACGATCCGGCGGATTCGAAAACCATCACCTACCGGGAACTGCACGGTTCAGTGAGCCGCTTCGCCAACGCCATGAAAGCGCGCGGCATTGGCAAGGGTGACCGGGTCACGGTCTATATGCCGATGGTCCCCGAGGCCGCAATCGCCATGCTCGCCTGCACCCGCATCGGCGCCAT
>CAUZTZ010000208.1:0-7635 GCA_963582805.1 Alphaproteobacteria bacterium
CACCGACGAGAAGCGGGATGCGGAGGTTGAGGCGGGATTTGGCGATGATCTGATCGTTGCCCGCGGCATCGAGGTCGGTCACATCTTTTATTTCGGCACCAAGTACTCCGAAGCCATGAACGCCACCGTCAACAATGAAAAGGGCGACAAGGTGGCCATCGAAATGGGCTCTTACGGCATTGGCGTCTCGCGTCTGGTGGGCGGCATCATCGAGGCCTGCCACGACGAGGACGGCATTATCTGGCCCGAATCCGTGGCGCCGTTCGATGTGGGCATCATCAATCTGCGCGCCGGCGACGAGAAATGCGATGCCGCCGCTGAAGAGATTTATTCAAAGCTCGGCAATGCCGGTAAGGATGCGCTTTTGGATGACCGCGACCAGCGCGGCGGCGTCAAGTTCGCCGACATGGATTTGATCGGCCTGCCTTGGCAGATAATTGCCGGGCCGCGCGGGCTGGAAAGCGGCGTTGTTGAATTGAAATCCCGGGCCAGCGGCGCGCGCGAAGAAATGAGCATCGATGCCGCCTTAAACAAACTCACCAGCCCGGCGGGCTAGGGGCTATGTTTTCCACCTTCGAATGGATGATGGCCATGCGCTATTTGCGGGCTCGCCGCCAGGAAGGTTTTATTTCGGTCATCGCCTGGTTTTCCCTGCTCGGCATCGGTCTTGGCGTCGCCACGCTGATCATCGTCATGTCGGTGATGAACGGTTTCCGCCAGGAATTGCTGGGCCGCATTCTCGGCGTCAATGGCCATATCAGCGTCTATGGCACCTCGCAAAGCCTGACCGATTTCGATGCCACCGCGAACAAGATCGCCAAGATGGCCGGCGTGCGCAAAGTCACGCCGATTATCGAGGGCCAGGTGATGGCGGCTGCCGGCGGCAACGCCAATGGCGCCCTGGTGCGCGGCATACGGCCCGCCGATGCGCGCCAGCGGCCGATCATCGCCGACAATATCGCCGCCGGCAGTTTAAAAGACTTCGGCGGCCAGGACAGCGTGCTGATCGGCACAAGGCTGGCCCGCAATCTGGGGCTTCGCGTCGGCGGCAAAATCACGCTGATCTCGCCGAAGGGCAATGTCACCGCCTTCGGCACGGTGCCCCGCATGCGCGCCTATACGGTTTCTGCGTTGTTCAATGTCGGCATGCATGAATATGATTCCAGCTTTATCTTCATGCCCCTGGAAGCCGCCCAGATTTATTTCAAGCTGCCCAAAGCGGTCAATTACCTGGACGTTGTGATCGACAATCCGGACGCCGCGCCAGCCATGTCCCGGACCATATGGCGAGCCCTCGACCGGAGGGGCAGGACGGTCGACTGGCAACGGCGAAATTCGAGCTTCTTCAACGCCATCCAGGTGGAACGCAACGTCATGTTCCTGATCCTGACTTTGATTATTGTGGTCGCCGCCTTCAACATCATTTCCAGCCTGATCATGCTGGTCAAGGACAAGGGCCGCGATATCGCCATCCTGCGCACCATGGGCGCGACCCGGGGCATGATCATGCGGATATTCTTCTTGTCCGGCGCCAGCGTCGGTGTGATCGGGACCCTGTTCGGCTTTATCCTGGGGCTCAGCTTTGCCGAGAATATCGAAACCGTGCGCCAATGGCTGCAGGGCCTGACCGGTACCGAGCTGTTCGCATCGGAGATTTATTTCCTGTCGCATCTGCCGGCCATCGTCGATGCCGGCGAGGTGACGGCGATTGTGGCTATGGGATTGGCGCTATCGATCCTGGCGACCCTCTATCCGTCCTGGCGGGCGGCGCGCCTGGACCCGGTCGAAGCGCTCCGCTACGAGTGACGCGGCGAACGATATGCCCGACAGAATCCTGAAACTCACCGGTATCAAGCAGACCTTTCATCAGGGCGAGACCGAGCTTGAGGTTTTGCGCGGGCTCGACATGCACTTGATGGAGGGCGAGATTGTCGCCCTGGTGGGGCCGTCCGGGTCCGGCAAATCCACACTTCTTCAGATCGCCGGATTACTGGAGCAGGCCGAAGCCGGCGACATCGAAATCGGCGGCCGTCCGGCGGGCGCTTTATCCGAAGAGGAACGCACCCTGGTGCGGCGCAGCGATTTGGGCTTTGTCTATCAGTATCACCATCTGCTGGCCGAATTCACGGCGCTGGAAAACATCGTCATCCCGCAACTTATCGCCGGAAAATCCAAGGCTGACGCACGCGTCAGGGCATCGGAACTGATCGACGCCATGGGGCTAGAGGCACGATCCAGCCACCGCCCGGCGCGCCTGTCGGGCGGCGAGCAGCAGCGCATCGCCATTGCGCGGGCGCTGGCCAACGCGCCCAAAATCCTGCTCGCCGACGAGCCCACCGGCAATCTTGATCCCGGCACCGCCGACGAGGTGTTTCAGCTTTTGATGAGCCAGGTGCGCGGCGCTGGTCTCGCCGCCCTGATCGCCACCCACAACCCCGCCCTGGCGGCGCGCATGGACCGCATCTTGCGTCTCGAAGACGGCGTGCTGGTGGCGGGCTAGTCCACGGTATTTATTCAAACAAGGGAGGTTCTCATGCCTACACGTAACATCGGCAAAATCAGCATCGACATGATCATCGAATTAGAGGGCCCGAGGTTTGAGCCTTGGCGCCTGCTGCCCGACTGCACGCCGGAGATATTGGCGGAACATGCATCTTGGCTGGTGCCACGCCATTATGATCCCGAGACCGATTTGCTGGTGGCGCCGGTCCAAAGCTTCCTGTTGAAGACCCCGCACCACACCATTTTGATCGATGGCTGCTTTGGCAACCACAAGGAACGCCCCAATCCCATGGCCAACCAGTTGAACACACCCTGGCTGGAGCGTCTGGCGGCTGCCGGCGCTAGCCCTGAGGATATCGATATTGTCCTTTGTACGCATCTGCACCCGGACCATGTGGGCTGGAATACCAAGTTGGAAAACGGCCAGTGGGTGCCCACCTTCCCGAACGCCAAATATCTTTTCGCCGAGCCCGAATTTACCCATTGGGAAGCCGTCAATAATGCTGCCGAGCAGCCCCTGACACATCTGGTCGACAGTGTCCTGCCTATCGTCGCCGCCGGCCAGTCGCAACTGGTTCCCATGGACCATGCCGTCGAGGACGGCATTTGGCTTGAGCCGCTGATCGGTCACTCTCCCGGCCATGTGGGTATCAATGTGGAGGGCGGCGGCGAGCACGCCATCTTCATCGGCGATATGACCCACCATCCCTTGCAACTGACCTATCTCGACTGGTGTTCGGGTTTCTGCGACGACCTGGAGATGGCGATCAAGACGCGCCGGGATTTCTGCGAGCGCGCCGCCGAAACCGATTTGATCGTCGTGCCGGCCCATTTCCCGCCGCCAACCTTCGGCACCATCGAGCGCGCCGGCGACGCCTACCGCTTCCGCTACGAAGGCGAGTAGGGGCGTAGGGCTAACAGCTTATCCCCCGTTTTATTCAAAATTTTGGGGATAAGTCGGTGACAGGCGAATGCGAATCTGAAATTCTTTTGGCATGCCCATAGCCGATTTTGTTCATCTTCGCGTCCACACCGCCTATTCGCTTCTGGAAGGCGCCATAAAGGTTCCCGATCTGGTCACGCAATGCCAGGGCATGCACATGCCGGCGGTGGCCATGACCGACACGGTCAATCTGTTCGGCGCCATGGAATTTTCCGAAAAATGCGCCGCCGGCGGCGTGCAGCCGATCATCGGATGCCAGCTTGCCTTAACCCCTTACCGGGGCGATGGCGAGGAAGGCAACGCCGCCCAGCGGCCGCCCGGCAGCGCCGCAATAGAGCCCGCCGATCAACTGGTGGTCCTGGCGCAAGATGATACCGGTTTTGGCAACCTGTTGAAATTAATCAGTAAATCCCACCTGGACCCGGACGGCGAGGGGGAGCCGCGTTTGTCCCTGGAAGATGTCGAGGCTCATGCGGATGGGCTGATCGCGCTGACCGGCGGGCCGGCGGGTGGCGTCGGGCGGCTCCTGGCGGGCGGCCAGACACCGGCGGCGGAGGCGCTTTTGGATCGGTTGCAAGCGGCGTTCCGAGGCCGGCTGTACATGGAAATCATGCGCCACAATCTGGGCGAGGAGCGCACCATCGAGGCGGCCTTTCTGGACCTGGCCTATGCGCGCGATATCCCGCTGGTGGCCACCAACGAATGTTTCTTTATTTCGGACGATATGTACGAGGCGCATGACGCCCTTATCTGCATCGCCGACGGCGCCTATGTAAGCCAGACCGGGCGGCGCAAACTTAGCCCTGAGCATCGCTTCAAGTCGCCTCAGGAAATGCGCGCCCTGTTCGCCGATCTGCCCGAAGCCATCGTCAATACCCTGGTCATCGCCCAACGCTGCGGCGTCATGGCCGAGGGGCGCCCGCCATTATTGCCGCGCCCGCCAAGTTCCGGCGACGGGCGCTCAGATGCGGAGATATTCGAAGCCCTCGCCGGCGAAGGCCTGCAAGCCCGTCTCAACGCGCAAATATTTACCGATGCCATGAGCGCCGATGAAAAAGAGGCCGCCGCCAAGCCCTATCGGGAGCGTCTGGCCTATGAGCTCGGCGTCATCGAGCAGATGGATTATGTGGGCTATTTCCTGATCGTCGCCGACTTTATCCGATGGACCAAGGGTCAGGGCATTCCGGTCGGGCCGGGCAGGGGATCGGGCGCCGGCTCGGTCGCGGCCTGGGCGCTGACCATTACCGATTTAGATCCCTTGCGCTTCGGTTTGTTGTTCGAACGCTTCTTGAACCCTGAGCGGGTATCCATGCCTGACTTTGACATCGATTTCTGTCAGGACCGGCGCGACGAAGTGATCCGCTACGTGCAGGAAAAATACGGCGCCAACCGGGTCGCCCAGATCATCACCTTCGGGACCCTGCAGCCGCGCGCCGCGCTCCGCGATGTGGGCCGCGTGTTGCAAATGCCCTATCCGCAGGTGGACCGGATTTGCAAATTGGTGCCCAACAATCCGGCGGCGCCGGTAACCCTGCAAGAAGCCATCGATGGCGAGCCGCAATTGCAGGAGGAGATCAAGACCGATCCAACCGTGGCGCGGCTGGTGGAGATCGCCAAAAAGCTGGAAGGGCTTTACCGGCATGCCTCCACCCACGCCGCCGGCGTGGTCATCGGTGATCGGCCATTGACCGAATTGATCCCGCTTTACCGCGATCCCCGTTCCGACATTCCGGTGACCCAGTATTCCTGGAAACCGGTGGAGGCGGCGGGTCTGGTCAAGTTTGATTTCCTCGGTCTCAAGACGCTTACTGTGCTTTCGACCGCCTTGAAATTGATGAAAGCCCGCGGCCACGAAATTGATCTTCTGGATTTGCCCTTCGATGACGCCAAGACGTTCGAATTGCTTAGCCGGGGCGCCACCACCGGCGTGTTCCAGTTGGAAAGTTCCGGCATGCGCGACATTTTGCGCAACATGAAGCCGGACAGTTTCGAAGAGATTATCGCCATCGTGTCCCTCTACCGGCCAGGGCCCATGGACAATATCCCCAGCTATGTGGCGCGCAAGCATGGCCGCGAAGCGCCCGATTACCTCTATCCATCGTTGCAGGCGATCCTGAAGGAAACCTACGGCATCATGATCTATCAGGAACAGGTCATGCAGATCGCCCAGGAATTGGCCGGCTACTCTCTCGGCGGCGCCGACATTTTGCGCCGCGCCATGGGCAAAAAAGACCAAAAAGAAATGGACGACCAGCGCAAGCAATTCACCGACGGTGCCGTCGCCAGGGGCGTGCCCGAAGCCAAGGCATCGGAAATCTTCGACCAAATGGCCAAGTTCGCCGGTTACGGCTTCAACAAATCCCACGCCGCCGCCTATGCGTTGGTGGCCTATCAGACGGCCTATTTGAAAGCCAATTACCCGGTCGAGTTCATGGCCGCCTCGATGACCCTGGATATCCACAACACCGACAAGCTGGCAACGTTCAAAGAAGAGTTGAAACGCATGGATGTTCCGTTGCTGCCGCCCGATATCAATGTTTCCGGCGCGGTCTTCCAGGTTGAGGAGACCGGCGATGCGACCGACGCCGTCCGCTACGCCCTGGCGGCTCTCAAAAATGTGGGCGAGGCTGCCATGCAAAGCGTCGTCGCGGTGCGCGAGGCGGACGGCGCCTACACGTCCATCCATGATTTCGCCGGGCGCATGAATTCCAAGGTGCTTAACAAGCGCCAGTTGGAGAACCTGATCCGGGCCGGAGTTTTCGATGGGCTCGACAAAAACCGCCGCCGCCTGATGGGGGGCGCCGAGATTTTGATCCGTCACGCCAATGCGGCTCGGCTGGAAAGGGAAAGCAACCAGATCGGTCTCTTTGGTGATGAAGACCCCGTCGCGGCGGATGTGCCCTTGCCCGAAACCCCCGATTGGCTGGAAGCGGACCGCCTCAAAGAAGAGTTCGGCGCCGTCGGCTTTTATATGTCGGCGCACCCCAATGACGCTTATGAGTCTCAGTTGGAACGGCTCCGAGTGGTGAGTTATCAGGTCGCCCTGGCAGCGGGCAAGGATGGGCCGGTGCGCCTCGCCGGCATGGTCATATCGAAAAGAGAGCGCACCTCGCAAAAGGGCAACAAATACGCCTTCGTGCAGCTATCAGACAGCTCCGGCGAATATGAGGTGACGGTCTTTGCGGAAACCCTCAACGCCCACCGGGACCTGCTGGAAAGCGGCAAGGCGGTCTATATCAAAGGCGCCATTCAATTTACCGGCGAAAGCGTGCGCATCACGGTGCAAAATATCGAAGACCTGGATGCGGCGACGGCGCGCACCGATATGGCGCTTAAAGTGTTTATCGACGGGGCTGAGGCGCTCACCTCGATCAAGGAAGTGCTTGGCCAGGAGCCCAAGGGCAGGGGCGAGGTGGTGCTGATCTCGCGGCTGCAAGTGGAAAACCTGTCGGAAGAGGTCGAAATCCGCCTGCCCGATAAATATTCCGTATCACCGGCCATGGCGCAAGCGGTCAAAGCCATCCCCGGCGTTGTCGAGGTGCGGACGGTTTAGGCGGCTTCACGCGGCGATAGGCCGGGCGCTTCGGTTAGCCACCCGTCAAATATGCGGTACAGCGTTTACTGGTTTCAGCGGCAGTTTCCGGGGTTGTTTCCGGGTTACACATTTTGCCGATATAGCCGGCGGCGTTGGGATGCGCATCGCACACTTTTTTCAGTTTGTGTGCTGTAATCTTACAGGCGGCATAGCGCAGGTAGCGAATTTGCTTGGAATCCGTAGAAAACCGGGTGCCGATATTTTGGATGAAATCCCACGCCTTGCACATTTCGGGGACTCTTTTCGAGTAGTTTTTTTCTCCCCGGCGAACATTGCAATATGCAATTGTTTGCAGGCTTTCCAGGCGAAAATCGATGCGTTGGACGGGTCTGGAATTCTTGGCCGCATGCTCCAAAAGGTTATCCGTCTCCTTATGGGTATTATCGTAGCCGATGCCCATCAAGACATCGGTCGTATCGATAATATTTGTATCAAAAAATCGTCCGATAATTCCTCTCGTATCGCTCAATTCTTTCGACCGTCCAGGGACTCCCAGCTATGCGTTGGCCTGAAAGATAATCACGTCGTCAGGTTTATCCAGCTTTGCCGGTTCAGACGTTTTATCTGGCGTCTTCGGCGCCGCCTTAAGATCGAT
>CAUZTZ010000209.1:0-7624 GCA_963582805.1 Alphaproteobacteria bacterium
CGTCAAAATCAGCACCGTGGCCGGGATCATCAACTTCGCCGCCGGGTTTTAACCAGCAGACCTAAAAGGGAAGTTGTGTCCCGGAAATCAGGACCCTACTTTTGCAACAGGTCTATTGATGTACAACAAAAAACATTTGGCCAACCCATATGTTTCATATGCTGGCTTGTATGTTGTGAGGGTGAATGGGAAAAAACAAATAATATCAGTCAGTTAGGTTGGCTGGCGGGTTAAAGGTCCACGCAATCACAACAAGGATATAATTAAATTTGGAAGTCAAACCGACCCATGGATTAGTCATGAAAAAATTTAGATTCGCCGAGACCGGTATTTTCATGGCCGATAATGATTGGCGCTACGCCCGCTACTGCGCGTATTTGGAAGGCGCCCCGGACTGCAAACCCGTCCCAGCCGCCATCCTTCGAGACGAACCTGCGGTACTCCTCAGGATAAGGCTTCGAGACGCGCTCCCAACGGAACGCTCCACAGGATGAGGTTGATATTTTCATCATAGACTAGCCCTCATGCTGAGGAGCGAGCGAAGCGAGTGTCTCGAAACATGAGGTCGGCGAGGACCGGCGATCTAGGCCGAAGTTTCTTCCCGCCAGAGGCCGAGCTTTTGCTGGGCGGCGCGGTCGGAGACGCTGAACAGCATGGCGCCGCCGGGGCAATCGATGCGGTGGCGGTGCCAGCCGGGCGCCACGAACACATCGCGCTCTGCAAAGGCGAAGCTATGGTCGTCGAAGATTACCCGCCCGGCGCCTTCGATGGCGCAGTAGACGAGGCCGTCGGTGGCCCGGTAATCGTTGCCTTTGAAGCCCTTCGGCAATAGCCGCATGGCGGCGTCCATGGTCGGCGTCGCCGCCCCGCCATCGGTGGGATCGATATAATGCAGCTTGTGGCCGAACACAGGGTGCGCATCGCCGCCCTCGGCCACACGCTGCAACGCGGCGCGGGTCTCATCGAAGCCATAGCGGAACACCGGCGAGGCTGCCCTTGCATGGTCGCCGCCCGGCTCCGGCGCCATGTTGGCGCCATACTGGGCCGGGGAATAGCCGTCCGGCTTGGTGATGGAATGGCTGAAGTCATTGTGGAATTCCCGGAACACGGTATCGAAAAATCCGACCATGGGCGTATCCAGCACGTCCAGCCAGGTCACGTCTTCGTCGCCCTCGTTGATATGATCGTGCCAGCTCCAATTGGGGGTAATAACGAAATCGCCCGGTGCCAGCGGCGCCCGCTCGCCGTCGACACTGGTGTAGGCGCCGGTGCCTTCGAGCACAAAACGCAGCGCCGTCTGGGAATGCCGGTGGCAGGGCGCGGTCTCGCCGGGGCGCACAAGCTGGATGCCGGCATAGAGGGCGTTGGTGACCCGCATCTCGCCGGGCCAGGCCGGGTTTTCCAGGGCCAGCACGCGGCGAAAGGCATCTTCTGCGGTGACGATGGCGCCGGCCTCGATGATGTCGGGGCGCAAATCCTCGTAAGCCCAATGCGCCGGCTTCCCGGTAGCCGCCGGCTTGGTCAGATCGACGCCGCGCCTGGCCACCCACAGGGCGCCGACATTTTTGGCGCCGAGGCGTTTGTGGAAATCCGCTTGTTTATCGTCGCTCATGTGGCCGCCACCGGCACATCGCCGATAATCTCGGTCCGGTGCATGATGCGCCTGGCCGCCGGATCGAACGCTTCGCGCCGGTGCATGGTGCAGCGATTGTCCCACATCAGCACATCGCCCAATTGCCATTGATGGCGGAAGACAAATTCATCCCGGGCGCAGACCTGCCAGAGTTGATCGAGCAATGCTTCGCTATCCGCAACATCCATGCCGATGATATGGGCGTGCAGGCGGCGGCCCAGGAACAGGGCCTTTTGGCCGGTTTCGGGATGCACCCGGATCATCGGGTGGCGGGCGCCGGGCATGGCACTCACATCGGCGCTTGCCGTTTTTCCGGGGCGGAGTTTGCCGGACGAATCGTGGGTTTCGTCATGGTTTAGATGGCGCCCACTTATATTTTCCAAAAGCTCGGGCGCCAATGCATCTAATACCGCGACCATATTCAGAAAGCTGGTATCGGCGCCGGAAGCGGGGATTTCGTGTGCGTGCAGGACGCTGGCCGTCGGCGGCCGCTCAATATAGGACATGTCCGTATGCCAGGACGCCTCGCCGTCGCCGAGCACGCCGATGGCCTGGCCGCCTTTGGTGACGTTGGATACCACCAGCACTTCCGGGAACCCCTCGGCGTGGAACTGGTCCCAGGCGGGCACCCGGTCCAACTCGCCGAACTGTTCCGAATATGCGATCAGCTCCGCATCGCTCAATTTTTGGCCGCGAAAGCACAACACCAGGTTATCCAGCCAGGCGGCGCGCACCCCGGCCAGGGTTTCCGCGTCGAACGGTTGGCGCAAATCCAGCCCGGATATTTCGGCGCCCAGACAATCGGTCAGTTTCGTTACCTCAAAAGCCATCGTTAATCCCTTTGGCGGCCCAGCAGGTTATCGGAAATGATGCGCTGCTGAATTTCCGACGTGCCTTCGAATATCTTGGTCAGGCGCGCATCCCGCCAATAGCGTTCCACCTGATGATGCTTGGTATAACCCGCGCCGCCGTGAATTTGAATGGCTTCGGAGGTGACCCGCTCGGCCATCTCGGCGGCAAAGTACTTTACCATGGCGGCCTCGGTGTCCGAGCGCCGGCCGCTATCGATTGCGGTGCAGACCCGGTGCAGGAGGGCTTCGGCGGCTTCGATCTCGGTGGCCATGGTGGCGATCTTGAATCGGATCGCCTGAAACTCGGCAATGGGCCGGCCGAACTGTTCCCGTGACCCGGCATAGGCGATGGAATCCTCCAGCGCCCCCCGGGCCAAGCCGATGGCGCGCGCCGCCGTGTGGGCGCGGCCCAGCTCCAGACTTTCCGCCATCAGATAAAAGGCGCGGCCCTCTTGCCCAAGCATGGCATCTTGCGGCACGCGCACATTATCGAAAGCCAGCTCCCAGGTCTTCCAGCCGAAATAGCCGATCTTGGGGATCGGCGTTCCCTGCAATCCATCCACAAATTCACCGCGCGGTTTTTCCACCATGAGCGCCGTGAGCCCCCGGTGCGGATGCACCGGGTCTATGTCAGGGGCGGTGCGGGCGATGACGATGATGCAATCGGCGCCGTCCGCATAGGTGCACCAATATTTGTTGCCGGTGATCAGCCAGTCGCTGCCATCCCGGCGCGCTCGGGTCTGGATGTTGGAGACGTCGGAGCCGGTTTGCGGCTCGGACATGGCGAGCGCGCTCAAAAACTCACCCTTGGCGGCGCGGCTCAAAATATCGCGGCGGCGGTCATCGGCAAGGGTCTCGGTGCCCATGATCCAGCTGCCATGGCGGGGCAGGGTGCCGGCGGACAGCCAGGCCCGGCTTAGCTCTTGCGCCACCAGGCAATATTCGAACGCGCCGAGGCCCATGCCGCCGAATTCCTCGGCAATCAAAATACCGAAGAAGCCGAGATCGGCCATCTTCTGGATCAGCTCGCGCGGCACGTCGCCTTCGACCGGGTCCAGCGCATTGGCCAGGGGCAGAATTTCGTTGATGGCGAAATTGCGCGCGGTTTCCTTGATCAGGCGCCGCTCTTCGGTCATCAGGTCGGGGGATGCGTTCATGGCTTCCAAGTTCAATTGACAATTGGCAGGGCGGCGGGCCTCATGGGCCCGGGCGAGTACAGCATGGGGCGCGCATGATGGCAACGGCGGGCGAGATGGACGTAGAGGCGAACGGGATTTCGATCCATTGCCGTATCGATGGGCGCGATGGCGCGCCCTGGATCACCTTCTCCAATTCCCTGGCCACCGACTTGCACATGTGGGATGCGCAGCTCGAAGCCCTGGGCGCTGAGCATCAACTGCTGCGCTATGATTTTCGCGGCCATGGCGGCACCACGGTGACGCCGCCGCCCTACGATTTGGCGCTACTCGCCGCCGATGTGGTCGGGCTTTGGGACGCGCTCGGCATCGAGCAAAGCCATTATGTGGGGCTCTCCATCGGCGGCGCCATGGGGTTGGAGCTGATCACCAGCTACCCGGAGCGGATCTTAAGCGCCGCCATCTGCGATGCCCGTTGCCGCTCCACCGAAATGCATCTGCAAGGCTGGGCAAGGCGTATCGAAGCCGCCGATGCGGGCGGCATGGAGGCGGTGGTCGAAGAATTCTCCGGCAACTGGTTCACGCCGGCGGCCGATGCGGCGGACGTGGACAAGGTCGCCGCCATGATCCGGGCGACGGACTTGGATGGTTTCAGGGGCGGTGTCGCCGCCGTCGCCGGCGTCGATCACGAAGCCCGGCTTGGGCATATCCAGTGCCCGGCGCTATTTCTGGCCGGCACCGAGGATGTGGGCGATTTCCCCAAACAGGCGGAGGACATGCATCAAGCCGTGCCGGGCTCAACGCTGGTATTGCTGGAGCGGGCCGCCCATCTTTGCAATATGGAGCGCTCCGATGCCTTCAACGCGGCGCTTCTGTCTTTCTTGAAAAATTAAGCTGTCTGCATCCGCGCTCTGTTTCGCCAGAGGATCAAGCCGGCGGCAACGGCGATGACGGCGACCAGGACGTTGGAATTATAGACGACGGTCATGGCGTTTTCGAAAACCGCCCGTGGCGCATCGTCGGTCAGGCCGGAAAAAGCACCCAGCAACCCGGCGATGGCGGCGCCATAGGCGATACCGAGCGCCCGCATGGTCGCCGCCGACGAAGCGGCCACCGGCTGTTGATCGGGCGGCACCGTGGCTATCGACCAGGCGATCAGATGGTTGTAGCACAGGCCGGTGCCGAGCCCGACCAGGGTAAAGGATAGCGCGATTGCCCAGACCGGGCCTGGAAGCACGAACAGCGCCACGCCGATGGTTCCGATCAGCACCAGAACCAATCCCGCACCGATAGAAATGGCAACGGCGCGGCCCGCCAAGCCGCCGACGAGCACCGCGCCGACGGTCCAAAAGAGCGAGGTGAGCGCAAACACCCAGGCGGCGATGAGCGGCGATTGGGCATGCAGCACCTGCAAAAACAGGGGGCCAAAGGCGCCGATCACCGTATGCACCAGTGAATTGATCAACAATATCCAATAGGCCGAGCCAAGCACGGTGAACATCGACATGGCTTTCGACGGCAACATTCGGTTTGCCGCGGCGTCGTCGCGCATAAAGAATGCCGCGGTCATGGCCAGCGACAGAACGGCAAGGGCCAAGCGCATGGTCATGGTTTCCATCTGCGATGACAGGCTAAGGCACAAAATGGCGGCGGCGATCAGGGCCAGCCGGGAAGCCGGGATGCCGCTGACGGCGCCGCTGATCCGGGTGTGTGGAATGATCATCCAAACGGCGCCGGTGAACAGAACCGCCAGCGGAACAACCGCCCAAAAGGCGCCGCGCCAGGAGCCGAGCTCGGCGAACACGCCGCCGAATGTGGGCCCGACGATTGTTGCCAGGCCCCAGGTTATCGAGACGAACGAAAGCGCCCGGGCGCGAAGATGGCTGGGGGTCACCTCGCCGATGATGCTATAGGATTGCGACACGATGGAGCCGCCGCCCAAGCCCTGGATAAAACGCCAGGAGATCAGCGTGAAAATACCGCCCGACAGGGCCGAACCGGTAATACCGATGAGGAAGATAAGGCCGGCCAAGCTATAGCCGTAGCGGCGCCCGAGGGAACGGCGGATCGGCTCGGCGCTTGCGGTGCCGATGATCGAGCCGACGGAAAATGCAATGAAGGTCCAGGTATAAAAGCGTAGCCCGCCCACATCGGCGATCACCGTCGGCATGATCGATGCGATCAGATAGATATCGATGCCGTAAAGGAGAACGCCGAGATTAAGAATGATGGTGTAGCGCGCCAGCCCGCCCCTGAACAAATCCGCCCAGCTTGTTTTTTTGGGCAGGTCCGTCTGACCGGCGGCCATCTATTCGGCGGCCTCGGCGATCAGGCGGCGGGCCTGGAGGATCAGCGGCACGGTCACCATCAGCGCCGCCACGGCAAATATCACATTGATGCCATAGACCCAATTCATGGCGTGGGCCAGGATATCGGGCGCCGGTTTGGCAACCGGGCCGAGCCCGCCCATGGTGGCGATCAGCCCGGCCAGGGCGGCGCCGAAGGCAAAGGCCACCGTGCGGATGGTCTGTACGGCGGCGCCGGCGATATGGCGCTCGTCGTCACCGGCGGCGGCGATGGCGCGCTGGATCAGGGGGTTGTTGAACAATCCGGTGCCAAATCCGATGGCGAAAAAAGCGACCGCTAGATAGAGGATCGGCCCTGACGTTACGAACAAAGCCAGCCCGACGGTTCCCACCACCAACAGGATCATGCCCGACAAGATGGCCATCAATTCGCGCTGCCCGGTCCAGGCGGCGACGACGATAGCGCCGATTGTCCAGGCAAAGGACATGATCGCCGCCAGGTAAGCGGCCACCAAGGGCGAGGCGCCGTGCAGCACCTGCAGGTAAAGGGTCGAATAAACATTGAGAAAAATCAGTATCACCGTCGATAGCAGCATCGCCCAATAGGCCATGCCCATGGCCGAGAATATATCCATGGCTTTTCTGGGCAGCATGGTTATTTCAGCACGTGCATCGAGGCGAAAGACAACCACCGCCAAAATGACCGACGCGGCGATCAGCAAGCCGCGCATAATGTTATCGTCCACCTGGGAGGTCAGGCTCAAAAGCAGCACCGAGCCACCCAACAGAATGAGCCGCCGGTAAGGCAGTGCCGAAAGTTTGCCATGGCCTTCGGTGCCGCGGATGATCTTCCAGGCCGCCACGGTGATCAAAATACTGAGCACACCGAGACCCCAAAAGGCGCCGCGCCAATTACCCAATTCGGCGAAGATGGCGCCGAAGCCGGGCCCGATCAGCGTCGCCACGCCCCAGACGGTGGAAATCACGCTCAAAATACGGCCGCGCAATTGGGCCGGATACATGGAGCCGACCATGCCGTAGCTTTGCGCGACGATGGCGCCGCCGCCGAGGCCTTGAAAAAACCGCCAGAAGACGAGCACCAGCATATCGTCGGCGAGCGCCGCGCCAACCAGGCCGATCACCATCAACAATCCGGCGCCCGAATAGGCTAACTTATCGCCCAGCGCCTCGCGCACCGGCCCGGCGCTGGCGCCGCCGATCACCGAGCCGACGGCGAACAGGGAAAACGACCAGGAATAATATTGCATGCCGCCAATCTCGGCGGCGATCGAGGGCATGATGGTCGAAACCACGAACGAATTGACCGCGAACAGGATGGTGCCCATGGTCAACAATATGGTGTAGACCGCATACGGCCCGCTCATGAGATCGGACCATCTGCCGCCGCTGCGGTTTGGATCGCTTTTGTTGGGTTCGGGGATTTCTGACATTCGGCGGCCATGATCGCCTGTGGCTAAGGCAACGTCAATTCCACGTTGGCAAAGGCGCGTATTTCAAGCCAGGTTCGGCAGCTGATCGGCGGTGTAGAATTTGGCTTTCTGGACGCAGTTCCAAATCCAGCCGACCCCGTTTTTGTCGAAATAGGGATTGATGAATTCCCACACGACTTCGCCTTCCGGGGTGATCTGGAAGAAACGCCCGCGGCCGCCCTCGGCCACCAATATATTGCCGTTGGGT
>CAUZTZ010000210.1:0-7560 GCA_963582805.1 Alphaproteobacteria bacterium
CGAAATAATTTGCCGCGCGGTGGAAAATCGTGCGTACCGAAAGATCGCCGTAATCGGCCTGGATGTCGAAATGGACATCCTCCTCGGCGGCGGGCCCCAAGGCGCCGGCTTGGGATGGCGCCGTCCGGGCGGCCGGCATCAGGAATAACCCGGAAAAGATAGCGCCGCCGGTGAAGATGACACCGCCCCAGCCGACCACGGTCGGCACCAGCCGGGCGCCGAATTCCCATCCGGACGCAATGGTGATGGTGGCCACGAACATGGCCAGGATCGCGAAATTGAAATACATGCCGGGATCGAGGTTTTGGCGCTGGAATGCGATCCGCGTCGTGTTCTTTTCGCCGGTGCGCCGCCTGGCGAACCAGCGCCGGATGACGGGCGCCAGAATTCCGTAGAGCGCCATCAACAGGATGATATCCACCCAGGGCCGAAACAGGCCTTCCCGAAAAATCCACAGCCATTCCCAGCTATAGCGTTCGACCGAAATGAACATGTAACGCTCGACCAAACCGCCGAGCACAAAGCCCAGGATCAGCGGCGGCCGCGGCCAGCGCAGCCGCTTCATCATCCAGCCGATGAAACCAAAGATCAGCAGCGCGGAAATGTCGCCCCAGGAATTCTGCCCCTGGAAGGCGCCGATGTAGGTGATGGCAAGCACCACGGGCGCCAAAATCCCGATCCTGATCAAGGCGACTTTTGCCAGCTGGTTTGCGAACAGAAAACAGATGCCGCCGCCGAGGATGTTGGCGAGGGCGACGGACCAGACCAGAGTGTAGGTAATATCGAGCCGCTTGGCCAACATTTCCGGCCCCGGTATCAGGCCATGAATGAGAAAGGCGCCCAAAATCAATGCCATGGATGCCGAGCCGGGCACACCGAATGCAATGGTCGGCAGCAATGCGCCGCCTTCCTTGGCGTTGTTGGAGGCCTCGGACGCGATCACACCGCGCACGTCGCCCTTGCCGAAGGTCTTGCCGGAATCCTTGATCGAGCGAACCGCGTGCCCGTAGGCGATCCAGTCGATGACCGAGGCGCCGATGCCGGGGATGGCGCCGAGGCCGGAGCCGATGGACGCGCAACGCAGCACCAGGAACTTGTTGCGAAAAACATCCTTGACGCCCTCCCACTGGGACCAGCGCGATCCGATGTTGGCGCCGCCCGAGATCGTTTGGCGGGTGATCACCATGTCGGCGATCTCGGGGATGGCGAACAGGCCGAGGGCCAGCGGCACCACCGGCAGGCCGTCATAGAGATAGAGGGTATCGAAAGTCCAGCGCAGCGTCCCGGTCTGCGGATCATCGCCGGCCGTGGCTACCATCAGCCCGATGCAGGCGGCGGCCAGCCCCTTCAAGGGGGTCGAGCCCGAGAGCACCGCAACCAACGACAAGCCGAAGACGCAGATGGCCAAGAGTTCCGGCGAGCCGATCTGCAAAATGATGGGGCGAATGATGGGAATAGAGAGGGCCAGCAGCATGGCCCCGTAAAGCCCGCCGATCACCGAGGCGGTGAAGGCCGCCCCGAAAGCCCGGCCCGCTTCGCCCTTGCGCGCCATCGGATAGCCGTCAAGGATGGTCGCCGCCGAGCCGACGGTCCCTGGCACACCTAAAGAGGACCGCCGGAATGGTATCCGAAGTCACCACCACCGCGCTCAGCCCCATCATGAAGGCCAGCGCCGTGACCGGGTCCATGTTGAACGTAAATGGCAGCAACAGCGACAGCCCGACCAGCCCGCCAAGGCCTGGAATGACACCGAGGACCAGGCCGATAAGCACGCCAAGGGCGAGGAACGAGAGGCGCAAGGGGTCAGACAATGCCACGGCGGCGCTGAGCGCCATATCAAGCATGTTGGATTCCATTTATTCCGCGTCCCTGTCCATTGTATTTTTTCCGGTGCCGGCACCGCGCCGCCGCTGTTTCTTGCACCGAAAAATATATTTGCCGGCCATAATTAGTGAAAGTTGATCTGATGGCAATGTTTCAAGATATAATCGCCGCCGCTGGGTAATTCCTGAACGGCGAACTTGTTACCGTATCGCCCAGGCGATAATCTTTACCCACCATGGATTCCTCGGCCAAAATCGGCAACGATGGCGACACGGCGCTGGCCGCCAGCGCGCTCTGCCAAAACTGCGGCGTCTGTTGCGACGGCTCGCTGTTTACCGCTGTGACCGTCTTCAGCCATGAAATCAAAAAAATCGAAAAAGCCGGGGTGGATGTTTATGCCCGGTCCAGAGGCAGCTTCCAATTCGATCAGCCGGGTTCGTGCCTTGCGGGCAGCAGTTGTTCGCTCTATGGCGACCGGCCGGAAAAATGCCGCGCCTTTTTTTGCATCCTGCAACGACAGGTCATGAATGGCAGTGTTGCGCCGGGCGAGGCCAATAAAATCGTGACCGCCGTCAAGAGCCGCGCCGCCTGGCTTTGCAAACGCGCCAGCCAAATGTCGAAAAAAGAGGAAAAGAATTTCAAACTTCGGGAATTCCTGGTGAATTATTACAAGCCGGACCTGGAGCGCAATTCCAAGGGCGGATCCCTGTCCCGCCCGCGCGCCAAGTTGTCTGCCGCGGACCGGGAATTTATTGCCAGGGCGTTTGAATATCTGAAACTGATCGACCGTTATTTTCTCGAAACATCACTTCTCGAAAAATACGGTGCGTTGGTACAGAATTTCGGCGATGACTAGCCAGGTTCCCAAGACCGGCAATTTCGCCGCGCCATGCAGGACGGCCTCAAATCCAGCCAGCTCGATTTTCGCGTGGATATCAATCCCGAATATTCTCCCCAAGCGCATATCGGCCGGCTGCCGTTCAAAGACCCAAGGGACGCCGACGCGTTCCTCGAAGGTTTGCGCAAAGCCGGCCTGACCGATTAAGCGCGTCCGTTGCATCCCCCTGCGCTAACCGATACGCGCTACGTAGAAGCCACTATAGGTGTCGGTTGATCGATTCGTGGTATTATTTACGCCATCGTATTCTAATTTCCCCTGATACGCCGCCAAGGCATCCCCCGAGCATACTGGCGGCGTTTTCTTTGGGGCCAAGGAGCCGAACGACTTCCATATGCAAAAAAATATAAAATTTGTTGGGGTCAAGAATTTGCCGAAAATTATCAAGACGAAGGTCACCACCGGCGTAATTTGGGTGGAAGTGCCCGAGGCCGGGATGTCCATTCTTTGCGGATGCCCGGAAGACGCGGTCAAGCATTTGATGCAGCGCGGCTTTATCCAGACGACCGAAAAAGACGGGGTTCAATTTGAAACCGGACCCAACGCCATCCTGCTGTCGGATTTGCCGATCCAGAATGGCGCCTTTTGCAATCTGTCGGAATTTCCGGTTCTGCAGATGCTCTACCGCCAAGGCATGCTGCTGCCGGACCATCCCAACAACACCGGCGTGCGCCCGCTGCTGCTCGGCTCCGAGGGGCAGGTTCGCGCGCAAATGCAATATATCTACCGGGGCAATTACGGCCTGACCTCGAAAGCCGAGATCATGGCGACCGGGATGAGCGCTGCCGACGCCGAACTGATCATGGATATGAAGTCCAAGTTCGCCTTCGGCAATATCCGCGCGACCGAGGAATTGCTGGATTCGCATATTATCGATGCCGCCCCTAAGGAAATCCGGGGCGGCGTCATGGTCTGCCGCATCGACACCAATATTTTTGAATTCACCTATGAAGACGAGATTGTCATTGTCGATCTCAACCTGCCCCAGGGGCAAAAATACCGCTCGCCCTATCCGCTTGGATTCCAGAACATCAGCCGCGAATATTTCGCCGTTATCCATTCCGGCCAGGGCGATGGCTGGGACGTCAACCGGCCCTCGATGTCATCCATATTGGTTTATCAGGGCAAGATTTACCTGATCGATGCGGGACCCAATGTGGAATACAGCCTGACCGCGCTCGGCATCGGCATCAACGAGATCGAGGGGATATTCCACACCCATTGTCACGACGATCATTTCTCCGGGCTGACCACGCTGATGCGCGCCGATCACCGCATCAAATATTTCGCCACGCCCGTGGTCCGCGCCTCGGTATTCAAAAAGCTGGCGGCGCTGATGTCCAAGGAAGAGAGCCTGGTTTCCTCCTACTTCGATATTATCGATCTGGAATTTGATTTGTGGAACGATATCGAAGGGCTGGAGGTGCGCCCGCTTTTGTCGCCGCACCCGGTGGAAACCAGCGTCCTCAGCTTCCGCACCTTCTGGGAGGGGCGCTACCTTACCTATGCGCACCTCGCTGATATTGCGTCCTTCAAGGTGATGCGCGGTATGATCGACGAAGTGCCGGCGGATAACAGCTTCGATCAATCCCGGTTCGAACAGGTGCGCCAGGAATATCTGGCGCATGTGGAATTGAAAAAGATCGATGTGGGCGGGGGCTTGATCCATGGCGCCGCTGAGGACTTCAAGGAAGACGCGTCGGACAAAATCATTCTGTCCCATCAATCGGAGGCGCTGACCAGTTCGCAAAAGGAAATCGGCTCGAGCGCGCCATTTGGCATGGCCGATGTGTTGATCGCCGATCAATCAGACAATATGCGGCGCATCGCCTTTGAATTTCTTAGGGCCAATTTCCCCGATATCGACAAGCATCATTTTCGCACAATGCTGAACAATCAAATCGTCGAGTTTATGCCGGGCACGATCATCTTGAAAAAAGGCCAAGTGAACGACGATATTTATCTGATCCTCACCGGCAATGTGGAACAGATCAATTCCGAAGAAGAATATTACAACGCCATGTCCGCCGGCGGCATGGTTGGCGAATATTCCGGCATTCACGGCTTTCAATCGCTCTATACCTATCGGACCATCGGCTATGTGGTCGCGCTACGGCTGCCCTCCAAATCGTTTTCCGAATTTATAGGGCGAACCAATTTGAGCGCGCGCATCGAGAAAATGCATGAGTACCGGGAATTTCTGAACCGCACTTGGCTGTTCGGCGGCTCCATCTCTCCGGCTGTCCAGAACCGGGTGGCGGATCAGATGATCCGGCACAGCTACGAAGGCGAGAACGAGCCGATCAAGGCGGACCAAGCCCGCTCCATATTCATCGTGGCCGGCGGAACCTGCGGTAAGCTGGTGAACGGCGAGGTGGTGCAAACCCTGACCGCCGGAGATTTCTTTGGCGAGGAGACGATCCTGTTTGATCAGGACCTGACCGACGAGTACCGGCCCGCCCAGGGGGCCAACCTGTTTGAGATACCAGCGGATGCGATTTCAAATATCCCCGCCGTCATGTGGAAGCTGCTGGAACAGCACGAAAAAAACACCAACTTGATCATCGCCGGTGCGCCCGCCAAACTGGCTTCGGTGGTTTAAGCGAGTTTCCGTCAGCCCCTGTTGCCGCTCAAGTGTTGCCGCTCAAGTGCGCCGTGATGAGGCCAAAAAAATCGTCATCGCCCAAAAATTGCCAGCCCATATGGCGCCCGCAGTTTTGGCAAAGGGCAATGCGCCAGACGGTGCCCGGGAACCAGGTGAATTCCTCTGACGCATCGCCGCTCGGCGTGGCCCCCGGCGCATCCGAATAACATCCGATTTTAAACAGCTGGCCGGCGGGATTGAACACCGTA
Organism: Alphaproteobacteria bacterium; assembly: GCA_963582805.1. GTDB lineage: Bacteria > Pseudomonadota > Alphaproteobacteria > Rhodospirillales > UBA2165. The sequence continues at coordinate 5,576 of CAUZTZ010000210.1, forward strand.
TGCGCGTGATCGCCTTTGCGCGATATTTGCCAGCGGACGCGGGTGATCAAATGCAAGCAGCCGGAACAATAGAGCGCATCGTCGGTGGCTTCGGCGATCTCGCCGCTGGCCTCGTCTTCGGATTTGGTTTGCAACATTGCGTGGCCCTTAAATAAGGGCGGAGGTTAGAAGTAGACGCGCGGGCCCCGGTCGGGGGGTAGCGTTCCCTCGATCAAGATTGTGCGTTCCATTTCCCGGTCGCCTTCTCTTGGCGGCATCACCGATACCATCCAGTTGGAAGGGTCGGATAAATCCGAAACCAAACTATATTTGATGAACACCTGTTTGCTTTCGGGAACGTTGATTTCCATTTTTTGTTTGCTGCGGTTGTAGGTGATGGTGTGCTTGCCGGGTTTCACGTCGCGGTAAAAACCGGTGCCGCTATGAAAGTCGGCGACTTCCTTGCCATCGATAACGAAGGTATAGGGAAAAAACATAGTCAGGGGGTTGCGGTTCCGATAGACGAAAATGCGGCCCTTGCCGGGATCGATTTCTTCCAGCCATTGCTTGGCGTCGCCATAGGGCGCGCGCCCGGCGCAAGCCGACAATGCCAATCCGAATAGAAAAATTCCCAGTACCGACAGACGTGGATACATGTTTGGTGCCCCTCAATCACAGGCGCGAATATACAGGCTCAAATGCTATCGAAACAGTTAATATTGTCATTTCCCTGATTTTGGCGCTTTTCGGTGCCCATAAATCTTTTATTTTGCTGTCGAAACGCCAAAGATTCGCTGCGCATTCTGGCGGCTGTTCAGCGCAATGAGGGATCGGTAGAAGTCCAGGTTGTTCTTGACCTCTGCGCGGTTGAGATCGCGGCGCAGCAAAAGAGCGGCATCGTCGTAGCGCCCCATCATGCCGAGCACCAGCGCCAGGTTGTTGCGATTGGTCGCCGTTGCCGCCGGGCTGTTGATCACTTTGCGCAAAATATCGATGGCGTCGCCATATTCGCCGCCGAGGGCCAGGGACATGGCCAGATTGTTGCGCAGGGCCAGATGATCCGGCGCCCGCTCCAACCCATCCAGGTAATTATTCTCCGCTGCCTGATGCCGGCCGGTTAGGTTGAGGGCGACGCCGAGCCCGTTATAGGCGTCGATATTGACCGGATCGTGCGCCAGCGCCATCTTGTATTCGGCAACCGCCAAGTCGCTCTCACCGGTATTGATCAAAGCCTTGCCGAGGCCGAGGCGCGCCGCCGTATTGGCGCCGTCCAAAGCGATCGCCTGGCGGTAGGCGCCGGCGGCGCCCGGATGGTCCCGCAAGGCCGCCAAGGTCTTGCCGAGATGCAATAACGGCGCCGTGGCCGACGGGTTCATGCCGTGGGCGCGGCGATAGAAATTTGCCGCCGATGCCAGATCGCCGCCGTTTTTGGTGACCGCCGCAACGCGCATGATCTGGTTATAGCCGGCCGTTTCCTGCTCGCCGCGGCGCTCATCGGCGGACGGTATAGGCCCGCCGCAGGCGGCCAGCAATAAAACCAGGCCGAGCGCGGCCGGGCGGAGAATCCAGTTGTCAGGCATGGTCATGGTGCTCAACAGACCAGACCCGGCAAATTTTCGCCACCCATAATTATATTTCGTGGCATATTTCTACGTACCTGTTCTAACTTGCGAAATTACAGCATGGCAATTATAAGCGCTATGTGGACGATCCTTATATCGATATAGCCAAACTGATTGAACGCCTGCACCGGCGATTTCTTGATGTGGTGCGGGCCGAGCTTAATCAACTGGGCTACCGCGACCTGACCCCGGTTCAGGCCATGCTGCTGACCAATATCGGCACCGAGGAAATTGTAATCCGTGAATTGATCGAACGCGGCTACTACCAGGGCTCGAACGTCTCTTATAATATGAAAAAGCTGGTCGAGGGCGGCTATATCGAGCAATCGCGCTCGCCCCACGACAAGCGCTCGGTGCGCATCAAGCTGACCGAAAAATCGCGCG
>CAUZTZ010000211.1:0-7538 GCA_963582805.1 Alphaproteobacteria bacterium
GCGCCAGCGCCGCACATTGCGGTTATGGGCGGCCAAGGTGCGCGCAAAGACATGCCCGCCGCTGCCATCGGCGACAAAATAAAGATCGCCGGAGCGCGCCGGGTTGAGCGCAGCGGCAATGGCGGCGGTGCCCGGATTGGCGATCGGTCCCGGCGGCAAGCCTTTATGGACATAGGTGTTGTAGGGGTTTTGGTCCTTGAGATCGGCCCGCGTAAGGCGGCGGCCCAATTTGCCCTGGCCGTGGGTCAGCGCATAGACAACCGTCGGATCCGATTGCAGGCGCATGCCGGCGCGAAGGCGATTGATGAAGACGCCGGCGACGCGGGCGCGCTCTTCGGCAAGGCCGGTTTCCTTTTCAATGATCGAGGCCAGGATCAGGGCTTCGGCAGGGCTGTTCAAGGGCAAGTCGGTTGCCCGCGAGGCCCAAAGTTTATCGACAGCGCCAGCCATCGCGGCGCGCATCCGCCGGACGATATCGGCGCGCGCATCGCCATAGGAGAAATGATAGGTTTCGGGCAACAGCTCACCCTCGCCAAGGCCGCGGGGCGCTGCGCCCTTGAGACCCTCGGTAGCACCGAGGCGGGCCAGCACATCATGGGTGGTCAGCCCCTCGGCGACGGTCAGGCGGCGCACCACGGTTTTGCCGTGGCGGAGGATATCCAGAACCTGGCGCGCGCTGGCGCCCTTGGGAAAGGAAAATTCGCCCGCTTTCAACGGGATTTCGGGCTGGTAGAGACGGGCGCCGACGCGCAATACGATCTCGTGGCTGATAATGCCGGCGGACTTGAGCAGCCCGGCGACCGCACCGATGCCATGACCGCTCGGGATGACCAGCGTCTGCTCGGTTTCCGACGGCCCCGACCGGCGGAACATTTCGTAGCCGAAAAATCCGCCGCCCGATGCGGTGATAACGGCCATTACGGCCAGCAGAGCAAACCAGCGGAAGAGCCTGCCCATCGTCCCTTAATCGAGGCCGGCGATGACAAGCGAAGCGTTGGTGCCGCCGAACCCGAAGGAGTTGGACAGCGCCGTCTTGATCTTTCGCTCCTGCGCCACGTGCGCCACAAGATTGATGTCACAACCCTCGGACGGGTTGTCGAGATTGATGGTCGGCGGAACGACGCCGTATTTTATGGCGAGGGTGGAAAAGATGGCTTCAACCGCGCCGGCGGCGCCCAGCAAATGGCCGACCGAGGATTTGGTGGACGACATCGCCAGATCATTGACCGCATCGCCGAACAATCGCTTTACCGCGCCCAGTTCGATCTGGTCGCCGAGCGGCGTCGAGGTGCCGTGGGCGTTGATGTAATCGATGTCTTCGGGATTGAGGCCGGCGCGCTTCAGCGCCGCCGCCATGGACCGAAAGCCGCCATTACCGTCGGCGGCGGGCGCCGTGATATGGTGGGCATCGCCGGACATGCCGTAGCCCACCACCTCGCTGTAAATTTCGGCGCCGCGGGCACGGGCATGGTCCAAATCTTCCAGCACCACAACGCCGGCGCCTTCGCCGATGACAAAGCCATCGCGGTCCTGGTCCCAAGGCCTGGAAGCTTTTTCCGGGGTATCGTTGAAGCCGGTCGAAAGCGCCCGCGCCTGGGCAAAGCCGGCCACACCGATCCGGCAAATGGCGGCTTCGGCGCCGCCGGCGACCATCACGTCGGCGTCTTCGAACTGGATCATGCGGGCGGCATCGCCGATGGCGTGGGCGCCCGATGAACAAGCCGTAACCACGGCGTGATTGGGTCCCTTGAAGCCGAATTTGATGGCCACCTGTCCGGCCACCAGATTGATAAGGCTGGCGGGGATGAAAAACGGGGAGAGGCGGCGCGCCGAGGAGCCTTCGACCGACAAGGTGCTGCGTTCGATCTCCGGCAGCCCGCCGATGCCGGCGCCGATCATGACGCCGGTGCGCTCCAAATCCTGTTCATTATCGGGGGTCCAGCCGGCGTCCCTGACCGCCATTTCAGCGGCGACCAGGCCATATTGGATAAAGGTATCCATGCGCCGCTGTTCTTTGGGACTGATCCAATCGTTCGGAATGAAAGCGTGTTCGCCGTCTCTCGGCACCCGCGCGGCGATTTTCGATGCGATATCGGAAACATCGAAATCATCGATGGGTACGACGCCCGAATGGCCTTCGATCAGCCGCCGCCACGTCTCATCGGTGCCGCATGCCAGCGGCGTTACCAGACCAATACCTGTGATGACCACACGCCTCATGGCTCACACGATTTTACAATTGAAATCGGTTTCGAAATTTGCCGCCCGGAAGCGGCGCCCAAACTGGCTACTGCGCCTGCGAGGACAGGAAATCCACCGCATCCTTAACGGTGAGGATTTTTTCAGCGGCAACATCTGGAATCTCGCATCCGAATTCTTCTTCGAAGGCCATGACCAATTCGACCGTATCCAGGCTGTCGGCGCCCAAATCATCAATAAAGCTGGCCGTGTCGGTGACCTTCCCCTCGTCGACGCCCAAATGTTCGACGATTATTCCCCTTACGCGCTCCGCAGTGTCGCTCATACTTTCAATCCTCGGCTATCTATAAACTAAAATACAATATTCGCTCTTGGCGGCAACAATAACCACGGTCGAATTTCGTTGGCCGGTCCGGTTCATTCCAAAGCCCATTGCCGCGTTCGTAACACACTTTGAAATCCTTGACCAGCTTTCCCAACCACCTATTTTTTGGCCCCGAACGGCTCCGGAAACGGCCCTAGATCATGGCCAATCCACCATTTATGTGCAGGGTTTGACCGGTGACGTAGGCGGCTTCGTCGCTGGCCAGGTAGACCACGCCGGCGGCCACGTCCGCCACATCGCCGAGCCGCCCCGACGGCACCGATTGCAAAAGCGCGTCGCGCTGGTCTTCGCTCAAGGCGTCGGTCATGGCGGTGACGATAAATCCAGGCGCCACGCAATTGACCGTGATGCCGCGCGATCCGATCTCGGCGGCCAGGGATTTCGACAGGCCGATCATGCCGGCCTTGGAGGCGGCGTAATTGGCCTGGCCGGCATTGCCGGTCACGCCGACCACCGACGTGATCGAAATGATCCGCCCCCAGCGCTGTTTCATCATGCCCCGGAGGCAGGCGCGCGACAGCCGGAAGGCCGCCCCCAAATTGATATCGAGAACGTCCCGCCAGTCCTCGTCCTTCATCCGTATGGTCAGATTGTCGCGGGTCATCCCGGCATTGTTAACCAAGATGTCGAGCCCGCCCATGGCCGCCTCGGCGGCCGCCGCGAGGCTTCCGGCGGCATCCGCATCGGCCAGATCGGCCGCCGCCACATGGGCGCCGTCCCCCAAATCCGCGGCCAGCGCGCCCAGCGCATCCTGGCGGGTTCCGGACAGGGTCACCTGGGCGCCCTGGCCATGTAATTGCCTGGCGATGGCGCCGCCGATACCGCCCGATGCGCCGGTCACCAGGGCGCGTTTTCCCGATAAATCGAACATTGGCAATCTCCTTCGAGTTAGAGCGTAGCGGCGAAAGCCTCGATATCGTCCGGCGTCTGCACGGAGATGCCGGTAAGCTCGCGGTCGATACGCCGGCTCAATCCGGTCAACACCTTGCCGGCGCCGATCTCGACCACCGTATCGACCTCATTGTCCCGCATATAAAGTACGCACTCGCGCCAGCGCACCAGCGATGTGACCTGCTCGACCAGCAGGCGGCGAATATCCTCGGGCGCGCTGGCCTCCTCGGCCGTGACGTTGGCGATCACCGGCACCGACGGCCGCTCGATGCGGGCTGCCGCCAATTCCTTTTCCATCACGTCGGCGGCGGGGGCCATCAGGGCGCAATGGAACGGCGCGCTGACCTCCAGCATGATCGAGCGCTTGGCGCCATTTTCGACGGCGATCTCCAACGCCCGCTCGACGGCGGCGGTGTCGCCCGAAATAACCACCTGGCCCGGCGCGTTGTCGTTGCCGGCGGTGCAAACGCCGTCCTCGGCGCCCTGGGCGCCTTGGGCGGCAAAATCCTGGGCCTGATCGAGCGCGACGCCGAGCAGCGCCGCCATGGCGCCCTCGCCGACCGGCACCGCCGCCTGCATGGCCTGGCCGCGCGCCTTCAGGATGCGGGCGGCGTCGGCGAGCTGGAATGCGCCCGCCGCCGTCAGCGCCGTATATTCGCCGAGCGAATGGCCGGCCACATATTTGCCGGCGGCGGCCAGATCGAAATCGGCTTCGCTGCTAAGCACGCTGATCACCGCCATGCTCATCGCCATCAGCGCCGGCTGGGCGTTTTCAGTCAGCACCAGATCTTCGCCCGGGCCGCCGAACATGAGTTTGGAGAGATGCTGTTCGAGCGCGTCGTCGACTTCTTGGAAGACATGTTTGGCGGCGGGAAAGGCGGCCGCCAATTCCTTGCCCATGCCCACCGCCTGGGCGCCTTGGCCGGGAAATACAAACGCTCGCGCCATGACCGGCACCCTTTTTGTCGTTGAATATATCCGGCCCTTTGAAGCAAGCGGGCCTATGCCTGTCAAGCGCCGCCAGGGCGTTGCCGCTATGGGTTTCCAAGCCCGCTTGCCTCTGAGATTCTATTGTGTATAGTGCGCGCCCGAAAACTCCTTGCCAGACAGGTGTCTGGCTATGCTTGGAACGGCGATGAGCGCCGTCTGGGTTGAGACAAGCCGGAAGGGGATCATATGGCTTATTACGAAAGCGTATTTATTGCGCGGCAAGAAGTATCCGCGCAGCAAGCCGACGCACTTGCAGACACATTTGCCGGCGTCATTGAAGAAAATGGCGGCCAAGTCACCAAGCGGGAAAATTGGGGGCTGAAGACGCTCGCCTACCGCATCAAGAAAAACCGCAAGGGTCACTATCTGATGTTCAACATCGATGGCCCGTCCCAGGCAGTTCAGGAAATGGAACGGCTGATGGGCCTCAACGAGGACATCTTGCGCATCCTGACCATCCGGGTTGACGAGTTGGAGGAAGAGCCGTCGGCGCAGATGCAGAGCCGGTCGCGCGAAGGACGCTACGAAGACAGAGACCGGCCGCGCCGCGACGACCGCCCAAACCGCGATGATAAAGAGGACGGCGAAGCCAAGCCCGCGCCCGAGGCCGCCGCCGAAGATGCGGCGAAACCGGAAGCCGAAGGCGAAGCTGCCGCGCCCGAAGCCGAAGCCAAGCCCGAAGCCGACGCGCCCGAAGCCGAAGCCGAAGCGCCTGAAGCAGAAGCTGCAGCGCCTGAAGCCGATGCGCCCGAAGCCGAAGCGGCGCCCGAAGCCGAAGCCGAAGCCGAAGCCGAAGCCGAAGCGCCCGAAGGAGACGAGAAATGAGCGATACCAGAGAACGATCATCCGAAGGTGGCGAGCGCCCGCGCAGTGGCGGCGGAAGCGGTGGCGGCGGTGGGCGCAGGCCCTTTTTCCGGCGCCGCAAAAGCTGCCCGTTTTCCGGCAAGAACGCGCCCAAGATCGATTACAAGGACGTCAAGCTCCTGTCGCGCTACGTTTCGGAGCGCGGTAAGATCGTGCCGAGCCGGATCACGGCGGTTTCGGCCAAAAAGCAGCGCCTGCTCTCCAAGGCCATCAAGCGGGCCCGGTATCTGGCGTTGCTGCCTTACGTTACCAATTGATGGACGCGGCCAGGGACCCCGCGTCAGAACGGCTGGGCGGGGCACGCATGTATAAGCAATTGATCATCGCGGCGGCCGGCGGCCTGGTGAGCGCTATTCTTTCGCTTGGGCTCCTGACCGGCTCCTCGGGCGCCCTGTTGTTCGCCTATTTCGCGCCCCTGCCGTTATTGCTGATCGGCCTGTCCATTGGCCTAATAGGCGCTTCGGCGGCTATATTTGTCGCTCTGATTGTCGTCGTCAATCTGGCCGGCGGCGCCCAAGCGGCGGTTTTTGCGGCCTCCATCGCCTTGCCGGCCTGGCTGATAACCCGCTACGCAACCGCCCAGCGGACCGGCCCCGGCGGCGCCCAGGCGGTCTTTTCACCCGGCGATATCTTAGCGCGCATCGCCGTCGGCGGCGGTCTTCTGCTGATGCTGGCTGCGCTGGTGACGGGCAATGCCGAAGGCGGCTTTCAAGGCTGGGTGGAGGTATTTATCGAACGGATGTTGGGTGCCCGGCTGACCAGCGGCGGCGCTGAGCGTGCCTTGTTCGCCGAAAGATTGACGCCCCTGTTCCCGGCGATAACGGCGCTGTCGTGGCTGGTAATGGTGATCATCAACGCCGCCCTGGCGCAATCGATTTTGAAGCGGGCCGGGAAAAACCAACGGGCCGGGGTCGCCTATGCGCAGACCGCCATTCCCGAATGGTTTTATTGGGTGTTCGTTGCCGCCGCCGCCGCCTCGCTTGTGGCCTCGGGATCGGTCGAATACCTGAGCCGCAATCTGGCAATCATTTTTGCGGCGCCATTTTTGTTCGTCGGGCTCGGCGTATTCCATACCTTGTCGCGCCGGGTGTCGGCGCCGGGCATGGCGCTGACAGCCCTTTATGTTTTCTTGATTTTGTTTTCCTGGGCGGGCGTTTTCGTCGCCGGGCTCGGGTTTTTGGAACCTTGGGTGCGGCTGCGCGAACGCTTTGCCAATCAGCAACCACCCGGGACCGGGACCGATACGGAGGAAGAGTGATGCAAGTCATACTTTTAGAGCGGATTGAAAAGCTGGGACAGATGGGCGACGTGGTGAATGTACGCTCCGGATACGCCCGCAACTATCTTTTGCCGCAGAAAAAGGCGGTTACAAAAACCGACGACAACATGGCCTATTTCGAGAGTCAGCGGTCCCAATTGGAAGCCAGCAACCTCGAGAATAAATCCGAGGCCGAGAAATTGTCCGAAAAAATCGAGGGCATCTTCGTCGCCATGGTGCGCCAGGCCGGTGAAGCCGGCCAGCTCTATGGTTCGGTCAATGCCCGCGATATCGCCGCCGGCGTCGCCGAGGCCGGCTTCAACATCGATCGCCGCCAAATCACCTTGGAACGGCCAATCAAGACGATCGGGCTGCACCCGGTCACCGTCAGCCTGCATCCGGAAGTGCAGGTAACCGTGACCGCCAATGTGGCCCGCTCCGCCGACGAAGCCGCGACCCAGGAGCGCACCGGTGAGGCGGTGATCAAGACCGATGAAGATGAAGCGGACGCGCCCGATTTGCTCGCCGAGGCGCTTTCCGAAGAGGGACCCGCCGAGGCTGCCGATACGGATGCGGATACGGATGCAGATGCGGATGCGGAAACTGACGCAGAAGTGAATACCGAAGCCGAATCTGGGGCCGATAAAGACCAGAATCCAGTAGACGAGGGAGACCAAGCCGAGGCATAATATCCGCACAAATATGCCGGATACCACTTTGAGGGAGGTGGAGCGCCATGTTGCCGATCGATTTTGTATTTCGCAGGATCATCGCAAAAGGAACACTCGAAGTCACCGATCATCGTGGCCGGCGTCACGTCGTCGGCGACGGTACCGATCCCAAGGTCTCGATCCGCATCACCGACCGGTGGTTCGCCACCAAGCTGGCGCTTTCACCGTCCATGACCATCGGCGAAAGCTATATGGACGGCACCCTTAGCGTCACCGATGG
>CAUZTZ010000212.1:0-7525 GCA_963582805.1 Alphaproteobacteria bacterium
CTGGATTGCGAAGCGGCGCGCGCCGATGATTTCATAAAGCGCCTGACCATGTTCAAACTGCGCGCTAAGGTCACCCTGGCGATAACCGAGTTTACCGTCGCCGCTGCCTTTGGCGGCGATGCGCCTGCCGCCTTCGGGCTCGGACCAGAGCCGGGCGCGGCCATGCCCTTCGGCGGCGGCGGCGCCTATACCGACCCGCGTCTGGCCGCCATGGGCGTGCGCCTGATTTTGGCGCCAGTTGATAACTTGGGCGCACTTGCGATTACCATCGCCGAGGCCGGCGCCTACGATACGTTGCGTCTTTCCCATGGCCTCCCCGACGGCAGCCGCGATATGGATATCGACAAATCGACCCTGCTGGAATGCGGCTTCGAAGAATTGCACGGCGTCGATTTCGACAAGGGCTGCTACATGGGCCAGGAATTGACGGCGCGCACCAAATACCGGGGCCTGGTGAAGCGCCGCCTGTTCCCGGTGAAGATCGACGGGCCGCTGCCCGAACCGGGCGCCCCGGTCGCGTTCAACGGCGCCGATGCCGGCACCATCAAATCCGGCGCCGGCGATCGGGCCATCGCGCTCTTGCGCCTGCAAGTGATCGAAGACGCCCGCGCCGCCGGTGCGCCGCTGACCTCGGGCGCCGCCAAGATCACGCCCATCCGGCCAGCCTGGATGCAGACAACCCCGCCGGACTCATGAGCGAAGACAAGCTTGTCTACGACCGCGCGTTGCTCGATCCGGTGGCCAAGACGTTCGGTCGGTCCTACAAGGCCTATGGGCCGATGCACAAGGCGCTGGCCTGGGTGGACGCCGAACGCATGCTGCGCCGCTTCCAGATATTCGCCGGGCTGATCGCGCATCTGGGCGAGGACCAGCCGATATCGGTCAACGATCTCGGCTGCGGCTACGGTCCCATGTTCGACACCTTCCGCGATCTGCCTTCCCTCAAAAACGGGCGCTATTACGGCACCGACATCTCGCCGGAAATGATCAAGGCGGCGCGCGCCCGCATCGATGATCCGAGGGCCAATTTCCGGGTCGGCCACAGCGCCTCCCAAGTGGCGGATTACTCTTTTGTTTCAGGCACTTACAACATGAAGATGTATGCCTTCGACGGCGATTGGCAGGCCATGGTTGAGGGCAGCCTCAAGCATCTTTTCTCCATGAGCCGCGTCGGCCTCGGCTTCAATATGCTGAGCGTCCATAATCCCAACCGGGAGCCGACGCTGTATTACGGCGATCCCGATCATTACCTGCAATTCTGCCAGCGCCATCTGAGCCTGAATTCCCGGCTGGTCGAGGTGCTCAGCCCCAGGGAATTTGTCATCTTCGCCATGCACTAACCTTGCACCGGCGCATAGGCGCGGGCCACCGCCGGGCGCTCCGAGATGGCATCGAACCAGCGATTCACCTCGGGAAAATCGGCGAGCGGTATCTGGTGAAATTCGTGGGTCCTCACATAGGTATAGGTTGCAATATCGGCGAGCGAGTAATCGCCGGCGAAATAGTCACGGCCGGCCAGATGGCTATTGATGACTTGGTAATGATCCAGCGCCAGGTCCGCGTAGAATTTCTTTACCGATGGCAGATCTTCCGGGAAGCGGCCCAAAAATGTTCCGAGCTGGGTCAGGGTCATGGCGAAGGTGGAGAGGGCGTAGTTGAACCACTGCTCCATCTGAAGCGCCGCCACCGGATCAGACGGCAGCAGCGGGCTGGAAGTTTTAGCGGCCAGGTAGCGGAGAATGGCGCCCGATTCAATAATCGTTACCGGCCCGCCGCCGGGGCCATCGGAATCGATGATGGTGGGAATTTTGTGGCTGGGGCTCACTTTGCGGTAGGCCTCGCTCAGATGCTGGCTTTTCGGCAATTCCACCAGATGCAGCGCGTAGGGCAGCTCCAACTCCTCCAGCATCAGCCGTGCCTTATAGCCGTTGGCGGTGGTGAAGAAATAAAGATCGATCATGACGTCCTGCTAGCCGCCCAACTCGGGCCACAGGTTCGCCAACAATCGGGCCGCGTTGGTGGACCGGACGCCCTCTTTTTCGGTCTCGGAAATCTGCGCGTTATCGATAGCCTGAAAGGTCCAATCGGTGCGGAAGATGGGGCAATCGGTGCCGAAGACAATATGCTCGGGCCCGAATAACGAAATTGCAATTTCAATCGCCCTTGGGCCGAGGGACGAGCAATCCACATGCACCCGGCGCGCCTGGGACGATGGCAGCGGCTCGTCGGGGGAGCGGGTCACGAACAGATGATCGATACGCTCGATCACGTCCGGCAGGGTGCCGCCCAGATTGGCCACGTGCAGCGACAAATCCGGATAGGCGTCCAGATAATCGGTAAACAAAAGCGTCACCATGGCGTGGCCGACCATGGACTGCACATCCAAGGCCGCCCGCGCCAGGGGATTGTCGCGCAACGTTGGCGCGTGGCCGGGCGCCAAATCGGCGCGCTGATCGGGCCTGGGGCCAGGATGAATGAAAATATGCCCGCCGAGCCGGTTGGCCGCCGCCATCACCGGCGCAATCTTTTGCGCCCAATCGATACCAGTAAAGAAATTGTTGGGCAGCACCGCGCCGATCAAGCCAAGCTCGGTGCGCCCGCGTTCATATTCCGCCGCCGCCGCGTCCATATCGGCGAACGGCAATGCCGCCAGCCCGGCAAAGCGCGACCTATTCGCCCCCGCCAATTCGGCCACATGATCGTTGAACGCCCGGCAGATGGGCAGAGCCTCGTCGGCGGGCAACGAATCGGCGCCGAACAATCCGGGCAGGGACAGCATTTGCGCCGCGACGCCGTTCGCATCCATGAATTCCAGGCGGGCCTCCATATCATGGTAGGCGGCGTTGATCGCCAGCGCGCCGTTCGGCATATGAAAGGTCTCGCCGCCAGCATCGGCGCTGATGAATGGCGCTTGGGTTCTGGCGCGCAACATATGGGCGACCGGTTCGGGCAGGTAGTGGGTGTGAAGATCAATGGCCATTGGAAAATCCCGGCGGCGTGCCGCTCAGCGTCGCCCTTCCGCCGTCATGTCGCCGTCGACCGAGGCGTTGTAGAGCTTGTTTATCTCATCGGGCTCGGCGCCAATCTGGCGGGAGACCATATGGCCATAGCTGGGTAAGACAGAGCGCTCTTGGCGGGTCTCCGCATCCCAGATTTTGGCCCGGATCAGCGCCTTGGCGCAGTGCAGATAAGCCTCTTCCACATGCACCATGAGCCCGGCCTTGGGCGCCTTGCCGTTGACCGCCAGGGGCGCCAGCAAAGCAAGCTCGCTGGTGATCTCGGCGCTGCCGTTGATGCGCAAGGTCTCATTGAGGCCGGGGATCATGAACAACAATCCAACCTTGGGATTGGCCAGAATGTTCTGATACGAATCGAGCCGGTTGTTGCCGTTGCGGTCAGGGATCAAAACCCGCTTGTCGTCGAGCACGGCAACGAAGCCCGGAGCATCGCCCTTGGGCGATATATCGCCCTCGGTACCAAGCAGCATAAAGGGCGAAAGCGAAATAAATTTCCGGCAATGCTCATCCAGATACGTAATCTGCTTGTCGAGCACCCGCTGCTTGGGCTCGGCATAGATTTCGCGCAAATCCGAAACGCTTTCAAATGAATTTCCGTCCATGATCGTCTCCTCTTATGCGTCCTCAAATACTTTGCCAGCGAGCGCCGCCTGCGCCGCCGCCAAGCGGGCGATGGGCACCCGGTAGGGGGAGCAGGATACGTAATCCAGCCCCGCCTCCTGGCAAAAATGGATGGAGGCCGGATCGCCGCCATGCTCGCCGCAGATGCCGAGCTTGAGACCGGGCCGCGTCGCCCGCCCGCGCTCGGTGGCGATGCGCACCAACTCGCCGACGCCGGCCTGATCGATGGTGACGAACGGGTCTTTCTCAAAAATGTTTTGGTCCTGATAGGCGTCCAGGAACGAGCCCGAATCATCCCGCGACAATCCAAACGTGGTCTGCGTCAAATCGTTGGTGCCGTAGGAGAAAAATTCGGCACCCTCGGCAATCTCGCCGGCGCGCAAAGCGGCGCGCGGCAACTCGATCATGGTGCCGGTCATATAGCTAAGCGCGATCCCCTCGGCCTCCGACACCTCGGCGGCGACCCTATCGACCAGCGCGTGCAGGATATCAAATTCCCGGGCCGACGCGACCAGCGGGATCATCACTTCCGGCGCCACCGTTTCGCCGTCTTCTTTGGCCACCAGGGCGACCGCTTCGAAGATAGCGCGGCACTGCATCTCGTAAATCTCCGGATGCATGATGCCGAGGCGGCAGCCGCGCAAACCCAGCATGGGGTTGGATTCCTGCAACGAAGCGGCGCGCGCCCGCACGTCGCTTGGATCAGCGCCGGCGGCCTCGGCGACCGCGTTCAATTCGGCGTCCGACGTGGGCAGGAACTCGTTCAAGGGCGGATCCAGCAGGCGCACGGTTACCGGCAGGGACTTCATGATGCGGAACAACGCAATAAAATCGCCCCGCTGATAGGGCAGCAGTTTGGCCAGCGCGGCACGGCGCCCATCCTCGTCAACCGCCAGGATCATTTCGCGCATATGAATGATGCGGGCGGGATCGAAAAACATATGCTCGGTCCTACACAAACCAATCCCCTCGGCGCCGAATTTGACCGCCGTCGCGGCGTCTTCCGGCGTCTCGGCATTGGTGCGGACGCCAAGTTCGCGCACTTCATCGGCCCATTCCATGAGGGTGCCGAAATCGCCGATCATTTCCGGGTTTATGGTTTTCACCTCGCCCAGCATCACCTCGCCGCGGGAGCCGTCGATGGTGATGATATCGCCCGCTGCGATGGTCTGGCCGCGGGTGAGCATGGTCCCGGCCCGGTAATCGACGCGGATATCGCCGGCCCCGGCAACGCAGGGGCGGCCCATGCCGCGCGCCACCACGGCGGCGTGGCTGGTCATGCCGCCGCGGGTGGTCAGAATGCCCTCGGCGGCGTGCATGCCGCCGATATCTTCGGGGCTGGTTTCGATGCGCACCAAGATGACCTTGTCGCCGGCTGCGGTCATGGTTTCGGCATCGGCCGCCGAAAAGGCAATGCGCCCCGACGCCGCGCCCGGCGATGCGGGCAGGCCCTTGGCGACCACATGGCGGGGCGCGTCTGGATCCAGCGTCGGATGCAGCAATTGGTCAAGCTGCGCCGGATCGATGCGCTGGATGGCCTCTTCGCGGCTTACCAGCCCATCGGCGACCATTTCCACGGCGATTTTGAGCGCCGCCTTGGCGGTGCGCTTGCCGCTCCGGGTCTGCAGCATCCAAAGCTTGCCTTCCTGGACGGTGAATTCCATGTCCTGCATGTCTTTGTAATGGCGCTCCAATATCTCCCGCACATCGGATAGCTCGCCGAACATCGCGGGCAGGCTTTCTTCCATGGACGGCAGCCTGGAATGACCGGCTTCGGCCTCGGCAATGGTCAGCGGCATGGGCGTCCGAATACCAGCGACCACGTCCTCGCCCTGGGCGTTGATCAGATATTCGCCGTAGAACGCGTTCTCGCCGGTGGACGGATTGCGCGTGAAACAAACGCCGGTGGCCGACCGATCGCCCATATTGCCGAACACCATGCTTTGCACATTGACGGCGGTGCCCCAGCTTCCGGGGATGTCGTGCAGGCGCCGGTAAATAATGGCACGCTCATTCATCCAGCTGCCAAACACCGCGCCGATGGCGCCCCAAAGCTGATCCTTAGGGTCTTGCGGGAAGGTTGCGCCCAGCTCGGCCTCGACCTTGGCCTTGAACGCCGCACAGATGGCTTTCCAATCGTCCGCATCCAGGTCGGTATCCAGGGCCAAGTCCTTGTCTTCCTTGGCGAGCGCCAGGATGTCTTCGAAATGATGGTGGCCGACGCCGAGCACCACGTCCGCATACATCTGGATAAAGCGGCGGTAGCTGTCATAGGCGAAGCGCTCATCGCCGGCGGCGGCGGCCAGCCCCTTCACGGTTTCATCATTGAGGCCAAGATTTAAGACCGTATCCATCATGCCCGGCATGGAGGCGCGCGCGCCGGAGCGCACCGAGACCAACAAAGGATTGGCGGCATCGCCGAACTTGGCGCCGATGGCATCTTCGATGGCTTGCAGGCCCGCGCTGACCGCGCCGGCCAATTCTTCCGGGTAGGTATCTTCATGGCTGGTGAAATGATTGCAGACTTCGGTGGTCAGGGTGAAGCCCGGCGGCACTGGCAGGCCGAGGGCCGACATTTCCGCCAGATTGGCCCCCTTGCCGCCCAACAGCGATCCCATATCGGCACTGCCATCGGCGGTGCCATTACCGAATGCATAGACCCACTTGTTCAACGCTCACCCCCCTCGATTTGTGAGAAATCTGCAATTTTCTCGAACGATTTCCTGATAAAATCAAGCATCGTCAGCCTCGCTTCGCGCAGTTCAGATTCTTCAACGTTTACAGTTACTTGATCAAAGAAATCATCAATCACTGTTCTGGTCGAAGCCAACAATTCTAGAGCGTCGCTAAATTTCTCAGAATCGATAGCCGAAGTGATATTTGGCCCGACATCCATCAACGTGTCGATTAATGCCTGTTCTGCGGTCTCATTTGAAACGAGCGGAGTAGCTCCATCATAGACATATTTCTTGCTGTCCCTTTTCTCTTCTGCTCCCAATATGTTGGCAGCCCGCTTATAGACAGTGAGTAAGTTGGCCCCATCCTCCGTCTCCAGGAACTTGCTGAGAGCATCGACCCGGGCGAGCAGGCGGACCAGATCATCCTCGCCCCCGACAGCAAAAACGGCGGAGACCAAATCGTGGCGGACGCCCTTTTCGCGCAAGTGGACTTTGAGGCGTTCGGCGAAGAAGGAGAGGAGGTCGTCTGGATCAAAATCAGACTCTTCCTCTTCTAGTTGTTCTCCCCCTTTTTCCATAGCTGCGGCTATCAGCGATGACTGAATTAATTCATCCGCAGACTCAAAAAATGTTTTCAAGTTTACACGCAGCTCATTTTCAATGACCAACCTAATTACACCTAGGGCCGCACGCCTAAGCGCAAACGGGTCTTTTGATCCAGTGGGTTTCTCATTGATGACCCAAAATCCGACCAATGTGTCTATCTTATCAGCCAAAGCAACGGCGACGCTGACCGGCGCAGTCGGGCAGACATCGGACGGCCCCTGAGGCGCATAGTGTTCCTCGATGGCGCTTGCGACTTCAGATACTTCGCCACTTGATCCATAGTATGCGTACCGCCTTCCCATCGTACCTTGTAACTCTGGAAACTCACCGACCATTTGTGTCACCAAATCGGCTTTGGAAAGATGAGCCGCCCTGCGCACCGGTTTCAAATCGACAACACTGTTATGAGCGGCAATATCACCGGCTAGAATTTCCATGCGTTGAACCTTGTCTCCAATGCTTCCAAGCTCACGGTGAAAGACTACGTTTTTCAAATAAGGCACGTAGCTCTCTAGAGGCTGTGCCATATCTTGATCTCGGAAGAACATTGCATCCGCCAATCGCGCTCGCAAAACACGCTCGTTGCCGGCAATGATGGCGGCA
>CAUZTZ010000213.1:0-7443 GCA_963582805.1 Alphaproteobacteria bacterium
TTCAATCTTCGGCGTCATATTGCGTCCTCGATAAGGCCCGGCCGCTAGGTCCGGCGCGCCGGTATAACCCAATCAATCGTGAACGCAATAAAAAAATGACGTGACCCCGGCCGGGTGGGGTATTATACTGTCCGGGACTGGATATTTTGTATCAAATCAACTACATTGGATACATATGATAACCATTCTTAAAAATCCAACGCGGCCCTTGGGCCAGCGGGAGCAATAAAATGTTCATTCAAACCGAAGCAATGCCCGATCCCCTGCGTATGAAATTTTTTCCGGGAGAGGCGGTGATCGCCTCCGGCGTCGCCGAATTCCCCGATGAAGAAGCCGCCGAGCGCTCGCCGCTGGCCACGCGCCTGTTCCAGGTGGACGGCGTCGATGGGGTGATCCTGTATGACGAGTTTCTCACCGTCGCCCGCGAAGACGGCGCCGATTGGCAGATGCTGAAACCGCAAATCCTGGGCGCCATCATGGACCATTACACCTCCGGCGACGAAGCCGTTCTCGGGGTTCCCGGCGCGCCTTCTGATGACACTGCCGCGGACGGCGATCCGGAAGAATACCCGTTCGAGGATTCCGAAGACGACCGGGAGATTATCGATCAGGTGGTCGAATTGATGGAAAGCCGGGTGCGCCCGGCCGCCGAGCAAATGGGCGGCGACGTGATCTATAAGGGTTACAAAGACGGCACCGTCTATGTGGATTTCGTCGGCCCGACCCTGGCGCTGGCCGGCGGCATGTCCAACGTGCTCGCCCACTATGTGCCGGACGTACAACTGGTCAAGGATTTCCGCGAAGCGATTCCGAAGCCGGGGCTGGATACGCCTCATGGGCGTGCCGTTCAGGCAGTGCTGGACGAGCGCATCAATCCGTCGGTCGCGTCCCACGGCGGCCATATTGCGCTGATCGACGTCAAGTCGGACACCGCCTATATCCGCCTCGAAGGCGGCTGTCAGGGTTGCGGCATGGCCGATGTGACCTTGAAGCAGGGCATCGAGGTGGAGATCAAAAGCGCGGTGCCGGCGATCTTGCAGGTGCTCGACGTCACCGATCACAACGGCGGCGACAACCCCTACTACGCCCAAGGAAAATAGCGCTTATCCGGCGATGACCAAATCGCTGAACGTTACCCTCATCTCGACCTATGATCTCGGCCACCAGCCGTTCGGGCTGGCATCCCTGGCCGCTTGGTTGCGTGCAGAGGATGCCAACGTCACCTGTAACGATACTTCGGTGAGCCCGCTGGCCGAGGACGCGGTGCGCGCCTCCGGCCTGATCTGTATCCATCTTGCCATGCATACGGCAACCCGTCTGGCATTGGAATTGCTGCCGCGCATCCGCGCCCTCAATGGCAACGCTCATCTCTGCTTTTTCGGCCTTTATGGCCCGCCCAACGCGGAAATCCTAGCAGACTATGGCCCCTGCTCGATCATCGGCGGTGAGTTCGAGGCGGAGATTGCGAGCCTCTACCGGCGGCTGGTGAGCGGCGACAATCCGCCAGCCAATGCGGTCACGGTGTCCACGAATAAGCTTGCATTCCGCGCCCCCGACCGGAGCGGCCTTGCCCACCTCGATCAATATGCCAGCCTGGGCATCGGGCCTGAGACGCGCATCGCCGGCTATACCGAGGCCAGCCGAGGATGCAAACATGTCTGCCGCCATTGCCCGATTGTGCCCATCTATGGGGGGCGCTTTCGCACCGTGCCGGTGGATGTGGTGCTGGCCGATATCCGTGGCCAAGTTGCGGCCGGCGCCCAGCATATTTCCTTCGGTGATCCGGATTTTTTCAACGGGCCCGGCCATGCGAAACGCGTGATCGATGCCTTTCACGAGGAATTTCCGGAGATCACCTTCGATGCCACCATCAAAATCGAACATCTGCTTAGCCAGCAACACCGGCTGGCCTGGCTGCGCCAATGCGGCTGCCTGTTCGTTACCACGGCGGTGGAGGCAACCGACGATCATATTTTAGAGATTCTCGACAAGGGTCACAGCCGCGCCGATTTCATCACCGCCGCCAAACTGGCGCGCGAAGCCGGGCTTGTGTTATCGCCCACCTTCGTTCCGTTTACACCTTGGACCAGCCTCGCCGGCTACCGGGATCTTTTGCAATTGATATTGGAATTGGGGCTGGCGGCGCAGGTGGCGCCGGTGCAACTGGCGATCCGGCTTTTGGTGCCGGCGGGCTCGTTGCTGCTGGATCATCCCCAAATGCCCGCCACAAAATTTGCGCCGGAACAGTTGAGCCACCCGTGGCGCAACCCGGACCCAGCGGTTGATGCGCTGCAACGCACCTTAGCGGCGGAGGTGGAGGCCGGCGAGGCGCAAGGCCTGAACCGGTTCGAAATATTTGCGCAGCTATGGCGTCTGACCCACGCGGCCTTAGGGCTCGCCGCCGCGCCCATAAGCCTGGATGCGGCCGGCCCGGAAATCCCGCAAATGAGCGAGCCCTGGTATTGCTGCGCCGAGCCCACCGAATTGCAGCGCGCCCGCCTGTAGGCCCCGGCGCATGCGCATTTTACTATTGATACCGACGCACTCTTATCGGGTTGCCGACTTTATGGAAGCGGCGCGCAAAGAGAGCGCCGATGTGATTATCGGCACCGACCAGATTCTGGAGGCGTTGCCCAAGGGTGGAACCTTCGTCGTGGATTTCGCCGAGCCCGATACCGGGCTTCGCCAGATCATGGCCCATTGCGAACACTATCCGCCCGATGCGGTGATCGGCGCCGACGAGGTCACTCTGACACTGGCGGCGCGGGCCGCCAAAGCCCTGGGGCTCAAAGGCAATGACGGCGATGCGGTGGCCTCTGCGGTCAACAAACTGGCCTTTCGCCAAACCTTGAAAGACGCCGGAATGCCGGTGCCGGAATTCAACCATATTCCGGCTTCCATGGCCGCGAAGGATGGGCTGCGCGGTCTTCCCTACCCGTGCGTTCTGAAACCAACCGGGCTGTCGGCGAGCCGGGGCGTCATGCGCGCCAACAATTCCGGCGAAGCGGAGGCGGCGATCCGGCGGATACGGGATATTCTGGATGCGCCGGGGGCTGATGGCGCGCCGGCGCACGATAAAGACATCCTTGCCGAGGCCTTCATCGAAGGCACCGAATTTGCGCTCGAAGGCATTATGGAAGATGGCCGGCTGACCAGGCTGGCATTGTTCGAAAAGCCCGATCCCCTGGATGGGCCATTTTTTGAAGAATCCGTTTATCTGACGCCGCCGCGCCTGTCCGAAGCAGCCCAGGCCGATATCCTCCGCGCCGTGCAAAGCGCGGCGGACGCCTTGGGCCTGACCGAAGGCCCGGTGCATGCGGAGCTGCGCCTCGATCTGGATGCGCCAGGCGGTGACAACCAGGGGCCAGCGATGATCGAGCTGGCGCCGCGCACCATCGGCGGCCATTGCGGCCGGTCCCTGAATTTCGCTTCCGGCCAGAGCCTGGAGGAGATCGTCGTTCGCCATGCCCTCGGACGGCCCTTCGAGGCGGCCTTAAGCGACGAGGCATCCGGGGTGATGATGATCCCCATACCGGGCGGCGGAACCTTGCGCCGGGTTGACGGGCTGGAAGCGGCCCGCGCCATCCGGCACGTCACCGAGGTCACCATCTCCATCCACATCGGCGGCGAGGTGATCCCATGGCCGGAAGGATTTCGCTATCTGGGTTTTATTTTTGCCCGCGCCGCAGACTCAGATACGGTGGAAGCCGCCCTCCGCCAAGCCCACGCGGCATTGGATTTCGAGATCGACTAGAGCACCGCGCGGAGTACGTCTACCGCCTCCTCCACCCCGGCCCGGTCCACATCCAGATGGGTGACGGCGCGCAAGCTGTCCGGGCCCATGGCGCCGATGCGAACGCCCTTCGCTGCCAGCCGTTCCGATATTTCCGGCGCCGGGATGCCGGCGGCGGACACATCCAGAAACACGATGTTGGTTTCCACCGAGCTTGCGTCCACCGCGATGCCGGGAATGGCGGCGGCCAACTCGGCGAAGCGGCGGGCGTTGGCGTGATCGTCCGCCAGCCGCTCCACATTATGGTCCAACGCATAGAGCCCGGCGGCGGCGAGCACCCCCGATTGGCGCATGGCGCCGCCCAGCCGTTGTTTCCAAATCCAGGCGTCTTCGATGAAAGCCGCGCTTCCAGCCATCACCGCGCCGACCGGACAACCGAGCCCCTTGGAAAGATCGATCCAGACGCTGTCCGTCACGGCGGCGTAGTCGGCCGCCGATACATTGGAAGCAACGACCGCGTTGAGCAGCCGAGCGCCGTCCATATGCACGAACAATCCGGATTCCCGGGCCGCATCGGCAACTTCGGCCAACCGGGACAACGGCCAGACGCTGCCGCCGCCCAAATTGGATGTTTGCTCGACGGCGGCCAGCTTGGGTTTGGGCACATGGCGCATGGCCGGGCGCAAGGCGGCGCGCAGCTGATCGGCATCGAACATGCCGCGCGTGCCATGGATGGCATTGATCATGGCGCCGGCGATGGCGGCGGCGCCGCCCACCTCGAAATTGACGATGTGCGATGTCGCCTCGCAAATCACCTCGTCGCCGGGGCGGCAATGGACCGCCAGGGCAATCTGGTTGCACATGGTGCCGGACGGCAGAAATAAAGCCGCCTGCTTGCCCAGCATGTCCGCCACGCGGGCGCAAAGCGCGTTGGTGGTCGGATCCTCGCCGGCCTGCTCGTCGCCGGTCTCGGCACGCGCCATGGCTTCCAGCATGGGCTGGGATGGGCGCGTCTTGGTGTCGGAGAAAAGCTGCACCTCGGCCATCAGATCAAACCCCGGCGCTGGCAGTCCACCTGGTGCCAGAGCATGCGCGCCGCGACGCTGCGCAAGGGCCGCCACGCCTCGCCATATTCGATCATGGCTTTCTTGTCCGGGCGCTCTTTGAGGCCTTTCAAGCCCTGCATACCGATAACGATGCCGAGGTCATCCACCGGCCAGATATCCGGGCGGCGCAAGGCGAACAACAGATACACCTCCGCCGTCCAGCGGCCGACGCCGCGCAGCTTGATCATCTCGGCGATCGCCGCCTCGTCATCCATCCGCGCCACCCGGCGGAAGGAAAATTCGCCGCTGAGGAGCGCCTCGGCGATGGCCCGGCCATAGGACATTTTCTGGCGCGAATAGCCGATGGCGCGCAGATCATCATCGCTAAGCTTTGCGAAAATCTCCGGCGTCATGGGATTGGCCACCGCTTCCATGCGGCCATTGATGGCGCGCGCTGCGGCGGTTGAAACCTGTTGCCCCGTTATGATCTTGAGCATGGTCCCATAACCGGTGGTCCGCGAACGCAGGCCCGGCAAATCAGCCGCTTCACAAAGCCGCGCCATATCCGCGTCCCGCCGCGCCAGTTCGGCAACGCCTTCGCGAAAAGTTTGTTTGGTTATCTTGGTCATCGGGGCAAAGTAGCGCGGCGCGGCGGCGGCAACAATGACCATCACCGATAGCGGGTGACGGCTGGCGGCGCGTTGATTACAATACGCCAAACCGCACCTGAGGGAGAGCCGCCGTGCTAATCGAACAAATCTGGACCGAGAACGATTACCGCAATTTCAATTATCTGATCGCCTGCCCTGATAGTGGCGAGGCGCTGGCCATCGATCCGTTGGAATATGACCAATGCCTGGCCGCCGCCAAGGAAAAGGGTTGGGAGATCACCCAGGTTCTGAACACCCATCACCATCACGATCATACCGGCGGCAACGACGGCGTGGTGGCGGCCACCGGCGCCAAGGTTCTGGCGCATGCGGGCGCCAGCGATCAAATCGCCGGCATGGATACCGGCCTCGCCGCCGGCGACGTGGTGCGCATCGGCAGATCGGTGGAGCTGGAGGTTCTCGATACCCCCGGCCATACCATGAGCCATGTGTGTCTGCTGTCGCTTACCGATCAGCCGGCGCTGTTTTGCGGCGATACGTTGTTTAACGCCGGCGCCGGCCATTGCCGAGGCGGCGGCCATCCCGATGCCCTGCATGCCACGTTCGATGCGCAACTATCCAAGCTCGGCGACGACACGTTGATCTATCCCGGCCATGACTACATCACCAACAATTTAAACTTCACCCTGGACCGGGAGCCGGACAACGCACGCGCCTTGCAATTGAAGGCCGACGTCGAGAACCAGAACACCCACGAGGCGCTGATCACGACATTGGGATTGGAGCGCGAAATCAACACGTTTTTCCGTCTGCAGAGCGCGTCCGTGATCGAGCAATTGCGCGCATCGTTCCCCGATCTGCCCGACCGGCCGAACGAAAAGACGGTTTTCTTGAAACTGCGCGAGCTGCGCAACGACTGGTAGGGAATTACTCGGCGGGCTGGGCGGCGATTACCCGGCGGCCAACCGACGAGGCTGTCAACGCCAGTGCGATGGTGACCATCATCATCGCCGCCGAGGTGAAAAACAGCACCTGCGGCAGGCCGGCATCCAACAACGAGGCATAGATCAGCGGTCCAATCGTGGCGCCGACACTAAAGCCCGTGGATACAAACCCGAATGCCTTGCCGGTCGATCCCGGCGGCGTAACTGCTTTCACCATGATATCGCGGGCCGGCATCACGGCACCAACCATGAAGCCGGCAAAGAACAAGGCAATGGCGACCGAAACAAATGACAATACGCCGAGCCCGATCAGGCAAAGAAGCGATGCCGCAACCAGGTAACCGCCAGTGGCAATAATATCGAAGCGCTGCATCCTGTCGGCGACGATGCCGCCGGCGAGAACGCCGAAAGTCGTTCCCCAGAGATAAGCGGCCAACGCCGAATTCGCGAGCAACAGTTCGATGTCGAACAAATCGATCAACGCCGCATTGCCGAAACTGTTGATGCCATTACCGGCCAACGATGTCGCGCTGTAAAACAGGAACATGAGCACCAGCGCCGGCGAAGCCAAAAACTTCAACGCGCTGGTATTTGTACCCTGGGCCGTTTGCGCCGGCGCATAGGTGACACCGCGCATCAATCCCCGCGAGAGGAATGCGACAAGGGCAAAGACCAGGCCGGCAATACCAACGGTGGCCAGCGCCGCCCGCCAGTCCCACATGGAAACCAAATAACTCATCACTATTGGCGCCGCCGCAAATCCCAAAAATCCGGTGGTGGTGTGGATGGCAAAACTCCGGCCGAGCCAGCTTTGTCGCACGCGGGCGGCCATGATCGTATAATCGGTCGGGTGGAATACGGAGTCCGATGTGCCGTTAAACGCAGCGATAACGATCATGATCCAAATGCTCGGCGCAAAACTCATGGTAATCACGCCGACGGATAAGCAAACCATCCCGCCGATAAAAATTGGCGCCGCCCCATAGCGGTCCGAAAACACGCCCATGGGATACTGCCAGATGGTCGAAAATATGGCATAGCTTATGATTATGTAGCCGACGGTCAGGTTCGATACGCCAAAATCATCACGGATCAGGGGCAACACTGAC
>CAUZTZ010000214.1:0-7436 GCA_963582805.1 Alphaproteobacteria bacterium
AGATGGCCTTCATGGGAACGCCGGGCCGGGCGGCGGCGATGCCGTTATTCATGGCCCGCGCCACCAGCGCGTATTTCTCAGACTGCTCATCGGTCGGCGTTCCCAGGCACGCCGTGCGGCAGACTTGGCTGAATTGGCCCCGGTAGCTGGGCGTGATCTCGGCCAGGATCAGATCGCCTTTTTCAATTTTTCGCTCGCCGGAGGGCTGCACCGCCAGAGGATGGGCTTCGGCGTGGAACATCATGAAATTGTCATCGGCGCCGAGGGCGCGCGAATGGCTTTTCATATCGGCGGCGAGCTGACATTCGGGCATGCCCGGCTCGGCCACGTCCAGCATATATTGATAGGTTTGCTCGCCGATGATGGTGGCCTGGCGGGCATTTTCGATCTCTTCATCGGTTTTGCGCGCCGCCAGGGTGAATAGCTGGGAAGAGAAATCCACAAATTCGGCGCCGGTTACCGCCGTGATGGCGGCCGCCGTACCGTGCGCCATCTTGCCAAGATCGGCGATGCCGATGCGCTCCGGTGCGGGTAGATTGCCTTGGAACATGGACGCAAACGTGCCGGCCAGATCATCGGTCGCGGTCACTTCATTGGTGCGGGCGGCGGCTTCGGCGCGCGGCCCGTCCCAGGCCGGCGATACCACCAGCGCCGAGGCGCCATCGGCTTTGAGCATCGCAAAGGCCGGCCCTAAGGGTTTGAACCCGCTGATCAGGGCGACGCCGTCGCCAAAATCCACGTGATGGGCGGCCGGCGAAAAGACGAACAGCATATCCAATCCGGCCCCGGCCATTGCCGCCAAAATTCCATCGATCCTGCCTTGATGATCCATATCCTGAGTACCTTCGTTGATAATTTCCGGATCGATGGCGCGCCGGCTGGGAAGGGCGGCCAGAGTCTCGCTTTAACCCCGCCAGCGGCCGAAACGGGTTTCCGCCCGGCGCAGAAGCTCGTTAAGAATGATGGCGGCGGCGGCAATCATGGCGACCAGCGCGAACAAATTTTGCGGCTCAAAGGATTCCGCGTAGAACGAGGTGAAATATCCAATGCCTTTGCGGGTGGCATAAAGTTCGGCCAGGATAATACCGAGGAGTGTCGCCGTCATGCCGAGCCGCATACCGGTGAACAGGCTCGGCACCAGATGCGGAAAGACAATGCGCCGGTAAATCTGGGACCGGGTCGCGCCCATGGATTTCGCCGCCGTCAGCAGCGCCGGATCTATGTTTTGCGCGCCGGCAATGACGTTGACGATGATTGGGAAGAAGCCATGGGTGAAGCCGAACACCACCTTTATCGCCGGGCCGATACCGAACAACAGAACCAGCAGCGGCAACACGGTGATCTGCGGAAAGGCGTAGACCATCATAATTATCGGAAAGAAGGTGCGGTAGGTCGGCCGGCTGATACCAACCGCCATGCCGAGCAGAAGCCCGGAAAACAACGCCATGGCGAAAGCCAGCGCAAGCTGCCAGAACATGTCGTAGATCGCCGTGAGAACCTCGGGATCCTGGGTGATTTCGAGCAACGAGACGAACGATTGCGTGGCCGGGGCCATAAAATCGGCATCGTTGTAAATCCGCGCCCCAAATTCCCAGAACAAAACGATCAACACTATGACGCCGAGGCGCGTCGCCATCGGGGTTCTGAGCCAGCTTTCCCCGGGCGCCTGGCCGAAGGCGATCGCGCCCGAAGCGCCATCAGCGGGCGCTTTGGCGGCCCTGTTTTCGCCGTCAATCGGCATCAGTAATAGTTCCCTTTTTTCTCAAGATAGAAGACCAGCGAATTCAAGATATAGGCGATGATGACGATAAAGATGATGTAAGCGAACATCATGGATGTGAGCATCGATTCCGCATAAAAAACGATTTGATGGCCCAGCCCGCTAAACGATCCGATGGTCTCGCCGCCGACGATGGACAAGAAACAGAGAATAAATCCGATGCGGTAACCGGTCAGGATAATCGGCAATGCCGCCGGCAACAGAACTCGGCGAAACATGGGAAATCCCTTGGCGCCCATGGAGCGGGCGACCCGCATGTAGCCGGCATCCACATGGCCAAACCCGTTGATGGTGTTCAAAACCACCGGAAAAAATCCCAGCGCCGAGCCGATGGCGATCTTGGAGCCCGGGCCAAGCCCGAAAAACAACAGGGCCAGGGGATAGAAAATGATCAACGGCACTGCAAACATGGACGAGAACATCGGCTCGAAGGCGCGCATCAGGAACTTGGACCGGCTCACCAGATAGCCGATCGAGGTGCCGAATACGACCGCGTTGAAGAAGGCCACGACCAGTTCGAACAAGGTAACCGAGAGCGGCGACCATGCGTCGCCAGAGCCGATAAGATCCCGGAAATCGGTGGCCACGTCTCCTAATTTGGGGAGAAACAGATTGCTGACGGATTCGGTCTCGGTGGCGATGAACCAAGCCACGAATATCACCGCAAACATCGACACCTGAATTAAGCGAATGCGTATTTTGCTATCTGTCATGATCTGTCCACCGGCCCCTGAGCTTTAGGTCTGGGCATTTTCTCCATCGACGGCTTTGCGAATTTCGTCATGGAGCATGCCATAAAGATCGTTGCGCATTTTACCGAATTTTTCCGACAACATGAAATCGGGATCGCGGGGATGGCCTTCGCCAACCTCGATGATTTCCTTGAACTTGCCGGGGCGCGCCGACATCACCGCCACCCGGTCGGCCAGGAAGACGGCCTCGGCCAGGCTGTGGGTCACAAAAACAATGGTCTTGTCGGTCTTCGACAGCATCACCGAAAGGTCTTCGCCGAGGATCATTCTGGTTTGCTCGTCGAGGGCGCCGAACGGCTCATCCATCAGAAGAATCTCCGTCTCCAGGCTGAGGGCGCGGGCCAATTGGGCACGCTGTTTCATGCCGCCCGATATCTGCCCCGGATAGTGATTGCCAAAGTCCGCGAGGTCCACCGCCTCCAGCGCATTCCAGGCCCGGGCGCTACGCTCTTCCTTGGGCACGCCTTGAAATTCGAGGGCGACAATGACGTTATCAACCACCGTGCTCCATGGAAACAGCGCGCTTTCCTGGAACACGAAGGCCACGTCATGGGGCATCGGGCCGGCCACCTTGGCGGCGCCGACCTGAACGTCGCCCCGGGTCGGATCGATCAGCCCGCCCATGATGTTGAGGAGCGTGCTTTTGCCGCAACCGCTGGGCCCGATCAGGCACAAAAGCTCCCCCTTGAAGACATCGATGGAGATATCATCAAGGGCGGTAACTTGTTGGGCGTCGGTATCGGATCCAAAGATATGGGTAACATTACCGGCGTGGATCGCGATCTCGCTACCTTCATTGGCGTTGCGCGTTATGGCACTGGTTTGCTGCATTGCTGGGTGTTTACCTGTTTGATTGGGCTGGGCGCAAAGCGAAGCTGTGCGGCCCAATCGGGGCCACACAGCTATTCGCGATGCCGATAGAAATATTCACGATTACTTCGGCAAATATTCCTCGGTATATGCCTTAGTCAGATCAGGCTTGGTTTTCATCATTTTGGTCACCACAAGCCCCTCCGCGATAACCGACAGAGCCTTCGCATTGAAGCGGCCGGTGGTCGAAAATGCCGGGGCTTCGATCCGGTAAGCTTTTTCCGCAACCGCGCGGGAGAACTTCAATTGCTTCATCGAGCGTTTGATCATGAGCTCTGGTTTGGCCAGAACGAGTTTGGTCGATTCCAGCCAGGCTGCCGCAAAGCGCCGCACTGCATCGGGGTTCTTTTTGCGGAATTTATTGGTCACGTAGACAACGTGGGTATGGAAATCCTTGATGTAATCGCCAAAGGAAAGGAAGACACGGGCGCTGCCTTTTTCTTCGAGTTTGAAGCCGGTGTCGATGGAATTGACGAAGGCGTCCGTGTTGCCGGCCTTGGCCGCCGCCAGATTGGCGGACGATGAGCCGAGCGGCACCGGTGTTACGCCTTTCGTGCCCCAACCCTGGTTCACCGCCATGCGCGTCGTCAGGAAGTAGGTCAACGATGACGACGTCGAGATGCCGATTTTGGCGCCCTTGAGATCCTTGATGGTCATGCCTTTTTTATAGAGGCGCGAATTTTTTGTGACAACGATGCCAAGGTTCAGGGGCGCACCGTGCGACGCGATGAAGCCGATTTCCGGCGCGCCGCGCATGACGAAGCCAAGACCCGGGCCCGAGCCCAAACCGATGTCGGCACTGTCGGCGGACATCGCCTGATGCAGTTTGGCGCTGCCGCGCGTCCCCGTAATATCAAGCTCCAGACCATGCTTTTTGAAGATACCTTCCTGTACGCCAACGTCTGGAATAAGGAACGCAAAAGGATGCGGCACCACTTTCATGAAGCGGATTTTCTGCGCCGAGGCCGGACTAAAGGCCGCGGACATCGCCACGGACGCCACCACGGCGCCGCCTGCCAAGGTTAGCAATTTATATTGGAAACTATACATATTCTGATCCCCAGTTCTGAATTAATCGGTATAAACACTTGGATACGAAACCGCGCGGCGCCCCGGCTTTTTATAAACCGTGTTCGCCCCAATGCGTGGCATTAGGGCGCGCCGTATTACCGGTGTAGCATATACGGAGAAACCCGATAATGGCTAGGAAATTATCAAAGACTTGGCGGCGGCGCGTGCGCCGGTGGGGTTCAGAAACTATTGATGGCATCAGCCAACCATGGTTAGCCCGCCCGAAACGACAAGCACCTGGCCGGTGCAATATCTGGACCGCTCGCAGGCGAAAAACAGGATGGCGTTGGCAATCTCTTCTGGCTGGCCGAAACGGCCGTGAATGCCGCAGCCGGGAACAAACTGGGCGCGGCAGATGGCTTCCTTGCCGCGCTTGCAAAGATCGCAAGCACCGCAAGGAATGACCGCCGGTAACAGCGCGCCTGCTCGCGCCATAATGAATTTGCCGCCCGGCGCTGCCGTCAGCCTCTTTTTTCGCGCAGGCCCATGCGTTCCAGGCGCGGCAATACCGCGTCGCGAAAAAAGGGCAGCTCTTCAAGATAGTTGACGAACGATACGCCGATGCCGCGCAGGCCGGCCTCGGCGATATGGGCAATTTTGGCGGCGACCGTGTCGGGATCGCCGATGATCGGGATGCCGCCCATGCCATGCGCAAAGTGGCTGCGGCGGCGCTGGAATTCCTCTTCGCCGACGGTGGCCGGGCTGACATCTTTCATCGCCAGGATGTTATCCACCGCGTCCCAGTCGGCGTCGTCGATGATGCAGTGGCGGTGGTATTCCTCGGCCTCGGCGTTGGTTGGCCGGCAGGTGACGACGCCGACTGAATAGACCTCAATCTCGCGCCCCTCAGCTGCGGCGAGGGTCTTGGCATGGCTGATACCGTTGCTAAGCTGGGCGATTGTCTCGGCGCCCACCGGCGTCGAAAAAAGAGCATCGCAATTTTTGGCCGCAAAGGCCTGTCCGGTGGGCGAGGCGCCGGCGTTCATGATCAGCGGCGCCGTGCGGTTGAAGGGCTTCGGCTCGGCGCGCACGGCCTCCAGCTTCAGATATTGGCCGTCGAAATCGAATTCATCGTCGCGCTCCCAGATCATCCGGAGAACGTCGATCCATTCCTGTCCATAGGCGTAGCGGGCTTCGTGGTCGCGTTGGGCGGCGCCGAACATGCGAAACTCGCCCTCGTTCCAGCCGCAGACAATGTTGAGCCCAAAGCGCCCCTGGCCGATATGATCCGCGGTCACGAACTGTTTGGCGGCGAACACCGGGTGCAGCAGAGGCGCGTGCACGGTGGCAAACACCGTGATGCGCTTGGTTGCCGCCAACAGGCCTGTCGCCCAGGTCACCGTCTCATAGGTCTCGCCCTGATAGTTGGTCTCACCGCCATAGCCTTTCCAGCGGCCAATGGGCAGCAGGAAATCGAGACCCGCATCATCGGCCATTTGGGCCAGCGCCAGATTGTCCGCCCAGGCGCCGGACCAGCGCTCCGCCACCTTGGTGATGGCTCGCCCAGAGGAGCAGTTGGCGCCAAACAGGCCTAGCTTGAAGGCGTTGCCGTTATACATGGAGCGGCGGCCATCCCTGTCGGCATCATTTCCTGGGTCAATTGGCATTCGCTTACTTCTTTCATTCCGGGTAGCCCATCCGTGCCCACATCGGCATCAGCGATAGCATAATCCCAGGCAAGAATCAGCCACGCCGCCATCTGGACAGGTTGTATTTACTATAAATAATTGTATTTATATTTTTTAATCTATTTTAGATATGCAAACACATTTCTAAATTATACTATCGGCATATATTCATACGGGAAATTGTTCCATGCCGGTAGCCGATAACAAGATTGATCTCCTTCACAGCCAATTGCGGGCGTGGTTTCTGCACAATTCCGACCCGGCGCTCGGCAATCGTTGCGTCGCGGTCGAGCTCGGCGGCGAATTCAATATCGCCAAGGTGCAACGGGTTTTTGCCGGGCCGGTGGCGGACCGGCCAAGTCTGCGCCGGGTATTTCATGATGCCGACGGCGCCCTTAGTGAATTGCCGGAGATCGAAGCCGGCGCCGTGGAGATCGAAACCTGGCGCCTGGAAGATATCGGCGCGGCCGGGATGTCCGAGCGGCTCACCCGGTTTGCGGCCAAGCCGTTTTGCACCGATGCCGGCCCTTTGCTGCGCTGCGCCATTGCCGAGAATGCGGGCGCCGGCTGGGTGGTCATGCTGGCCGCCCATCGCCTGATCACCGATTCGCTGTCCCTGCACATCATTCTCGATGAATTTTTGTCGCGCATGCAGGGCGGCCGGGTGCGCAACCGCCCGGACGGTGCCGCCGCGTCGATCGAGATGCCGGAGATTACGCCCAAGGTGGCCACATATCTAAGCGCGCTGGCGGCGGGCTCGGGCGCGGTAAAGTTCGCGCTTCCGTTGGACCGCGCCCGCACCCTGGCGCCGGATTTTCACGGCCATTCCGCCGCCTACAAACTTAAGCCCGATGAGCGCGCCCGCCTCGCCAATTTCTGCGAGACCCATGAAATCGCGGCGGACGCGGTACTGCTCGCCGCCTTGCTCACCGTGCTCTATCAATATGGCAGCGGCTCGAACGCGCTGCTGACGCGGCTAAGCCCGGCGCGGGCCAAGCCGGCGTCGGCAAATAGCCTCGGGCCGTTTGAGAACGGCGTTCCGATCGCAATTCCCATGCCCGGCCAGGCTTCGTTTCTGGAATTGGCGCGGGCCGCGTCGGCAAGCTGGGAGGCGGCGCGTCCCATGCTGCGCGTGCCATTGGATGTCCTGTTGTCGGAATTGCGCGGCCGGGGCGCGCCGGAGGTTTCCGAATTTACCCGGCTGACGTTCGAGTATACCGATGCGCGCGGGCGCTTTAGCAACGGCTCCGGCGGCGCCGAACATTATTCCTACGGCTATCCATACATCGAAAACGATCTCGCATTTTCGGTCGATTGCCGGGAAAACTCGACGCT
>CAUZTZ010000215.1:0-7434 GCA_963582805.1 Alphaproteobacteria bacterium
CAGGGCGAGGATCGGACTGAAGAACCTGACCTACAACATGCGCCGCTTGGTTCAGTTGGAGCGTCTCGCCATGGCTGGCTCCCCATGAGTTTTGTTGGAGGCGTCTGTCTGGAGTTGGGATTTAGGGGAAAATGACCCCGCGGAAGCGTGGTAAACACAGAAATTCTGGTCAAAGGGCTTCACGGTGAGCTGATATTGGCATACGGGTGCACAGCAGGTTATTTTTAGAGGTGCCCTTAAATATAAGCCCAAAATGGGGCAAACACTGGGCTAAATAGGTGGCGCAGCCGCCGGGCTTGATAGGTGGCGCAGCCACCGGGCTTAATAGGTGGCGCGGCCGCCGGGCTTAATAGGTGGCGCGGCCGCCGGATATGTCGAATACGGCGCCAGTGCTGAACGAACATTCGTCAGAGCTAAGCCAGGCGACCATGGCGGCGACCTCCTCCGCCAGGCCAAAGCGGTTCATGGGAATTTTGGAAAGCATGAAATTGATATGTTCTTCGGACATTTGATCGAATATCGCGGTTCGCACCGCCGCCGGTGCCACGCAATTGACCACAACGCCGGACTTCGCCAGTTCCTTGCCCAAGGTTTTGGTCAGTCCGATGACGCCCGCCTTTGCCGATGAATAGGCCGGCGCATTCGGATTGCCCTCCTTGCCAGCCACCGATGCGATATTGACAATGCGTCCATAATCGCGCTCCAGCATCCCCGGAATGACCGCGCGGCTCACCAAAAAAGTGCCGGTGAGATCGACATTGATAACCTGCAGCCAATCCTCGACCGGATATTCCCAACTGGGAACGTTGGGGCCCGAAATGCCGGCATTGTTGATGAGAATATCGATTGCGCCCAACGCCTTGGCGCTCGCATTCGCGGCCACCTCCACCGCGCCTGGATCGGAAATATCGCAGATTTGGCCGGTTGCGGCGCCGCTGTTTCCTGCACCGTTCAAGCTAGCCAAAGCGCCATTGATCGCGCGCTGGTCCAAATCCCAAATGCAGACATTGGCGCCCGAGGCCAAAATGCGCTCCGCAATGGCGTAGCCAAGCCCAGCCGCGCCGCCGGTCACAACGGCGCCGCGCCCGGACAAATCGATCACATTGGCGCCCATTACGCGGAAACCTTAAAGCCCACGGTGCCCAGATGTTCGACGGAATTGCGAACGCTGACGCCCGGGCGAAGCGCCTCGGCGGCGGTTGCGCCGCCGGCCATGATGATCCATCCCGCTTCAAGCCGCTCGCCATATTCGGCCACCATGCGCGACGCCGCCGCCAACGAGCGGGCCGGGTTGCCCAATATGGCCGCCGTCGAGCCGATTTGAACCGGGCGGCCGTCAAATTCCATTATCATGCCGAGATTGGAATGATCAAATTCCGCATGGCACCAGGGACCGACCACAAATCCGGAAGACGATGCATTGTCGGCGACCACATCTTCGACGGTGAATTTGAAATCCTTATAGCGGGAATCGATGATTTCCAAAGCCGGCGCCATTGCTTCGACCGCCGACATGGCCTGAATGGTCGTCACCGGCCCTTCCAGTGGCTCCTTTAAAAGATAGGCAACCTCCGGCTCGACGCGGGGATGGACATATTCGCCAAACGATATTTCGCCGCCGTCTTCGACCAGCATGGCATCGGTCAGACGGCCCCAAATCATATCATCGACACCCATCTGGATGATCTTCGCGCGGCTGGTAAATCCCATTTTCATGCCGACACGGAACTCGCCGCGCGCCAGCCTCAGGCCGATACTTTTTTCCTGAATGTCATAGGCTTGGGGCAAGGTAAATGCCGAAACCTCGGAAAGCTGCCCAATTGCATCGCCTTTGCGCGCCGCATCGTCGATGGTTGCGGCCAGATCATCAAATTGGTTACCCACGGATATTCCTCCTCAAACTGGCGGCAGCAAGGCTCATTCCGGCGCAAACGCGGCCCGCGCCGAGCCCAGGCCCGAAATTCGCACTTCATAAACTTCGCCCGGCTCCACCTTGACCATTGGCCCCAAGGCCCCCGACATGACCATATCGCCCGCCGACAGGGGCCGGCCCCTGCGCACCATTTCTTCGGCCAGCCAGCGGACCGCGTTTATGGGATGGCCGAGGCAGGCGACGCCGGCGCCGACCGATACCGGCTCGCCCCGGTTTTCCATGACCATGCCGCACATGCGCCCGTCAAATTCGTCCAGGAACACTTTGTCATTGCCGATCACCATCAACGCCGCCGAGGCATTGTCGGCTATGGTGTCTTGGATATTGATGTCCCAATCCTTGATGCGGCTGCCGACGATCTCGATGCTGGGCGACGCATAGGCAATGGCGTTGACCACGTCGGTGGTGGTCGGCCGCTCCATGGTCAGATCCTTTTCCAGGATATAGGTGATCTCGCCTTCGACGCGCGGCTGCAACACGGCCGATGCGGGCACTTCTTCGCCATCGGGAACCGCCATATCATCAAACAAAAGGCCGAAATCCGGCCGGTCAACGCCCAATTGCTTTTGCACCATTTTGGACGTTAGCCCGATCTTTCGCCCCACAAGCCGGGCGCCTTTTCCGAGCCGGCGAACGGAGTTGATCTCCTGAACCGCATAGGCGGCATCGATATCGCCTTCATCCAGCATGGTGCGCACCGGCGGGCATGGATCGCCGCTGTCATAGGCGGTTTGCAGCATATCTGCGGCTTCGCTGATTTTGGTCGGATCGCTCATGCCACGGGTTCCCTGTTCAAAGATGGGCGCTATTCGCTATGCGCCTTTAAACTACGGCGATTGCGCCCAATCAACGTAATCTTGGATTTGATCGCTTATTCGGCGGCCTCGCGGACGCTTGCCCAATTCGGCGGGCGCAGTCCCTCGGCGACCGTCGATAAATCAAGGGCCGGCTCGGCACTACCGGCGATCACCCGCTGCATGGCCCGGTAGGCGGGCGCATAATCGATCACCGCATAATGTTGCGTGGCGAAATTGTCGAAAATTCCGACCGAACCCATTTCCCATCGGAAGCGCACCTGGAAATCGGGCCGCTTCACCCAATCGAAGAGCGCCGCCAGCAAATGATCACTCATGTCCAAATCCATATCGACAAACTTTTTGGTCCAGTTGGAATTGACGAACAATGTCAGCCGGCCGGTCACCGGATGGTTGATCACCGCTGGATGAACAACGATAGGATTATCCCGGATCTGTTTGAATTCCGCCTCATTGGCCGCATCGGGACCACCATCGGCGCTGCGCTGGTTGGACCAAAGGCGGCGCATATGAAACGGCATATCGTGCTCGGCGGAAAGGCCCAAAAGCATGGTCTTCATGGGCGCCGGCAAGGCATCAAAGGCGGCGGCGGTGGAGCACCAGAGCGTATCGCCGCCCAATTTGGGCAGCTCGATCGGCTGCAAGATGGTCACCAGATTGGGCCGCTTGCGAAAGGTCACGTCCGTGTGCCAATGGGCATTGCCGGACGGGCCGTCGCCTTCGTGATCGGTGATATGAACATCGGGATGGTCATCCAGGGGGCGCATAAATTCGTGCGGCGTAACTTCGCCGAACATGCTTCCGAGGCGGCTTTGCGCTTCCGGCGGCAAGACCTGGTCCCGGAAAAACAAGACATGGTATTGCCAGAGGGCTTGGCTGATATCTGCGAAGACATCATCCGATGACAAATTACCGAGATCAACTTCGCTAACCATGGCGCCCAAAACCGGCGTCATCGGCTCGACTTTGATATGTCTGTATTCCATCACGCGCACCTCCCTTGACCCATGCCTTGCGTTCGCCCGAATACTAATAGCACATTGAACACGATCGCCGAGGAAGGAAAACCGATGAAAATTGCGATACCCGATTTGATCTCCAATTCCTACTTTCCCGCCGTCGCCGCGGTCGAGTTGGGCTTCTTCCAGGAGGAAGGGCTGGACATGGAATTGGAGCTGATATTTCCGGTGGACCGGACCATGGAAGTGCTGCGCGATGGCGGTATCAATTTCGTCGGCGGCTCGGCCCATTCGACGCCGCACGCGTTCCCTGAATGGCAAGGCGGCAAGCTGTTGGCGTCCCTCGCCCAGGGCATGTACTGGTTCCTGATCCTGGCCACCGATATCGGCGCCAAACAAGGCGATATCGAGGCGGTAAAGGGCCTCAATATCGGCGCCGCGCCGCTGGTTGATCTGGGTCTCAAGCAGCTTCTGGTCGAGGCCGGCATTGATCTCGAAAAAGACAAGGTCAATATCGCCCCGGTACCGGGCGCCATACCGGTTCCCGGCAAGCAGGTAAATTTCGGCGTCACCGCCGCCAAGGCGTTGGAAGAAGGTAAAATTGACGGTTTCTGGGCCAACGGCATGGGCGCCGAGGTTGCCTTGCGCCGCGGCGTCGGCACCATGGTCATCGATGCCCGCCGGGGTGACGGCCCGCCGGCGGGTTTTAACTACACCATGCCGGCGCTGGTCACATCGGACACTATGATCACAACGCAACCGGACGCCTGCGCCGCCGCGATCCGCGCGCTGGTCAAGACGCAGAATGCCTTGAAGGAAGATGTCAGCCTGGCAACAAAGGTCGGGCGCAAGCTGTTCCCGGCCGAAGAGGCGGAGCTGATCGCCGACGTGGTGGAGCGGGACCTGCCTTTCTATTCCACATCCATTTCGCCCGAATTCGTCGCCGGCATGAACAAATTTCAAAAAGACGTTGGCCTGGTAAAAGGCGATTTCACGTACGATCAAGTGGTGGCCAGCGAATTCAGCGTCTATTGGAGCTAACCAAATGGACGAGCTCGATATTTATCAGAAACAGGGGTTCGGAAACCAAAGCGGCTTTGGCCATCATCCGGCGCTTTTGATCGTCGATTTCGTCAACGGATTTACCGATGCCGATCAATTCGGCGGCGGCAATATCGATGCCGCGATCCAGATCACGAAATCCCTGCTGGCGACGGCGCGCAGCGCCCAAATTCCAGTGGCGTTCACCCGCGTCGTCTATGCGGACGACGCGTCGGACGCCGGCGTTTTCTGCTTGAAGGCGCCGGGCCTGGCCGCTTTGACCGAAGATGCGCCGGGCAGTCAGGTGGTCGATGATCTGACCCCGGGACCAGGCGAATATGTTATCCGCAAGACCCAGCCATCGGCATTTTTCGGCACCAACCTGGCGGCCTGGCTGGTGGCCAAGTCCGTCGACACGGTTTTGGTGACGGGCTGCACCACGTCCGGGTGCGTCCGCGCATCGGTTATCGATTCCATGAGTTACAACTTTCGCACCATCGTCGTCAGCGACGGCGTCGGCGACCGCGCCATGGCGCCGCACGAAGCCAACCTGTTCGATATGGAGCAAAAATATGCGGATTTGATGACTGCCGAAGCGGTCGCGGCAAAAATTACCGACCTGGCTCAATAGTCTTTCAGCAAGACGCCGTAATTTTCGAACTTGTCATCGAGGCCGGCGGCGCGCAAAGCCGCCCAGAAGGTTGCCTGATTGCTGGTGATTACCGGCTTTGCCAATTTGACCTCCAACCCGGTGATCAGGCCGAGCACCGGAAAATCCGTGCAGGAAACCACCATCGCCTCCGCGCCCGCCCGGTCGGCGCTGATGATATGGTCATAAATGTCGGCGGGCTCCGTCCTGGCGATTTGCGGGTACTCGCCGGGCCCGCCGGCGCCAATGCCAAGCCCTTGAATATGGACTACTTCGAAACCGGCGCCTTCCAGGAAGCTGGCCTCGTGGGCGTTAAGAGCATCATGGTAGGGCGTGGCGACCGCGATCCGTTTGACCCCCAGCGCGTCCAGGGCCGTCACGATCGAAGCCGCGGTAGTGACGCTAATGGTGCCGGTCACCTTTGTCATAAAATCGCTTAACGCCGTGGCCGGCTGAACCATGGACCCCGCCGTGCAACCATAGGCAATGGCGTCAAGCCCCGCCTCGGCCAGATCACGCCCCGCCCGTTCCACATCCGCATAGAGGGCGGCTTTGCCGGCATCGCTGGACGTGTCCAAATGCAAGGCCATGCGCGCCGCATGGATGGTCACACCGACCGGCGCCATCAAATTCCACTCCGCCTCGTTGACCGTGTTGGTGGGCGGCACGATGACCCCGATTTTGGCGCGCCACCCATAGGCCGCCGGATGCCGCCGAGGTTCCGCTGTCATGCGCCGGCTATTTCCGGGAACAGGCCCGCCTTCATCACCTGGCCCGGCAGTGGCGCATCGAACTTACCCTCGGCCCATTTCGCCGTTTCGATCAGCCGGTCCAGATCGATGCCGGTCTCAAATCCCATGCCGCGCAGCATGAAGCAAAGGTCTTCGGTGCCGATATTACCGGTTGCCGCCGGCGCAAACGGGCAACCGCCGATACCGCCTACCGACGCATCCAGATAACGTACCCCGGCGGCAACCGCCGCCGCCGCATTGGCAAAGCCGGTATTGCGGGTGTTGTGGAAATGGCAGCTCAACGCTACGCCGGCTCCAATCGCCTCGCCAACGGCTTCGATCCGGGCGGTCACCTGGGTCGGCACGGCAGCGCCGATGGTATCGGCGAGATTGATTTCCGACGCACCCGAGCGGACCAGAATTTTGGCAATTTGTACGACCCGCGCCACCGGGACTTCGCCTTCGAACGGGCAACCGAACGCGGCCCCGATGGTCGCCGTCAAGGTCAGGCCGGCCTTGGCAACCAGGTTCGAGACGGCCTCGAAATCGGCCAGTGTTTTTTCGATGTCGGCGCCTTGATTGCGCTGGTTGAAACTTTCCGAGGCAACGATAACAAAGCGCACCTCATCGACGCCGGCATCAATAGCCCTCTCGGCACCCCGGAGGTTTAGCGCCAGACCGGCAAACTGAACGCCGTCGGGCCGCTTGATGGCGGCCATGACTTCTTCGGCACCGGCCATCTGCGGAACCTTTTTCGGATGGACGAAACTGACCGCTTCCATGCGGCGCAACCCCGATGCGGACAGACGATCGATCAGTTCGGTGCGCTCGGCAACGCTCCAAATGCGATCTTCCGATTGCAGCCCGTCCCTGGGGCCGACATCGCAGATTAGGATTTGTCGCGCCTGTTCAGATGATGCCGTCATCTTCAAGCTGCCTCATCTCATCGTCGCTGAGACCCAGGAGATCACCATAAATTTCCGCGTTGTGGCAGCCCACCTCCTGCGGGCCAAGCCATGCAATTTCGCTTTCCGAATGGGTCAGGCGCGGTGCAAATCCGGGAACGGCCATATCGCCGAAAGTTTCATCGGCGGCGCGCTGAACCATATTCCTGTCTATAAAATGAGGGTCTTTGGCAATATCGGCGATGGTGTATATGGGCCCCGTGACGACGCCATGCTTATCTAAAAGCGCGTCCAGCTCCTGCACATCCAGTGTTTTGGTCCAATCGGCGATCAAGCCGTCCAATTCCGCCGCGTGATGACCGCGCGCCTTGTGATCGACGAAGCGAGTATCATCGGCAAGT
>CAUZTZ010000216.1:0-7426 GCA_963582805.1 Alphaproteobacteria bacterium
CCAGTTGCGTGAAATAGGCAAGGCGCATGGTGGGTTGCCGGGTTTCGTTATAGGTAATTCGCGGCGCCAATAAAGCCCAAGCGGGTACCGAGATCAAGCTGCGGAGGGCGGTTGGCAAGCCGGGTCTGATATCGGATACTCCGGTCCAAGCCGCGTTGCATAAAACCGCCGCCATCCAGGGGAAATCATGAGCACCGTCATCGACGTTCATACCCATATGCTGAACGAGCATTGGCTCGAACAATTGGTCGCCCATGGCGGCAATTATGAATTGTCCGAATTCAAGGGCCAGCGGGTGATCCGCGCCGACGGGGCGCCGTTCATGACCCTGATGGATCCCATGTTCGATTATGAAAAACGCATTGCCGATATGGACGATGCCGGCGTCGATATGGCCATTGTCTCGCTCACCTGCCCCAGCGTCTTTTGGGGCGGCGAGGACGTGAGCGCGGCCCTCGCCCAATATATGAATGACGACATGGCCGCCCAGCAATCGCGGCATCCGGACCGCATCCGCTATTTCGCCACCCTGCCCTGGCAGCACCCCGATGCCGCCGTCGCAGAGCTGGCCCGCGCCTGCGACGAAAAAGGCGCCGTCGGCGTGTTCGTGTCGGCCAACATTTCCGGCATGTCACTCACCGATCCGCATCTGAAACCAGTCTGGGACGCTATTGATGCGCGCGGCCTCCCGGTATTGCTGCATCCCACGGCGCCGCCGGGCGTCGGTGAAATGGACATGCAGCGCTTCAATCTGGTGGCCTCCATCGGCTTTATGTTCGATACCACCATGGCCGTCTCGCGCATGATCTATGACGGCTTTTTTGACACCTACACGAATTTGAAGATCATCGCCTGCCACGCCGGCGGCGCCCTGCCCTATTTATTCGGGCGGCTGGATATCTGCCATATGAATATGCCCGGCGCCCGCGAAGTGATATCGGAATTGCCGAGCACCTGCGCAGACCGTATCTATTACGACAGCGTGACGTTTCAACAAGAAGCGCTGGAGCTGGCCATCAATGTGGGCGGCAGTGCCAACATGCTGTTCGGGTCCGACTATCCGCACAATATCGGCGACATGAAGGGCTGCCTTTCCCGCGTCGATGCCCTGCCCGCCGATCAGCGCGATGCCGCCCGCGGCAAAAACGCCGAACGCATATTCAATTTGTAGCTGGGAGAAACGTGACATGAGCGACGAAGCCGCCGATCGGCTTAGAAAAATCGACAGTTGCGCGGTCTCCGACGCGCTGGATGCGCTCGGTCTCAAGGGCACGGTCAAGGGCATCGGCGCCATCTCGGCGGGGCGCCGCATCGCCGGGCGCTCACAGACCGTCAAATTGGGCCCGCCCAACGATAGCGTCACCAAGCGCCATTTGTGCAGCGCCGCCGTCGATGCGGCGAGCGAAGGCGATATCATTGTCATTGAAAACCTGACCACCGAGATCGCTGCGGGCTGGGGCGGCATCTTGTCCCGCGCCGCCAAGGTAAAAGGATTATCGGGCACCATTGTCGACGGCCCGGCAAGGGACGCCGACGAAGCCGACGAGATCGGCTTTCCGGTGTTTGCCCGCTCGGCCACCTCGTTCACGGCAAGGGGGCGCATTGCCGAGTTGGCCTGGGACGTTGCCATCGCCATCGGCGGCATTAATGTGGAGCCCGGCGATCTGGTCATCGCCGACGGCTCAGGGATAGTGTTTATTCCCAAAGCCTCGGAGGCCGAGGTTCTCGACAAGGCCGAGGACATCGCCGCCCGCGAAGCCGCCATGGCCCGCGCCGTCGAAGAAGGCAAGCCGGTATCCCAGGTGATGGGCGGCGATTACGAATCCATGTTGAAAAAATAAACCAGTATCAGAGGACATCATGAGCGACGAAATCATCGAAAAACTGCGTACCCTTTCCACCTCTTCGGTCAGTGACGCCATGGACCGGCTCGGCATTGCCGGCCAATGCCTCGGCATCAAACCATTGAGCACCGATTTCCGCCTTTGCGGGCGGGCCTTCACCATGCATATGGCGCCGGCCGCAATCCCGGCGGGATCGGTCGGCGATTATATCGACGATGTGAAGCCCGGCGAAGTGGTGGTGATCGACAATCATGGCCGCGAAGACATGACCGTGTGGGGCGACATCCTGACCTTCCTGGCCAAGAAGATGGGCGTCGAAGGCACCGTCATCGATGGCCATTGCCGCGACGTGCATCTGGCGTTGGAGCGGGAATATCCCATGTATTCAAGGGGTTGGTCCATGCGCACCGGCAAAGATCGGGTCCAGATGGATGATGTGAACGTGCCCGTCTCGATCGGCGGCGCCCGCGTCCATCCCGGCGATATCCTGCTTGGCGACGCCGATGGCGTGGTTTGCCTGCCGAACGATCATGTGGATGCTATCTTAGGTATCTGCGCTGATATCGAGGAAGCGGAAGAGCATATCCGCGCCGCCATCGATGGCGGTATGCGCCTCGATGATGCGCGCAAAGAATTCCGCTATCACCAATTGCAGACCCGGGAGCAATAAAGCATGGCGGATTTCAAGCGTCCCGATGCCGCCTTGTTATCGGAAGCGGCGGAAATTTCGACCGCCACCATGCACGAGGCGGGCGGCAAGATCGGCGCCCTGCCCTCTTCCATCAAGCCCGCCGCGCCGGGATTTGAAGTTTGCGGGCCGGCTTACCCCGTATCGGGCCCGGCCGGTGATAATCTCTGGCTGCACCGGGCCATCGCCGATGCGGTCGCGGGCGACGTGCTGGTCGCCTATCTCGAAGATCATTACGAGGCCGGCTATTGGGGCGAGATCATGAGCACCGCCGCCAAGGCGCGCGGTTTGGGCGGGCTGGTGATCGATGCCTGCGTCCGCGACGGCGCCATATTGCCCGAGGTCGGTTTTCCGGTGTTCGCGCGCGGCTTTTGCATGCGTGGTACGGGCAAGGATTTCAATGGCAAGGGCTCCCTCGGTACGGCCCTATCCATCGGCAATATATTGATCGAGCCCGGCGATCTGGTGCGCGGTGATACCGACGGCGTGGTTGTCGTGCCGTTGCTGCGCATTGGCGAGGTCAACGAGAAATCCCGGCAACGGGACGCCAAGGAAACGGCGGTGATGGACCGCCTCCGGGGCGGCGAGACGTCTCTCGAAATTTACGGCTGGGATTGATCCCGGCGCCACAAATATTGGAGCGAAAGGAAACAAAATCATGAGAAAAGTCGATGCATTCAATCACATCTTCCCGATAGCCTTTTGGGATAAGATGATCGAAATAGCCGGTGAAACCGAAGACATGGGCAAGCGCGTACGCTCGGTGCCGATGTTGATGGATATGGACGAACGTTTCCGGGTGATGGACCTGTTCGACGATTACGAACAGATCCTGTCCCTGGCCTCGCCGCCGCTGGAAGTTTTATTCGACAAGGACACGTCGCCCGAACTGGCGCGCATCGCCAATGATGGCATGGCCGAGATTTGCCAGAAATACCCAGACCGGTTCCCGGGCTATGTGGCCTCCCTGCCCATGAATGACCCGGATGCGGCGGTTGCCGAAACGACACGGGTCATGGACGGCACCGGGGCGCTGGGCATCCAGATTTTCACCAACGTGGCGGGCCGCGCCCTCGACAATCCGGAATATTTCCAGATTTTCCAAAAAGCGTCCGATTTGGATATCCCCATCTGGATGCACCCGGCCCGAGGCGCCGACATGGCCGACTACAAGGACGAGGAGAAATCCAAATACGAGATTTGGTGGACCCTCGGCTGGCCGTACGAGACCTCCGTTGCGCAAGCGCGCATGGTGTTTTCCGGGATGATGGACAAACTTGAAAACTTCAAGTTGATCACCCACCATCTGGGCGGGCTGAGCCCTTTCCATTCGGGCCGCACCGGCCCTGGCTGGCAGTTCCTGGGCGACCGGACATCGGGCCCGGCCGGCGAGGAATACCGGAATGCCAAGGACGGACTCAAAAAACCGCACGCCGATTATTTCCTGGATTTCTATGCGGACACCGCCGTCTTCGGCTCCAAGGAAGCGACCGTCTGCGGCTTGGATTATTACCCCCGCGACCGGGTATTGTTCGCGTCCGACGCGCCGTTCGATCCGGAAAAAGGCCCCATGTATATTCGCGAAACTATTCGGATTCTCAACGAGATCGACATCGACGATGAATGGCGCGAAGACATTTATTGGCGCAACGCCGCCAAGATCATGAATTTGCCCGCCAGGTAATTCTCCTTGCTTCGATCGATTAAGCAAAAACCCCCGGTTGCGGCCGGGGGTTTTTTAATGGGGAGGGGCGCGGCGTTACTTTCTGCGCGATTGCGCCTTGCGTTCCTGGTGGGCGTTGGCGAACTGCTGGCTGGTCTGAAGCTCGCCTTCGCGAACTTTGGCATTGGCATGCGCCTTCTGGCGCGCCTCGAAGCGCGGACTGACCCAGACTTCTTTGTTTTCAGCGCCCTCGCCGGCCGTGATTTTCATCACCTTGACGCCGTCATATTCGGTATCATTGTCCAGCTCCTTGGCCGTCATAAGGGCGCCGCCGAGGGCATTGACGTCATATTTGCTGTGCGGCGTCCACTTGCCATCTTTCAAAAGCATGATGCCGACAAAGGTATTATCGTTGCTTTGAGCCTGTTCCGTCATGATTCTCTCGCCATTAATCCTAAGTTACATTCCAAGTTTGCGCCGCCGATGGCCCTGGTGGCGGCGGCGCGCGGTTTTGCACCGCTTGCATCTAATATTGTAATTGTGGCCAAAATTTAAAGGGCGCAGACGTCAAAATTTGTGATTT
The DNA here is from genome assembly GCA_963582805.1 of Alphaproteobacteria bacterium. Lineage (GTDB taxonomy): Bacteria > Pseudomonadota > Alphaproteobacteria > Rhodospirillales > UBA2165. The sequence continues at coordinate 4,779 of CAUZTZ010000216.1, forward strand.
TAGGGCAATTATTTATCCACAGGGCGGGGGCGCGGTAAAAGCGGCGGCGATACCCGCAATCAACCGGTAAACGCCGCCGTTTTCGTTTAAAGCCCGGTGCCGACTTCGACGTCTTCCGATTCAATCGCATAGCCGGCGTTTTTGGCTTCCTGCTCGATCAAAGCGGCAAAATCGCAGTCGGTATAACCGTTGCCGATCAGCGCCTGCACGCATTCCCGGGCGGCCGCAGCCACCGGCATGGGCACGCCCAATTCGCGCGCCGCGGCAAGGCCCAGGTCCATGTCTTTCCTGAGCAGCGGCGCCGTGAAGGTGGGCGTGAAATCCAAATTCACATAGGCCGGCGTCTTGTAGGCGGTAAAGGTGGAGCCCATGACGCTGTTGTTGAGAAACTCCAAAAAGGCATGGCGCGGCACGCCGCCTTTTTCCGCCAATACCGTGATCTCGGCCATGGATTGAGCGACGATGCCCAAAATGACGTTGTGGCAGATTTTCACCATGCGCGCCTTTTCGCCCTCGCCGGCGTAAGAGACGCTGCGCCCGATGGTCTCCAGGTACGGCTCGGCCACATCGAACGCGGACTTATCGCCCGAAGTGATGATGCTGATGGCGCCGGCTTCGACGGCCTTGTCGTTGCCGCTTACGGGCGAATCGAGCATGATTGTGCCGCGCGCCTTGGCGATTTCGCGCACGTTGCGGGACGCGCCCTCGGAGATGGTGGTCAGATCCACCATGACACCCGGATTGGGGCCACCTTCGACCAGCAAACCGCCCTCGCCGGTGGTCACCTCGGTGAAATTGACGTCGTTGGCGAGGATGGTGAAGACAATATCCATGGCGGCCAGATCGCGCGGGTTATCGACGATGATTGCGCCATGCTCGGCCAGCGGCTCAGCCTTCGCCTTGGTCCGGTTCCAGACCATAAGTTCGACGCCGGCATCGAGCAGACGGCTGGCCATGGCGAGCCCCATGCGCCCGGTCCCGATCCACCCAACGCGCAAGCTATTCAAATCCCTGTCAGCCATAATTGATTTTTCCTTCCGGTTGCCGCCGCCGCCCAAGGCGACGACCGAAGCCATATGATGAGGGTCTGGATTGCCCAATCTATTACCTTCGTTTTGGCCGGAAAAAAAGCATGTTTTGGAGCCATGCCCATTTCATATGTTTTATGTAGAACGTTAAATGTATGAATTGGGAATGGTGCGTTCAAAGCCGGGATGAAGGTTGGAGGTTTGTTGGTGAGTTGGGGGGAACGTGGTTGGCTGTTGGCGGGCGATTTGTTGCGACGGTGTGGCTTGGGGCGTGCAGCAGAACGGCGAGGCGTCCGAACAATTTGGCAGCCGTCCGCTGTCTGGCATGACCGATTAATATCTATTACGTAATACGGAAAATATATATAATATGTTCCTATGGATACTGAGCTTGGATGCTGAGCTTGGATGCTGAACCATGGCGCCGAGCCGGGCTATGGGGATGGAACGGCGCAAGGATCGGCTTCATTTACCCCGCCCGGTAAGGGCCGATGAGAGGAACGTCACATGTCGGTCAACGAACCCATCCATCCCGGCCAAATCCTGGTGTCGGAATTTCTGGAACCGCACGGGCTGTCGGCCAGCCGGTTGGCCATGGAACTGTGGGTGCCGGCCAACCGCATCACCGCCATCATCAACGGCCAGCGCGGCATCTCCGGCGACACGGCGCTGCGCCTTGCCAAATTCTTCGGCAATACACCCGCGTTCTGGATGAACTTGCAGAGCCAACACCAGTTGGAACTCGCCGAACGCAAATCCGGCGAGGAAATCCGGAGAAGGATCAGAAGCCGCCCCCTCCCCTGATGGCGCCCGCCGGCCCTTTTTAAGGCACCGCCGCCGCCCATTCGCGGCTTTCGATGATCTCTTTCAGGCGCTTCAAAAAGGCCGCCGAATAGGCGCCGTCGATAGCGCGGTGATCGAAGCTTTGCGCCAATACGCCGACGGGCCGGACGGCGACCGCGTCCGTGCCGTCCACCACCACCGCCACCGGTTTCTTTATAATCGCATCGGTGGACAGGATCGCCACTTGCGGCTGGTTGATGATCGGCGCGGTGATCAGCGTGCCGAACGTGCCGTTGTTGGAAATGGTGTAGGTGGCGCCCTGAAAATCATCGGGGCCGAGGGAATCGCGCCGGGCGCGGCCCGCAATATCGTTGATGGCGCGGGCCAGATCGACCACCGCCATGGAACCGGCATCGCGGACAACCGGGGCCACCAGCCCTTCGAAATCCAGATCAACCGCGATGGCCAGATTGACCGCGTCGAAGGTCACCAGGTTTTCGCCCTCCACATGGGCGTTGATTTTCGGAAACTCGGCAATGGCGTCGCACACCGCCTTGGCGATGAACGGCAGGTACGACAGCGAAAAGCCCTCCTTGGTCTTCCATTTGGTTCCGGCCCGCTTGCGCGCCGCTTCGACGTTTGAGAAATCCACCTCGACGGCCTGCAAAACATGGGCGCTGGTGGCCTTGGAGCGGACCATATGCTCGGCCGTCATCCGGCGGCGGCGGTTGAATGGAACCACGGTACGGCCATCGCCGGATGGCGCGGGCCGGGCAGCAGGTGCCGCCGACGCGGCGGGCGCCCCTTTCAGGAACGCCAGCACATCGCCGCGTTTGA
>CAUZTZ010000217.1:0-7350 GCA_963582805.1 Alphaproteobacteria bacterium
CAACGGCAACGACAACTGCAACGACAACTGCAACGACGACGAAAACGAAAACGACATTTTCCATAGGCCGACCAAAGCGGGCAAATCTCCTGCCGACGATGCGGCCCACCCGTTCGAACCAATCGAAGCGAAGGGCGGCAAAGAAAAGTCCAGCACCCAAGATGATATAGGCCACCAAAAAAACGCGCGCCGCCCAATGGGCGTTTCCGTCAAAAAGCGGGTTTGCCGCCAACCCGCCAGCGCCTGCAAAAACGTAACCGATCAGATAAAAAAGGATCGGATAGACGATCGCCAGTTTAAGGCACACCCCATAGGGCCGCCAAAACCGGCTATAACCATCGAACCGGAAAAAACCATCGATACCGCCGAGCAACCGTTGCAACGCCGCGCGGTAGCGTTCCCACCCTTGCGGGTCCAGGCGGGCGGTGTATTCGGCCTTCACATCTTCGCAGTTTTCGGCCTCCCCCAGACCAATGGCCCGGTAAATGACGAACCCGGCGAACACCCCAAGCAGCCCGACAACAACGGTAACCACAATAGCAATGACCGTGAGAACCGCCCCCAAATCCCATGCCGAGGGATCATCCATGCCGCCGTGCCTCCATAATCCGCGTTAGAATTGCGTGTGACTATCGCAATCCACTCTCGCATTCGGCGATGCGGATGTCACCCATGCCTCCCCCCAAACCGTCATTACCCGATTTATTCGGGTAATCCAGGGGCGGTACCGTAGGCGCATTGGATATGTCTCCCTGGATACCCCGGTCAAGCCGGGGTATGACGATTGATAGGCTGGTGGGGTAAATAAATGCGGCTGGCTTGCGAATAGCCCTTGAATTCCATTCCCCACGGACTATTTAAGTCTTCTGCTCTTGAACATTGTGAATAGGAAGAAATGACCCCACGCCGGGCGGCGCGCCTGAGTTCGTGATCCGTTGTGGTGTGCCTGTGCTTCGATCACTGACCGGTGCCAAGATCGACGCCGGTCTGGCCGACCCGGCCATCCCCAGACCGGCTGGGCCGATGTGCCCCGCCAGGCGATGCTTTTTGTGCGTGGATGTCCATAAATGTCCATAAATGACAAGGATGTCCATGCCATTTGGCGTGTTGCATGTCGCACGATGCCCCTTGACCTGCATCAATGGCCGAGGTGTTATCGCGTGCCATTAATTCCACGGCAATGAACTCACATGGGAGACTTCGTCATGGCCCTAGCGCAAACCAAGCCGGCAAAAATCAAACCGCTCTTCAAAACCAACTGCCTGTCCCACGGCACCGTCGAATGCCACGATCTCGGCGCGGCCAGGCGCTTTTATGAAGAGGTGCTCGGCTTCGAGGTGGTGCAGACCAGCGACCGCTCGCTGATGATGCGCCACGGTAAGGGCACCACCATCGCCGCCGTCGAAACCAAGCGCAAAACGGCGGCCGGCATCTATAGCCATTTCGGCCTGGATGTGAGCGACCGGAAGGCGGTTGATGCGGCGCACAAGGCGGTGCTTGGCGTGCGCGCCGAATATGGCCTCAAAAAGATCACCAAGCCGGTCTTCCAGCACGGCACCTATTCCTTCTACGTGATCGACGCGGATGACAATTGGTGGGAGATTTTGGAGAACCCCAAGGGCGGCTATAATTACGTCTTCGATCTGAAGGAAACCAACGCCGGCTGGCGCGCCCAGGCCCAAGGCAAAGCCCGCGTCGCCAAGGGCAAACGCCAGATCACCCGCAAGAAGACGAAGAAGGCGGCGTAAATCGGGGCAGTCCTGGAAAACGCAACGGTAATATTATGTCAAACATTGATATCAAACATTGACATAATAATTTTCTCCATTATAATCAATGGATTACATGGAGGCCGTCCTGAATTTTAGCCTGACTCCCAGCTTGGAACAGTTCATCCGCGACCGCGCCGCATCCGGCGATTACAACAATGCCAGCGAAGTGGTTCGCGAAGCCATCCGGCTGCTCAAGCGGGTTGAGGAACAGCGCGCCTTACAGGCGGAGCGCCTGCGGGCAGCGATCCGGGACGGCGATGAGGCGCTGGTGCGCGGCGAATTCACCGAACTGAACGCGGACCAGGACCTGGACGCATTTTTTGCCAGGCTCTAAATCGATCCGGATATCCGGACCGGCGCAGCGGGATTTGGAGCAAATTGGCGAATACACGGCCCGCGAATGGGGACTGCTACGGAAACGGCAATATCTGGACCAATTGAAGACCGTCTTTGCGGGGCTTCGCGATACGCCTGGCCTGGGCGCCGCGCGTGATGAAATCGGTCAAGGCCTCCGCGCCCACCCGGTCGGATTGCATGTGGTATTTTACCGGAATTCGAATGACGCTGTGATCATCGTCCGTGTCCTGCATCAACGCATGGACCCCGCTCACCAGTTCAAACCAGACTCGGAAATTTAATATTCCGCTCCGTTAGGGTTTTGTGCGGAAATCGCCGCGCTCCAGAAGCCACGAGGTCGCGAAGCCGAAAACCAGCGCCCAAAAGGGTGCGCCGATGCCGAAGATCGAGATATCGGCGGCGGTCACCAGAAACGTGATCAATGCGCCCAAGGTAAAGCGGCCCTCAAATGCGGTTCTGAACGCCGTTTGCAAAACGCTCAAAAGCGCGATGCCGGCGAGCGTCGCGATAAATGCCTTTGGCGTGGCCAGCATGAAACTGGTGAAGACCGGCGAAAAAAGGCCGTACAAGATGCCCAGCAGCCCGACGAATATGCCGGCCGTATAATGGCGTTCTTTCGGTCCCGATGAAGAAATGACCGCGTTCACCGGTCCCGTCAGGCAGGTTGATACGGCGCCGAATGCGGCGTTGATGAGGGCGCCGATGCCGCACATGGCGGTGACCGCATTTACCGGGGGGCTGTGGCCCTTGACGCTGATGACAGCGTAGCCTTGCGCGTTCTGGGCCGCCAAAACGGTGATCGTCAGCGGCACGACAAGTTCAAACATCGCCTGGATGGAGAAAGTGGGGGCGAAATAAATCGGGTCCGCGGCGCGCAAACTTAAATCCGCGCCGCCTGCAATGCCGCCCTCGAGCGCCACGGCGATCAGCCCGGCCACCAACGCCGAAATCAGGGGCGGGAACCGGCGGGCCAGCGCCGGGTATGCGGTGAGCCCGAAAAATACAATCGTCATCGGCGCGGCGATCCAGAAACCGGTTGCAAAGGCGCGCAGCCAATCGAGACCGAATTGCAAAAAGACGCCGGCCACCATGGCCATGACGATGGGCATCGGCAGCGCCTCGGTAATGCGCTTCACCCATCCCGAAAGCCCTAAGATAATCATCAGCGCGCCGGTGGCGTAGAACGCGCCGATCACTTCGGCAAAACTTAGATTATCCAGCGCCGGGCCGATCAAAACGGTGCCCGGAATTGTCCAGAAAAATACCAGCGGTTGGCGGTAAAGGACGCAAAACAGAATGCTGATGAGACCGCCGGTGAAAAATGCGGCAAAAATCCACGATGCCAATTCGGCTTCTGAAAGGCCGCCCCGGGCACCCGCCGAGAGGACAATGGCAACCGGCGCGGTGGCCGTAAAAATAAAGGCGATAAGACCATTGATCGCAAGCTGACCGGAAAAATCGGACGCGATACGGCGCGGCCCCGGAAAGGGCGGTTTCGGCAACTCGATCTGCATGGCGCGCAATTGCCCCCGGCGGCGGATAGGGATCGCGTTTGTTTTATAGGGTCAGCGGCGCGCCGCCAACCGTTCAGAAAATGTTGATCGGTGCGCCGAAACCGTTGAAATCGGCCACCGGGCGCCCAATATCAAACTCAGGACAAAATAACAATTGGCGTGACAGCGCGATGTACGGAAAACCGACCAGCCCGCGGAACCTTTTATGGCCCATAATATTTGGCGCCATTTTCGGAATTTGGATCCTGACATCCGGCTCGGACTGGATGCTCAGCCTTCTTGGATTTGTGCCGGCGCTGCTGTTCACGGCCATGTTCACCTGGGCCATGGTCTCGGAGCGGCGTATATAGCGGCTCTTTTTGGCTCGTTTCAGGTGCCGGAATAGGTGCGGCAGACGGCCACCAATTCCATCAATTCCTTATTGAGCTCCGGGCTTGAGACCTGACCGTCCTTGACGATGCCCTCGCAAAGACCTTCCAGGTCCGCCGCCGCCGCGCTGAGATTTTGATGGCCGAAGGTGCCCGCCGAGCCGGCGATTTTGTGCGCCAGTTCGAGCAATTGCCCGGCCGCGGCGATATGCCCAGCGGCATCGCCGGCGGCGCCGATATCGGCAAGGGCGCTTTCCAGCGCATCGATACGCCCGCCAAGCTGCGCATCGTAGGCATCTTTCAAGGCCTTTAATTTGTCGGCGAACGCATCTTTTTCAGCGGGCATGGTGCTGGCCCCAAATTTCGCGGATTTGATCGGATAGCGCCATCGGATCAAAGGGTTTGGCAATGATGCCCGCCGCGCCGAGCGAGCGGTAAATCTCCCGGTCTTTTTCCATGACTTTTGCGGTCATGAATATTATCGGCACAGCTGCATAGCCGTCCAGCTGGCGGATGGCTTTAAAAGTATCGGGCCCGTCCATGCCGGGCATCATAACATCAAGCAATATGATATCGGGATCAAATCCTGGAAGTTCGGCCAGGGCGTCGGAGCCGGAGCCGCACATATGCACGGTAAATTTACCGACCGATTCAAGCGCCAGCTTGGCGACGATTTGAATGTCCGCTTCGTCCTCGACCAGGAGAATTTTGTTTAGCTCTGGAACCATTGCAGATACTCTTTAAACGAAGCTGTTATAAATCAAGATGGCCATTGTCACGAAGAATCCCAATGGCCGCCGCGAACTTTACAAGGTTTCCAATCGCCGCCAAAAGCCTTTTGCCGGGCGTTTGAAAAAAATGGGACCGCCGAAGCGGTCCCTTAAGTTGTCGATGAGGTTAAAGGAAGGAATGCGAGGTCCTTTGGCTCAAAAAAGCCGCTCCTCATCGAGCCCCAAAAAAACAAAAAAATCATCCACCGTAACTATCGAAACTTTGGCGGTCGCCGGATCGTACCTGGAACAAATTTTCCAGGTTTTCGCGCATCCAGGCTTTCAATATAGGCGCCCGATGTTGCGGCCAGATAAAAAGGGTGTGAACAATATCTAAATTCATGTAAATCTGTGCCTTACCCCAAGGTTCATCCCGAGATTGGTTCTGGTTCCCATGGCCTATCATCTTCTCATCGTCGAAGACGACGAACTGGTTCAATCGCTGCTCGCCGCCTATATGAAGGGTGAGGGCTATAAGGTCAGCTACGCCGGAACCGGAAAAGAAATGCTGGCCACTCTGAATGCCGAGAAGATCGATTTGATCCTTCTTGATCTGGGATTGCCGGACGAAGACGGCCTGACCTTGACCCGCCAAATCCGGGCGCGCTCGTCGATCCCGATCATCGTGATCACCGCGCGCCGGGGCCGCGAAGACCGGCTGGCGGCGTTGGGGCTGGGCGCCGACGACTACTTGACCAAACCGTTCGATCCCGAGGAACTGGTGCTGCGCGTGCATAATATTCTGAGCCGCGCCCAGGATGGCGGCGGCGGTGGCGGCGGCCGCGTCGAAGCCAACGTCATCGAAAGCGGCGGCTGGAAGATCGATGGCGGCGCCCGCAGCGTCACCTCGCCGGGGGGCCAGGATATCACCCTCACCAACGCCGAGTTTAATCTGTTGGCGGCGCTGGCCAAGGCGCCCAACCGGGTACTCAGCCGCGATCATCTTTTGGACGCGGTCTCGCGCAACGACGACGCGCCGTCGGACCGGCTGATCGATGTGCTGATCTCCAGGGTGCGCAAAAAAATCGAAGACGAGCCGAAAAAGCCGAAAATAATCATCACCGTGGCCGGTAGCGGTTATAAATTCTCGGAGCCGCGCTGAACCACAGGCGGCGCTACGCGAATTTGAAGGAGACAGGCGATCATGGATGGCAGCGCCGACAAATCAGCGGAACGATGGGTGGATTTCGCCTCCGCCGGCCCCGGCACGCCGGGCGGGAACTATTTGCGCCGGTTTTGGCAGCCCATCGCCAAGGCCGCCGATTTGGAGCCGGGCAAAGCCCTCCCGATCCATGTCATGGGTGAGAAGTTCACTCTTTTCCGGGGGGAAAGCGGCGCCCCTTACGTGGTTGGTTTTCGCTGCCGGCACCGCTCGACCCAGCTATCGACGGGCTGGGTGCGCGGCGAGGCGATCCAGTGCATGTATCACGGCTGGACCTATGACGGCGCCGGCAGTTGCATTGCGCGCCCGGGCGAGGATCCGCCGGGACCGGCGAGCCGGGCCGGCATTCCGTCGCATCCGGCGCGCGAACATCTGGGGCTGATTTACGGCTATTTCGGTGACGGCGAGGCGCCAACCTTTCCGCCCATCGAATATTTCAAGAATGTAGAGATCATCGAAAACCACGCCTTGGATTTTCCCGCCAACTGGTTCCAGACCATGGAAAATCATTTCGACGAAACCCACCTTGCCTTCGTGCATACATTCGGCGGATCGCACGAAAATCTGGGGCGCGCCTACCAGCTCCCGGAGATGAAGATATCCGAGACCGATTACGGCATGGTGCGCGAAACTCAGGTCGAGGGCGGCAAGCTCCGCAAAACCCTTTATCTGCTGCCCAACATCATGCGCATCCTGATCCCCACCTTCAACGACATCGCCGAAATCGGCGGTTGGAGGGACACCTATATCGTCATCGTACCCACCGACGACGCCAACCACCGGGTCTATTTCACCCAGAACACCCATGTGGACGACAAGGACCTGGATGCCTATCACGCCATGCACGACCGTTTCCGCGAAAAGGTCGCCGCGGCGCCGCCGATCACCAAATTGACCCACGAAATCCTCGCCGGCAGGGGCCATCTGACCGATTATCTCGACCATCCCTATCTCTTGTTGCTGGAAGACGCATCACCCAGGGCGGGCAGGGCCAGATCGTCGATCGGAGCCTGGAGCTTCTCGGCCGCACCGATGCCGGCGTCGCCGCCATGCGCCGGGTCTGGGACCGGGAAATCCGTAGCTTAGCCGATGGCAAGCCCACCAAGGACTGGGTCTACAAGGGCGAGGAGCCGGCGCTCGGTTTCTAGAGCGGAATCATTTGCCCACCGGGCATCTCTGAATATTGTTAACGTTTCGGCGAAGTGATTGATTCCATGGAGTCTCCTCTTCTGGCATCCCGATTGCGTATGGTTTGGGAAAATGGCTGGCAAAAGGGGCCCAATAGACCTGTTGCATAAGTCTGGTGAATCTTTGTTAACCCGGGTGTGATTCAAAGAAGGAAGAGCAAGGGAGGCTCTTCCGATGGCGAAGTTTAACAGCGCGTGGCTTATTTCCAGTCGGCAATTC
>CAUZTZ010000218.1:0-7333 GCA_963582805.1 Alphaproteobacteria bacterium
AGAGTAACAACGAAGTCGTATTCCGCAAGCGCCCGCTGCGCATGGCCCTGGATGTCCTATTGTTGCTGTTCTGGGGGGCCGTGGCGGTGGTCTTTACGGCGGGCCTGCTGGCCCACGATTCCGGCACCGAGGATCGCACGTCATTTATTGAAGTGGCTGTCATGGCCGCCGTTGTGATCACCGGGATTATCTATCTGATCCGTATCATGAAGGTGCCGGGGCCCTTGCTGCGCATCACGCCGGTGGGGTTTTTCTACCCCTTGCACGGCCCCGAAATTGTGCCGTGGTCCGACATCGCGGCGATCACCGTGGAACGCGGCAAACGCTGGACATATCCGTCCTATGTATATTTTTTCTTAAAAGACGGAACCTTGGTGGAAATCGAATGCGAGTTTTTCACCCTCAATCTTGACCGGGTGTTGAAAGCGATCCGCCTCCACTGCGCCGTTGACATTGGGTGACCGGTTGCCAAGGCGCGGCGGGTTTGATTACCATGGCTTTTCTTGGACGGAGGCCGCGATGATCGAACCCTCGCTTGCGCGTATCCTACTGTTCGTGGCTGCCTTGGCCGCGGCCGCCACTATGCCGCTGGATACGGCAAGCGCCAAAAGATTAAGCCAATGCACCTACCACGACATGCGAAACGGAATTTCCCCGGTATCGCCGGACATGGCTCCAGGGCCCGATGGCAAGTCCGTGATTTTCTATCCGGGGACAAGTCGGCATGGACCGCCAAGGCCGCCCGGATATGTTAAAAAAATCAGGTGTGTCGTCCATCTCGACTGCGCCGTACCGAAAAATGTCCGCAATGTGGAATTCCGCTACAAGGCCAACAACAAGAATGTAAATTACAGGCCCTTGCTGCTGCGTGGCCAAACACAACCGCCGCCAATATTCCGAATGGTCAGTTCTACGGTCGAGCCTGGTTTCCCGGTCCGTTTCAAGGATGCGTCCGGCGCGCTAATCAAGACTTGCAAGATCGTGGTCATTACCGACAACTAAAGGCCAGTCTAACGGCTGCCGTGATAAATCCTGTCCAGGCAGCGGGTGGCGGTCATGGCGTCGTTGATGCGGGCGCATCCGCGGGCGATTTTTTCCCGCGCCTTCAGATCATCCAGGAAGGAATCTTCGAGAAAGAGGCCTCGAATTTTCAAGAGGATAGCGTTTTCTCTTCCCTGCAGGGACCGAACATCGTTGTTATTCTTGGCCTTCCGCCGGGCCCATTTCAGGGCATCATTATTGAGGCTCACGGTTTGTTTTTTAGCCGCTTCGCGCCGCATGGTGATGGTCTCTTGCTGTTCATTGATTTTCAGGCCCCAGGCGCTGACCGATTCTGCTTCGGCGGAAAACGGCAGATATCGGGTATCCAGATAGGCTTTTTCCCCTTGGCAGACGCTGAATTGTTCGTGGTCTAATTTGAAGTTATTGCCACAGCGGTAATTGTAGCTCCGGATTTTGTCGTGCAGCGGCGCCACCCGTATATCGAAGCTCTTGAGGGCAATTTCCTGCTTGGCCGCGTCGATCACCAGCGCGTCCTGGTCTTTTTCGATATTTTTCAAAGATCCGTTGACCAGTTCGCGGGTAAACAAAAGGGTCGCCTTGCGGGCTTCAATCGCCTTGCTCTCGGCATCCAGTTTGGTTTCGTCGACTTGCAATTCGGCCAGTTCCTTACGCAGCGCCTCGACCTCGCGCATTTCACTTTCGGATATGGCCCACGCGGTTGACAGGCCGCCCAGAAATATGGCGGCGGCGGAAACGATTATCAAAGCGAATTTTATTTTCATATAATCAACTCCCGAGCGCGCGCGCAGAGCATCCCGCAATTACGCGCAACTCTAACGCAGACCTGTGATTTTGCCAAAATACTATCCCGATCCGCCATTGCCTACCCGCACCTATCCGCTAAACTCCCCCAAAGGGAGGCACCTTTTATGACCAGATATTCCATTTCGCAACCGGTGACCATGATCGAGGCGCCGCGGCTGTTGACCGGCAAGGGCCGCTATACGGATGACGTCAAGTTGCCGTTCGCGGCGCATGGCGTGTTTCTGCGCTCGCCCCACGCCCATGCGGAGATCAATGCCATCGACACAGGCGCCGCCGAAGCCATGCCCGGCGTGCTGGCGGTGCTAACCGGCGCCGATTATGAAGCCGATGGCCTCGGTTTCGTGCGCGGAATAAGCCCTGGCAAGTTGCGCGATGGCTCGCCCATGTTCCGGCCCGACCGGCCGGCTCTGACCAGCGACCGGGTGCGCCATGTGGGTCAGGCCGTCGCCATGGTGATTGCCGAAAACATCGATCAGGCCAAGGACGCGGCGGAAGCTATTTTGGTCGATTACACACCCTTGCGCGCCCATATGGCGACGGCGACAGCCAATGCACCGGAGACGCCGGCTTTGCGCGCCGAAGCCCCCAACAACGAAGCCATGCATGCCAAAATCGGTGACGCCGCCGCCACCGATGCGGAAATGGCAAAGGCCGACCATGTGATTTCGGACACCTTCTTCGTCAACCGGGTGAACGCCAACACCATGGAGCCCCGCGCCGTCGCAGCCGAATATGATAGCGGGCGCGATCATTACACCATCTATGCCTGCCACCAGCGGCCCTATATCTGGCGCACCATGATGACCAAATATGTGTTCGGCATCGACGAGCATCAGATGCGCCTGATCGCCGGCGATGTGGGTGGCTCGTTCGGCATGAAGGGCGGGCTCTACATCGAAGTGCCGCTGATTGCGTGGGGCTCGAAAAAAGTGGGCCGCCCGGTGAAATGGGTGTGCGAGCGCACCGAGGCCCACATGTCCGACGACCACGGCCGCGACATGGTGATCAAGGCCGAACTGGGCATCGATAACGACGGCACCTTCCGCGCCGCCCGCGTTATCTCCAACAACAATGTCGGCGCCTATTTGTCGATGCTCGGCTTCCTGACGACGCGCGGCATCGCAGGCACAATGTGCGGGCCCTACATAACGCCAGTGGTCCACGGTGAGGGCTCGGCGGTGATGACCAACACGGTGTGCGTATCCAACTACCGGGCGCCGGGCGGCACGCCGGGCTCTTATGTTTTGGAGCGCCTGATCGATATGGCGGCCAGGCAGACCGGCCTCGACCGGGTCGAAATCCGGCGCCAGAATTTGATCCCCGCCGATGCCATGCCTTACCGGCTGCCCACCAACGCCACCTATGACTGCGGCGATTTCGAAGCGGTCATGGAAAAATGCCTCGCGCAGTCGGACTATGCCGGGCGGGACGCCAGGCGCACCGCAACCGAGGCCGCCGGCAAGTTGCGCGGCATCGGCCTTTCCAGCACCGTTGATCCGTCCGCCGGGCCGTCGCCGGAAACCGCCGAAGTGCGATTTGATCCGGGCGGATCGGCGACCATCATCGTCGGCTCCACCGCCCAAGGGCAAAGCCACGAGACCATCTATACCCAGATCGTGTCGGAAAAACTGGGGATGGAGGTGGAGAACTTGCGGGTCGTCGAGGGCGATACCGAAAAGCTAAGCTGGGGCACCGGGACGGGGGCGGCGCGCACGGCCACCATCGGCGGCACCGCCGTTTACAAGGCGGTGGAAAAAGTGATCGCCAAGGGCAAGCGCATCGCCGCCCATATGCTGGAAACCGCGGAAAGCGATATCGAATTCGACGACGGCACGTTTTCGGTGGCCGGCACCGACCGTTCGGTCAGTATCACCGATGTTGCGAGGACCGCGTTTGATCAGACCAAACTGCCGCCGGAGATCGAGATCGGCCTTTTTGAGACCGCCACCTGGTCGCCGGACGTCAACAACATCCCCAATAGCTGCCATGTCTGCGAGGTGGAGATCGATCCCGAAACCGGCGCCATCGAGATTGTCAAATATACCGCCGTCTCCGACGTGGGCGTGGAATTGAACCCGCTGCTGGTCAATTCCCAGGTCTATGGCGGCATCGCGCAAGCGGCCGGCCAGGCGCTGATGGAAGACATGATCTATGACGATGCGGGCCAGATTTTGACCGGCTCGTTCCTGGATTACGCCATGCCGAGGGCCGATAATTTCTGCCACTTCGATCTAGGCAGCCATCCGGTGCCGGCGACCACCAATCCGTTGGGGGTCAAGGGCGCCGGCGAATGCGGCACGGTCGGCGGGCTGGCCGCGATGATGAACGCCATCAACGATGCGCTGGAACCGTTGGGCGTGCAAAACCTGCAAATGCCGGCCACCCCGGACAAAGTGTGGCGCGCTATTCGCGATGCGGCTTAAATCGTAAATGGCTGTGTCCGAGCTCGGCATCATCGTGCACGGCGCCACCGGGCGCATCGCCTCGACCCAACATCTGGCCAACGCATTGGCGCCGATCATCGCCGCGGGCGGGCTCGATGTGGGCGGCGGCGAGACGGTGCTGCCGACGCTGGTCCTGGCCGGGCGCGATGCGGAAAAGCTCAAGTCCATTGCCCGCGCCCACAACGTGGAAAACTGGACCACCGATCTGGACAGTGTTTTGGCCGACGATGCCTATCCGGTATTTTTCGACGCCGCCACCACCCACCTCCTGCTGTCTTTGTTACGCCGCGCCATCGATGCCGGAAAACATATCTATACCGAAAAACCCGTTGCCCCCTCGATCAAGGACGGGCTCGCCATCCTGGCGGCGGGCCAGGCAAAGGGGCTGAAGCTGGGCGCCGTCGAAGACAAAATTCATTCGCCGGGCTACCGCAAAATGAAAAAATTGGTGGATGACGGGTTTTTTGGGCGGACGGTCAATTTCCGCCTGGATTTCGGCTGGTGGGTATTCGATGGGCTGGAGCGGCCAGCCAACCGGCCAAGCTGGAATTACCAGAAATCCGGTGGCGGCGGCATGTTTTCGGACATGTATGCCCATTGGCGTTATGTGGTCGAGACCATGATGGGCCCGATAAAGCGCATCACGGCGGCCGGCTGGACGGCGCAACCCCGGCGCAGCAGAGAGGACGGCGAGGGGTTTGATGTGGATGTAGAGGACAGCTGCTCGGTCATCGTGGAATTGGAAAGCGGCGCCTTCGGCACCATCACGTCGAGCTGGGCACAGCGGGTCATCGGCGATGATCTGGTCCATTTCCAAATTGACGGCACCGGCGGCTCGGCGGTGGCCGGCATGCGCCGCTGCCGGGCGCAAGCCGCCAAGGACACCCCCGATATTCGCGGCTTCAATCTGGGCGGCGATGCGAGCACGCTGGATTACAAGATCGATCACGCCGCCGATTGGCAGGAGATGCCGGAGGCCGGGCCGTACCTGAACCTCTACCGGGCCGGCTGGGAGCAGTTCATCCGCCATGTGGCTGCGGACGCGCCCCTAAAATCGGATTACGCCGCCGGCATTCGTGATGTACAATTTGCCGAAGCCTGTTTGCAAAGCGCCGCAACCGGCGCCTGGGTTTCCATGGCGCCGCTGAATACATGAGGGAAACAAGATGAGCGACTTACCGGTATTGAACTTGCAAGGCGGCCCCTTTGAACGCGGGCTGGCCCACGGCAAGGCGCTGGCGCCATCCGTCGCCGCCAATATCGATACCTATCTGGCCCGCTTCGAGGCCAGCGGCTTGTCGGCGGATGCGGCGCGGGCCGAAGGCGAAACCTGGATCGGCGCCATCAATGATCACAACGCGGCTTACGGCGAGGAGATGCGCGGGCTGGCCGAAGGGGCAGGGATCGCTCTCGCCGATGTGGCCATGCTCAACGCCCGCTACGAGATTACATTCGGGCTCATGGGCGACGAGGCCAAAGCGCCCGATGAGGCGGATGGCTGCACGTCGTTCGGCGCGCTGCCCGAGGCGACGTTCAACAAGCATGTCATATTGGGCCAGAACTGGGACTGGCTGGCCGGCGTGCATGGTCATTGCGCGGTGCTGCGCATCACCCGCGATGATGGCCCCGATTTCATCTGCTTCACCGAGGCCGGCATCGTCGGCGGCAAGATGGGCGTCAACGAACACGGCATTGGTCTGGTGGAAAACGGCTTGGTGTCCGACCATGACGGGCGCAACAAATATGAAAAGCCGTTCCACATGCGCTGCCGCGAAGTGCTGGACGCGGCCACCTATGATATGGCGTTGCTGCCGGTGCTGGCGACGCGGCGGGTCTGTTCGGCCAACTTCGTTATTGGCCAATCGGGCGGCGACGGCGACGGCGAAATCATCAATATCGAAACCAGCCCCGACGCCACGACCGCCCACTTTCCCATCGATGGGCTGATCTGCCACTCCAATCATTTTACCGATCCGGCGCACGGCCCCTCGCAAATGGAGCGTATCGGCCCCTCGACCCTATACCGGGCCAACCGGCTGGACCGGTTGTTGCGCAAAAATATCGGCAAGCTGGACATGAACCACATCGCCGCCGCCCTCGGCGATCATTTCGGCGCCCCCAATGCCATCTGCCGCCATGCGGACGCACGCCAGCCGGTGCCGAAGCAGACCATGACCAACGCGTCCCTGGTGATCGATCTGGAGAACCGCTCCATGCATATCGCCGATGGCCCGCCGTGCGAGAACGCCTTCACCTATTATCCCTTGAAGGCGGGCGCCGCGGCGCGTGCCGCCGAATAGACGCAGCCCAAATGCCCCGCCATATTGTTTGCCTGACGTTTGATTTCGATACCGAATCCGGTTTTATCGCGCGCGGCTGGAATTCGCCGACGCCGCGCTCCCGGGGTGAGTTCGGATTGGTCGGCGCGGAGCGGATTTTGGCGCTGTTGAAAGAACGGGCGTTGCTGTCCACCTGGTTTGTCCCCGGCTTTACGATCGCCAGCCATCCGGCATCTTGCGAGGCGGTGCTGGCCGGCGGCCACGAGATTGCCCATCACAGTTGGGCGCATGTTCCGCCGGCTCTGCAAAGCCGCGATGAAGAGGCTGCCGATATGGGCCGCGCCAATGACGCCATCGAAAAGCTGACGGGTAAGCGCGCCCGGGGGTACCGGTCGCCGTCGTGGGATCTGTCGGAGAATACGCTGGAGCTGCTTATCGAAGAAAACATGGAATACGATTCCAGCCTGATGAACGCGGACTATCATCCAACCCGCGCCCGTCTCAATGACGAAGTGACGCTGGGCGAGCCGATCCGTTATGGGCTGGAAACCGATTTGATTGAAATGCCCATAAGCTGGGCGCTCGATGATTTCCCCCATTTCGAATTTATACGCACTCCGGAAATGACCTTGCCCGGCCTCAATTCGCCGCGCGCCGTGATGGACGCCTGGTGGGACGAGTTCGTCTATATGAAGAAGACAGTGGAGTGGGGTGTTTTGACCTACACCATGCACCCCTACGTCATCGGCCGCGGCAACCGCATGCTGGCATTGGAAGGTTTGC
>CAUZTZ010000219.1:0-7320 GCA_963582805.1 Alphaproteobacteria bacterium
ACGCCGAATTACAGGTCACCAGCAATTACAGTTTTCTGCGCGGCGCGTCGCATCCGCAGGAGCTGGTGTTGCAGGCCGCCGTGCTCGGGCACCGGGCCATCGCCATCGCCGACCGCAATAGTTTGGCCGGCGTGGTGCGCGCCCATGGCGCCGCCAAGGATCACAACATACAATTAATAGTTGGCGTCCGGTTGTTGCTCCAAGACGGCTTCGATCTGCTCTGTTTGCCCACCGACCGGAACGCCTACGGACGCCTGTCGCGGCTTCTGACCTTGGGCAAGCGGCGCGCAAAAAAAGGCGATTGCATCCTGTTCACGGCTGATATTTTGGAAGATCCGATCTTCGCCGGCGGGCGCGGCCAGGTGCTTATCGCGGTGCCGCCGGAGACCCTCGATGCGGCTTTCGAAAAGCAACTCTTAAAGTTATATAATAAGTTTAGTAAAAACTTTTATCTTGCTGTTAATTATTATTATTTATCCGATGATAAGGTCCGTATAAATGCCCTTTCGGAGTTGGCCGAGCGGCATTTCATGCCTTTGGTGGCAACCAACGACGTGCACACCCATGTGCCCGAACGGCGGCCGCTGCAAGACGCCATGCGCTGCATCCGTGAACATTGCACGGTGGCGGAGGCGGGCTTTCTTCTGCATGCCAACGCCGAGCGTCACCTCAAATCCGGCGATGAGATGGCGCGCCTGTTCTCAGCCTGGCCGGCGGCCATCGCCAACACGGTCAAGATCGCCGATGCCTGCCGCTTCAACCTGGATGAGTTGCGCTACGAATATCCCATTGATCCGGCGCCCGAGGGCCGCACCTCGCAGCAAGAGCTGGCCCATCTGGCCGCCGCCGGCTTGGAGACCCGCTATCCTGGTGGCGCCCCAAAGAAGGTCCAGGACCAGGTCGCACACGAGTTGGAGCTGATCGGCGAATTGCAATACGCGCCCTACTTCCTCACCGTCCACGACATCGTGCGCTTCGCCCGCAGCCGCGGCATCTTGTGTCAGGGGCGCGGCTCGGCGGCCAACTCGGCGGTCTGTTATTGCCTTGGCATCACCTCGGTGGATCCGGCCCGCATCGATGTTCTGTTCGAACGTTTCATCAGTGCCGAGCGCGATGAGCCCCCCGATATCGATGTGGATTTCGAACACGAGCGCCGCGAAGAGGTGATCCAGTATATTTACGAAAAATACGGCCGTGATAAGGCCGGCCTGACCGCCACCCACATCACCTACCGGGCGAAAAGCGCCTTTCGCGAGATCGGCAAGGCCATGGGGCTTAGCGAAGATACCATCCAGGCGCTGGCGGGGGCTTCCTGGGGCCGTTCCTCCAAAGACCGGCCCGCCGATGACCGCATTGCCGAAGCCGGTCTTGACCCCAGTGATCCCACGTTGCGCATGGTTTTGCGCCTTTGCGAACAAATCGCCGGATTTCCGCGCCATTTAAGCCAGCATACGGGCGGTTTCGTGATCACCAAGGGGCCCTTGGACGCCATGGTTCCCATCGAAAATGCGGCCATGGAAGACCGCACGGTGATCGAATGGGACAAGAACGATCTGGATGCCATCGGTATTTTGAAGATCGACGTCCTGGGCCTCGGCATGCTGAGCTGTATTCGCAAAGCGTTCGAGATGATCGCCCGCCATCATGGCCGGACCCTGAGCCTCGCCAATATCCCCGCCGGCGACACGGACACCTACGATATGCTTTGCCTTGGCGATTCCCTCGGCGTTTTTCAGGTGGAAAGCCGCGCCCAGATGAACATGCTGCCGCGCCTCAAGCCGCGCTGCTTCTATGATCTGGTGATCGAGGTGGCGATTGTCCGCCCGGGCCCCATCCAGGGCGACATGGTGCACCCCTATTTGCGCCGCCGGAATGGCGAGGAAAAGGTGGAATTCCCGTCAAAGGAATTGGAAGCGGTGCTCGGCAAGACCATGGGCGTGCCTTTGTTCCAGGAGCAGGCCATGAAAATCGCCATCGTCGCCGCCGGCTTTACGCCATCCGAAGCCGATGGTTTGCGGCGCGCCATGGCCACTTTCCGGCGTTCCGGCACCCTGCCCCTCTATCAGGAGCGCCTGGTCCAGGGCATGATCAAAAACGGCTATGAGGCGGACTTCGCGATGCGCTGCTTCAAGCAGATTGAGGGTTTCGGCGAATATGGGTTTCCCGAATCCCACGCCGCCAGCTTCGCCCTTTTGGTCTATGTGTCGGCCTGGCTTAAATGCCATTACCCGGCGGCCTTTGCCGCGGCGCTCCTGAACAGCCAGCCCATGGGTTTCTACGCCCCTGCCCAGATCGTGCGCGATGCCCGCGAGCATGGGGTCGACGTGCGCGCTGTTGATGTCAACGACAGCGACTGGGACTGTACCTTGGAGGCCACAGATGCCGATGGAGCGCCGGCCTCACGTCTTGAGTCCCCTCCCCCCAACGTGGGGGAGGGACAGGGTGGGGGGGCTCTAAAAAATGCCGCGGAGAACGCCTGGCGCCATGCCGATGACGCCGGCACGGCGCTGCGCCTGGGTCTCCGCCAGATCAAGGGGCTGGCGGAAGAGGCCGGCGACCGGCTTTGCGATGCCCGCGACGGCGGTTATGCGCATCTGGAGGAGCTGAAAAGCCGCGCCGGGCTGATGCGCGGGCCCTTGGAGAAGCTGGCCCGCGCCGATGCCTTCCAATCCATCGGCCTGGACCGGCGCCGGGCCTTGTGGGTGGTCAAGGGCATGATCGACGAAAAACCCCTGCCCTTGTTCGATTACGCCCTTAAGCGGAGCCCGGAGCATCAATTTCTGCGCGAGGCGGCGGCCCTTTTACCCGAGATGAGCGCCGGCGAGCAGGTGGCCGACGATTATCTGGCGCTGCGTCTGTCTTTGCGCGCCCATCCCATGCAGCTTTTGCGCCCCCATTTTGATGCCGACAAGATGCTCACCTGCGCCCAATTGGCCGATGCCCGCCCGGAAAGCCTGGTGTGTCTGGCCGGAGTGGTGCTCATCCGCCAGCGCCCGGGCAGCGCCAAGGGCGTTGTTTTCGTTACCATCGAGGATGAAACCGGCAGCGCCAATCTGATTGTCTGGCCGCACAAGATGGAACGTTACCGCCGCCAGGTGCTCGGCGCGCATCTGATGGGGGTGGAGGGGCGCCTGCAGCGCGAAGGCATCGTCACCCATGTGATTGCCGAGCGGGTGTTCGACCTTTCCCACCGGCTGGCCTGGCTGACCGATGCGGCGGCCGCCGACGGCGTGCCGATTCTTGGGCCCCGCAACATTCCCGCGCATATGGCCCACCTGAGGAAGCTGGTGCCCGGATCGCGGGATTTCAAATAAGGCCGCTAATCACTAGAAATCAGCCGATACTAACCACCGCTAGTGGCGGGCCCGCGCATCGTTGTTTACCACAGTAGCCGCGCGGTTGTAGGATGCCGTATGACCCTGAACGGGGATTGTTGATACTCAAGACTGGTTGAGCTGCCATGAGCCCAATGCTGCGCATCACTTTTACACTGATTCTGGTCCTCGCATTGGCCGTCATCGGGATGATCATTCCGGAACGCCAGGATATCCTGGCGGGCGCCATGGGCGGCATCCTGGTGCTTCTGTTTCCCATCTGGATGGTCGGCAACAAGATGATCAAGCAGGGGCTGCAGGGGGCCAAGAACCCGGCGCGCATCGACCGCGAGGCAAAACTGCTTATCGACAGCGTTACCGAATCGTTCGATGATGACGGCCGCGAACAAATCGGCAGCGCCGCCCAGAAAACCATCGTCGTCACCATGCGCAACATCAAATCGGGCAAGATCAAGAACGCCGGCAAGGCGGCCAAGGACATCACCGCTATTCGCAAGCGCCAGTTCAAAACGGCGCGCAATATGAAGGAAATCAGCGCCACCCTGGCCAAATTCTACCTGCTGGCCGGCGACAAGACCGACGATGGCGAACGCGCTCGCATGCGCATCAACAACTTCATCGCCGGCATCAAGGATGCGACCCTGGATGCAACGCCGAAAAAGGCCAAAAAAGCCTAGGTCTAGGTCTAGGCCGCCCGGCTGCCCGGCTTCGGCACCACCAGCACGTTTTCGGATTTGTAGCGGCCCTCGCATTCATCGACGGATTTTTGACAATGGCGGCTTCCGAAACAGGCTATTTGCCGATCACAGCTCACCGCCATTTATGAATTCATGACCTGGCCCTCGGCGATACCGCCGGCGGCATCAAACAGCATCAAATAGGCGTCGTTGCAGGCCTCGGCGGAAAAATCCGAGGCTTTGTGCTGGCCCGTAGCGGTGCAGCTAAGCTGGATATGACGCTCCAAATCCGCATGCATCTTGATCAATTGGTCCCTTCGTTCGGTCATAACGGAAAACTCCTTTGTAAACGGTAACGCCCCATTTAAATCGGCTGCCCCTTGGGCTTGGTCCGTGCCTTGACCCACACCTTGCCCTCGCCCACCAGGCTGCTTTTGCCGTTCGGCATGGTCATGATGATGGTCCAGGTGGCGCCGTCGAGCGAGGTGAACAATTCAAACACGCCGCCGTTCGAGGCCAGGCCCAGCGCCTGCGCGCTTTCGCCGTGCTTTTCGCTCAGCGTCTTCACCACATCGGTGCGGTCGGCGACGATGCCATCCTGCGCGGCCGCGGGGCCGCCGGGCAACCCGGCGCCGATCGCCAAAATAGCGGCGGTGGCCATTGCGCGGGCCGTTCCGGCAACTGATATTTGGTCTAACATGGTATTATCTCCTTCCATCATCACGGCTTTGCGTATCTTGATCCGAAATATAGCTTTATTGGAACAATCGTTCTGTTAAGTGCATCACACAAGGGGTGGTTTATTTGATAGATGGCTTCAATTTGATGTGATGGGCGCGTTACAAGCGGGGATTTTTTGCTGAAATCATTGCGTTTTTCTGCAAACCACCGAAAATAACGTCCGCCCGCTGGGGAATGCAAAGCGGCCCCCGGCGTTTATAGTAGATCACCGAATTCACGGCACGACGGAGGACGAACGATCAGCATCGCAAAAACCATCCTTGCCGCTTTGGCACTCCTGGTTGCGGCCAGCGGCGCATCCGCCAATCATCAGAGCGGCGGCGCCGATCCGGTCGCCAGCCACAGCCGCAACCTGCTCTTTGGCGAGGTCTCCCAAATCCGCGCCGCCCTGGCTTTTCTGCGCGGCCGGGGCAAGCCGGACGCGGCGGCGGCGCTGATCGTTGCGTTACGTTTTCGCACCGGCATCGATTTCGAGATCGCCGCCGTCCTCGAAGCCCTCACCGGCCATAAGGCGGCCACTTGGGCGGATTGGCTGGAATGGCAGCAGGACCATGCGGAAATCAAATATCATCCTAGCTTTATCGGCATAAAGCGGGACACCCTGGCCCGCATCGATCCCCGCTATCTGGTGTTTTTCCGCACCGGCTGGGATCAGCCCGAGGACATGCGCATCCGCCTCGAGGAGATTGTCTGGGGCGGGCCGCGCGCCATGGACGGCATTCCGGCCCTCAACCATCCCAAAATGATGGCCGCCAAAGACGCCGCTTACATGGCCGAAGACGATCTGGTCTTCGGCATCCAAATCAACGGCGATACCAGGGCCTATCCCTTGCGCATCATGGGCTGGCACGAAATGTTCAACGACGTGATCGGCGGCGTTCCGGTGGCGCTCGCCTATTGCACCCTGTGCGGCTCCGGCATCCTTTATGAAACCAAGCTGGCGGGCCGCGCCAAACATATTGTGTTCGGCTCGTCCGGGATGCTCTACCGGTCCAACAAGCTGATGTTCGATTGGGACAGTTTCAGCCTTTGGAACCAGTTTACCGGCGAACCGGTGGTCGGGCCGCTGGCCAAATCGGGCCTGCGCCTGAAAACCCGCCCAGTGGTGGTTATGACCTGGAAGGATTGGCGCCAGCGGCACCCGGACACGCGCATCCTGTCGCTGGATACCGGCTATGTGCGGGATTACGGCTCCGGCGTCGTCTACAAGGATTATTTCGCCAGCCCCGAATTGATGTTTCCGGTCAGCGTCCGCGCCAAAAAGAATTTCCGCAAAAAGGATTACATCTTCGGCATTCGCGAACTTGGTCTGGCCAAGGCCTGGCCGCTGTCGGCGTTCCAAGATCGACGATTGATCAACGACCGCATCGGCGCCCGCAATTTGCTCCTCATCGGCGACGCCGCATCGCGCACCGTGCGCGCGTTTGAACGAAAAGATAAGGAATTTCAATCTCTTAGCTCAGGCGGCTTAAAAACAACGTCCGGCGAAATATGGAGGATCACCGAAGCCAATCTGATCGGCCCGAAAGGAGAAAAGTTGCGCCGGGTAGCCGGCATCCTGTCCTATTGGTTTGCCTGGGAAAATTATATGGGTCTCAAAAGCGACTATTATAAAGCCAAGTAACTAGAGCAATTCCGGACAAATATGAATCAATTTGATGGGAACAAATCGGTTTTCCGGGTAGGCGCGGTGCACAGCGCGATGCCTTTGCATCGGGCAAGCGCTGCAACGCCCCCGGGGAGCCGATTTGACCCACCGAAGGCCGGGTGCTTTTGGCCCGTGGACGTCGTCGCACGCCTTGCCGATGCCAATGCATCGCCATGCGACGCGCTCCTCGCCACGGGACAAAATCATCCCGGTCAAATGGTTCATATTCGTCCGGAAATGCTCTAGGCACTGGCATGAGGCCCCCTCCCATGGGATCATTGGCATTGCTGGGAGGCAAAACATGACCGATGACGCCGAGATTCTGCTCGCCCGCATGGCCGCCATGGTTCCCGATTTGCGGGCCCGGGGGCGCGCCGCCGAGCAAGCCGGGCGCATCCCGGACGCCACCATCGCCGAATTGGACCAGGCCGGGGCGTTTCGCGCCGTGGTGCCCGAATGTTATGGCGGGCTGGAGCTGGACTTTCCCGTCATTCCGCAAATCCTGCGCATCATGGGCCAGGGCTGCGTCGCCACCGCCTGGACCATGGGCTTTCTGATCTATCACAATTTTCAGTTCGCCCATTTCCCGGAAAAAGCCCAAAAAGAAGTATGGAGCGGGCGCGGCTATACCATGGCGCCCGGCCATATCATGCCATCGGGCAGCGCCGTGCCGGTGGATGGCGGCTACCGGGTCTCGGGTCAATGGGGCTACGCCACCGGCATTCTGCACGCCGATTGGGTGCTGTTTTCGGCGCCGGTAACCGGTCACGGAAAAAATGCCACCCCCGATCTCCGCCGCTTCTATGTGCCGGTAGAAGATTGCGAAATTGTCGATGGCTGGGACGTATCCACCATGGCCGCCACGGGCAGCTATGACATGGCTTTGGACGATACGTTTATCCCCGAATACCGCCAGGTT
>CAUZTZ010000220.1:0-7307 GCA_963582805.1 Alphaproteobacteria bacterium
GGTCCTGTTCGGCGCGGGCTAGCTCAGGCGCGATGGCGCCGACCACGGCGGCTGTAATCTCGTCCTGGATCTCGAATATATCTTCGATCTCGTGTTCGTAGCGTTCCGCCCAAAGGTGATTGCCGGTTTCGCCGTCGATAAGCTGTACGGTGATGCGCAGCCGGGCGCCGGATTTCCGGACGCTGCCTTCGAGCACGTAGCGGACACCCAAATCGGATGCCATCGCCGGCACGTCCACCGCCTGGCCCTTAAAGGTGAAAGTGGTGTTGCGGGCGATAACGAAGAACTGGCGAACACGCGAAAGGCCGGTGATGATGTCTTCGGTGATGCCGTCGGAGAAATACTCCTGTTCGGGATCATTCGAGAGGTTGTCGAACGGCAGCACCGCGACAGAGGGTTTGTCGGAGAGTGGCGGTGATGTCGTTTCTCCGACGCCGCCTTCAGGCACACCAGCTTTGCGCAAACCGTCTATTTCTATTTCGAGACCATCAGCAGGAAAAATTCCAGCATGATTTTCCTGCAATGAAACGATCGTGAATTCGGGTTTGCGGGCGAATAACGCCGCGCGGGCCTCGGCACAAGCATCCCTGTCACCCAAATGCCCAAGAGCAGAGACGAGAATGGTATTCACCGGCCATTGGGTCATGGGATAGCGAAGCGCTTCTTCTGCCTCCGTCTTCGCTTTCTCATAACGCTTTAAGGCAAGGTGTGCCCGCGCCAAAAAGGCATGAATCTGGCTTACGTACATGTCCCGTGGGTTGATCGCGCGCGCGTGCTCCAGGACGGGTATTGCCTCCTCGGCGCGTCCCGACAAGACCAAAGCCGCCCCCAGCTGGTAATGCGCGACGGCCAGGTGGGGATTAAGCTCAATGGCCCGTTCTAACTCGCGGATGGCGATTTTCGGCTGCCCGGTAACAGTCAGGACCCGGCCGAGCGCAACATAGTTTGTCGGATCGTCAGGATCCAACGCAACGGCTTTTTTGGCCAAACGGACGGCTTTATCGCGTAATTCGGCCGAACGCTCGAAAAATTGGAACAGGAGACCGTAGGCCATCACTTCGGCCAACCCCGCATAGGCGACACTGAACATCGGGTCCATTTCGATTGCCTTCTCAAAGTGACCGCGCGCCTCGGCGAAATCTTCGGGTGTCTGCTTGAACCGGTGCCACCATGCGCGCAGGCACCTGTCCCAGGCGCTGAGATTTGAAGGCGGCTTGGTGCGGGCGCGCCGCAATTCTTCTTTGCTCACCTCGGGTTCGATCACCGACGCCAGGGTTTCCGCAATCTGATCCTGTAGCGTGAAGATATCTTCTCCAGCAATGTCGTATCTTTCCGCCCAGATTTGCTTTCCGCTCTTGCCGTCAACCACCTGGGCGGAAATTATTATTCTTACCTGGGAGCGCCTGACGCTTCCCGCAACGACATAATCCGCATCGAGTTCACCCGCAACCTGACCCGCATCGGCGGTCTTGCTCCTATAATTGGCGGTTATGTTGCGCGAGATAACATAAAACCATCGCGTCCGGCCCAGCGCCGTAATGATGTCCTCGGTTATGCCGTCGGAGAAGTATTCCTGCTCCGGATCGCCCGATAGATTCTCAAAGGGCAGTACGGCAACAGAGGGTTTATCGGATACCGCTTGATCAAAGGATGGCGCTGGCCCCGCTGAACTGCCCAACCGAATGGCGTAGACCCGTACCGGCGCCGATACGTTTTTGACATCCTGCTCGCCGCGATCCTCATAGTTTGCCTCAATTCGATTGCGAATAGTGTCGTACACCATGCCGGAGATGTTGATCCCGCCGGCATCTGCCAAGCCTTCAAGACGCGCCGCAATATTGACCCCTTCGCCATGGATATCTTCGCCGTCATCGACGATATCGCCCATATTCACGCCCATGCGGAAATCGAGGCTTGAGGCTGCCAGGCCCTCCTGCATGACGATGGCACAGGTAACGGCGTCCTGGACGTTGGGAAATTCCACCAAGAATCCGTCGCCGGTCAGCTTGACGATCGTGCCGGAATGACCGGCGACGCTTGGCTTGATCACGTCCTCACGGGCAGCCTGCCAGGCGGCGACGGTGGCGTCCGTATCGGCTTCCATAAGGCGCGTATATCCGGCCACGTCCGCGGCAAGAATAGCTGCCAGTCTGCGCTTGACCTCGCGATCCGCCATGATCCTCCCCAGAGGCAATGCCATCGGCGGTTATTCTAATTGATGTTGCGCTGGTGGCAATCGCGGAGACGCAATCGGGGAATGTTTTAAGGGTCTGATTTGGGATAAGAAAACACCGGCCGGGATTACACCCGAAGGCAAATCCCGGCCGGCTTTAAGTATGCCTCTTGAGGGAAGCATGCTTTACGTTTAGCAGGTCCCGAAATGCGGTGCTGTGATTGTTGTCACACCTTGCCCACATTTTTTTACGCCACCGCGCCTTAATAAATTGGCCAGTGCATTGCCCCTCGAATGCTAACCAGCCATACTTGACGATGCGTGGAATGAACCGCGTGGAGACTTCCCGCCAACTGGTCTTGGCGGGAATTGGGGAGGACGCGGACCTATAGGCTTTACCGCACCAAACGCCGCCACTCGTCCCAAGTTTTAATCATCAGATAAGGAGTACAGAAATGTACAACGGGACCAAAGTTCTCGATATTCATGCGCATGTTTCCGCGCCGTCCGGAAACGGCATGCTGGTCATGGGCGCCATGCTCGCCAGCAACTCGCCAATTTGGACGGACCCGCGCGGAAGCGGTCTGGAAGCGCGCGGCTTTACCGAGGAAGCCTGGGCGGGACGTGTCAAAACCCACAACGATCTTTTGGACAGCCACAGCATCGAAGCGCAGCTCGTCGGCCCCAGGCCGTTCACCATGCTGGGCTGGATGCAGCCCCACATTATGAAAGCCTGGTCGCGCTTCACCAACCACATGATTGCCAAGCAATGTGAAATGGAGCCGGCCCGCTATTTGGGCGCCGCCATGCTGCCGCAACAGCCGCTGGCCGATGATCTCAGCCATTGCCTGGAAGAGCTGGAATATTGCCACACCGAGCTGGGTTTCAAGGGATGTTACTTAAGCCCCGATCCCGCCGGCGACCGCTCTTCGCCGGGCATGGATCAGCATTATTGGGACCCGGTTTATGAATATTGCCAGAAACACGGCCTTCCCATCATCGTGCACGGAACCAACTGCACCGATCCCAGGATCCGGACGATTCCGCAAAACTACCAGATCGGCTTTGTCATCGAGCAATATCTGGCGACCCAGCTTCTTTCCCACGGCGATGTGTTCGAAAGGTTCCCGGAACTGAAAGTGGTTGTCTGCCATTGCGGCGGCGCCCTCGACCGCTTCATCAAGACCGACAAACATCTGGCGCAAAAGGATTTGAGCAAGAACCTCTATTTCGACACCTGCGCGCTCGATCTCAACTTCCTGGAAGCCGCGATCAAGCAGCGGACGCCGGAGAACACCTTGTTCGGCACCGAAACGCCGGGTTCCGGTGCCGCGATACGCCCGGAAACCGGGCTTCCTGGGGATGATCTGGTTCCAGTCATCGGGGCCATGGACTTTTTGAGCGAAGACGACAAGCAAGCCATCTTCCACGGCAACGCGGCGCATGTTTGTCCGGGTTTGGCGGAAATAGCGGCCTAAGACGATAAATCTGGTTGGTGGTCTTTGGGCCCTCAACCAGAGCTTTTCGTGATCCGGTCGACCATCTGAAGAACGGCTTGGTGCGATGCGATGAAGGCGTCTGATGCGGGCGCCTCGATGAAATCGAAATGGCCGGCGTCTTCGATGACGCTTAGGGCGCATTCGTCGCCAGCCTCCCGGGCCAGGGCCGGGTAGTCGGGCATGGCCATGGTGGTGCGCCCATCAGCCAGCGGGCGGCCCGGGGTAACCGGGTAGCGCCTGGACGAAATCACATAATGCTGCGGTATTCCCCAAGGCAGCCAATTGAGGGGCGAGATTTCGGCCAAGCGCTCGATTGCGGCGTCCGGCTCCGCGCCGAGCAGCCGCGCCAAAACCGGCTCGCCGCAAAACAAAGCGCCATCGAGGCCGGTGGAATCCATCACGCGGGGATCAATGAAGGCATCGGCGAGGACGGTGCCGGCCAGGGAGACCTTCGGCTCGCCCTTGATGTCGCTGGATTGGGGCAACTGATCCCGGATCGCCAGCCAGGCCGCGAAATGGCCCCCCGATGAATGGCCAAGGGCGATGGTGCGCGAAATATCCAAGGGATGGTCCCGGCCAAGAACGCCGATATGGTCCAAGGCCTTGCCCAAATCCAGAAAGGTTCCGGGCCAGCCGCCGCCATCGTGGCCGACGCGCCGGTATTCGATATTCCAGGTGGCGATGCCGCCGCCGCGCAGCAATTCCGCCATGGTCCGGTAATCTTCCATTGCGCCAAGCTGGGCCAGCCAGCAGCCGCCATGGATCAACATCACCACCGGAAACGGGCCCGGCCCGTCCGGCAAGAGTAGCTCGCCATGGCTGGTTGGCTCGGGCCCGTAGGATATTTGCATGGTCTGCCTCCCCTGTTCCGGTATTTTAAAAAATACTATCACCGCCATAATCGGGCAACTCCGCTTCGCAAATCGACGCGGCGGAAGCGGCGTGATAGGTTTGCATCAGAATTAATCAACATCCAGGGGAGAGAAGACAATGACCAGGATTTCCATTCTCACCGAAGCCGATATGAACGATGCGCAAAAATCGGTGATCGAGGATTCGAAGGCATCCGGGCAGCCGCACGGCGGCCCGTTCTGGGCCTATATCCGCAATCCCAAGCTGATGCGCATTGTCCAGGACACCGGCAAATGCCTCGCCGAAGGCACCCTGAGCCCGAACGAGCAAAGCATTATCGTCCTGACCGTGGCCCGCCATTGGAGCGCCAATTACCCCTGGGCGGTACAGGTTCGCAACGCCCTGAAAATCGGCCTTGGCCAAGATGTGATCGATGCCATCAATGACCGCGCCGCCTTGCCGTGCGACGATGCCCGCGAAAAACTGGTGCACAAGCTGGCTGGCGAGCTGCTCGCCGATCAGGGCTTGAGCGATGCCAGCTACGCCGCGGCGGAAGCGGCCTTTTCCACCGATGAGCTGGTCACCGTGATCGCCCGCATCGGGTCCTTTTCGATGACCTGCTGCACCGCCAACGGCTTCGACATCACGCCGCCCGACGAAGCCCCGGCGCGGCTCAATTAGAGACGCGCATTAAATAGAAGGAGCAATATCATGGCTGGAAAATTGCGACATATTGCCATATCCGTGCCCGATCCGAACGCGGCGGCGGAATTTTATGAAAAGACCTTCGGCATGCATCGCGCCAAGGCGTACGATTCTGAGTATGCCGACGTGGTGTATCTGTCCGACGGCATCATGAGCCTGACCCTGTTGCGCTTCAAATCCGAGGTGATGGCCGGCAAGGAGACCCACCCGGAAGGCCTCGGTAAGGAGTTTGTCGGCATCCATCACATGGGGTTCCTCGTCGATGACGTGGAGAAGACCTCGAAATTGGCCGAGGAAAACGGCGGCACCTACTTGATGGGCGAAATGACGGGCGAAAGCGAAGGCTATTACGAGATCAAATACCGGGATCCGAACCAGGTCATGTTCGACATTACCCATTCCGGCTGGGCCGGCGCCGACAACGAGATTGATGGGGAAAAATAGGCGCCCGGCGCCGCCTCCTTCATTGCTTACAGAAAGACCGTGCCGCCATCCACCATGATCGTCTGACCGGTGATCAGTTTGGCGCCATCGCCGGCCAGGAACAGCACGGTTCCGACCACGTCATCCGGTTGCAAGGCTTGGCGAAGGCTTTGGCTTTTGACCACGGCGTCCATTTGTTTGTCCAACACATCGCCGAAAAACTCGGCCGTGCCTTCGGTGTTTACCGCCGTCGGCGCGATGCAGTTGACGCGAATGGAATCCCGCCCCAATTCCCGCGCCAAGGCCCGGGTCATGCCGATTACGGCGGCCTTCGAGGTGGTGTAATGAAGCCCGTAGGGCATGCCCATGACGGCGGCCAGGGAGGCGACGTTGACAATGGCGCCGCCCTTTTGGGCGCGCATCTGGGGAATGACGGCGCGGCAGCAATTCCAGGTCCCCTTGACGTTGACCGCCATGCAGCGATCCCATTCGTCTTCGTCAATGTCTTCGGCGCGCCCGCCGGTCAGCGCACCATAAAGCCCGGCGTTGTTGACCAATACATCGACGGCGCCGAGTTTATCGATGGTTGCCGCGGCCATGGCCTTGACGCTGGCAATATCGGCCACGTCCACCGGCAACGCCAAATGATCATCGGGTTCTGAGAAACCTTCCATGGTCTGGTCCAAACTATCCCGGTCGGCGACCACCACGCGCCAGCCCTGTTCGGCGAAGGCCCAGCCATAGGCTTGCCCCAAGCCGCGCGCGGCGCCGGTGACGATAACGGTTTTGGCTGGCTCAGCCATGTCAGGGTTTGATCTCCAGCCCGTAAAGCTCGATACAATTTTGGGCCAATACCCGGCTCTGCTTTTCCGGCGCAAGATCGCCGATCTGGCGGGCGATGAAGGCGCGCGAATTGGGCCAGGTCATGTTTGGGTGCGGATAATCGCTGGACCACATGCAGTTGCGCTCACCCCAAAATCCTAGGGCCTGGCCACCGGCAACATCGTCCATGAAGGTCAGATACATGTGATCTTTGAATATTTCGCTGGGCAGGCGGGAAATGGCAAATTCCCCATCCGGGTGGCCGGGTTTGGTGAAGCGCCGGAAATAATAATCATATTGCTGAATAAGGAACGGCGCCCAGCCCATCTCGCCTTCGACGATTACGGTCTTCAGCTTCGGGTTGCGCTCAAAGACGCCCGACCAGATCAAATCATAGACCGTCGTGAAAATATCGTGGGTCTTGGTGTTGACCGAGCCCCGCACCCTTTCCAGCCCCTCGCGCTTAAAGCGGAAATAGTTGAAGCCGGAAAGGATATGAAAATGCAGCGGCTGACCCAGTTCGGCGGCCGCCGCCCAAAGTTTTTCGTAATGATCCGAGGTCAGCGGCAAATCGGGATGCGGCACCTGCCAAAGAAGCCCGCCGAGCAAACCCATATCGGCGCAGCGGTGCATTTCATTGATGGCCACATCGATGTCGTAGGCGGCCAGGCACGGGACCGCGAACAAACGGTTCGGTGCGTTTGAGCAGAAATCGGCGATCCAGTCGTTATAGAGGCGGAACGCGGCCTCCTGCTCCCGCTGACCTTGCGCAAACAGCCCGAGGGTGAAGGTGGGATAGATCACTTCGGCGGCCAGCCCATCCAGATCCATGT
>CAUZTZ010000221.1:0-7293 GCA_963582805.1 Alphaproteobacteria bacterium
GAACCCGGCTCCACATAGAAGACGGCGACAGAAAGCGGCGTCGGAAGGCCGACCATAAATCGCATGCCGCCCGGAATGACGCCTTCGCCCACCAGTTTTTCGAACACGCCATAGGATTCGATGGCCGCGTCGCCATAGCCGAGATTAGGAAATTCGATCTCGTTCGCGGAACTGACGCCGGGGACAACCCCGTAGGGGGGGAATGGCACATAGATGTTTTCGGCATCGGAGATGCGCATCTGCGGGCTTTGGCCGATGCGCTTATTCTGCCAGCGAATCCAGGTGTCACGCTCGCCGACCTCGCCGTCGGGCAGGTGTTTCAAATGGCCGCCCAAATGCTCCATGGCGGCACGAAACGTCTCCTCCGCACTGGCATAGGGCGCACTGCCCACCAAATGGGCGCCCGCCGGCTTTTTATGGTCAATCATTTGTGGCGCTCCATTTTACGCGCACATTTCCCGGTGAATTCGGAGCAGCGCAGGGATAGTCTCCGCATCGCGCCGCCCGAAACCGCATTCGGTGGCGATATCGTAATCGGTCACATATTTGTCCGCCGCCGCCATGCGTGCCCGCCCACCCTCGGCGCCATCGGTGTGATGCACAAGGCCGAGGATCAATTTGGTCTCGGCCGGCATGGTCAACCCGGCCAGGGCTGCGAAATAGGCGTCATCGCTGCGCCCCCTCGGCACCGGCATATGCATGAAATCGACGCGCTGGGGCGACGCCGCGGTGATGCCATTTGCGAAGGCGACCGAGGTGCCGAGATCGGCGGGCTCAAGAATATGGCTATGGCCGGGATCGCCGTAGCAAAGATGGATGCCCAATTCGGCGGCTTCGTTCACCAGCCCGCAGAGCCGCGCGCTGCGCTGCACAGAGCCATCAATGGCATCATCGTATGGCAGCGGCGGGCCGCCGTCGGCGCCGACAATCTCGTAGCAGACATCCCATTGTAGGGAGAGCCTGTCCGCCGGGATATCCGCCTGCATAATCCCGATGTCGCGGGCCAAGGCCGCCTCGATGGCCGGCTCGGCGCGCAATCTGTCCTCGAAGATCACAAAGCCCGAGAGCAGCGCCATGGGCGAGGGCACCGATACCTGAAAGCGGGCGCCTTGCGGAATTTTGCCGTCCGCCTGAAGGGCCGCGAATATTTGGTAAGACGCCACCGCCTCGGCGCCATAGCCAAGCGCGCCCATGTCCAAGGCGGCGGCATCGACGCCGTCCTTGATGCGAAAGAAGGAACGTTCCACCGCGTCCTTGAAGCCCGGTATCTTGACGTGGGTCAGCTCCACCTGAAAATCATCGCTGGCGTCGAAGCTTTGCTGCTGCCAGCGGATCCAATAGCCGCGCTGCCCGGTTTCGCCGTCGGGAATGCGCGGGCAGCGCTCGCCCAAAATGTCCGCCACCGTGGTGAACACGGTTTCCGCGTTCTCCAAGCCGACGCTGCCGACCAAATGTGCATTGCGTGCCATGATTTCAATCCTCCCAAGACAACTATGCCATGGAGGCCCACGCCAACTCAATCAGGGCACGACGAATTCCGGATTATAAATCAAGCCTATGACATTGCCCCAAGGGTCCTTGACCGAGGCGACCATGATTTCGCCGCCCACATTGACCGGATCGCTGTCGGCGGCGGCGCCCGCCTCGATAAAGCGGGCGACGGCGGCATCGATATCGCCCACACCCCAATAGCTGAGCACGTTGGCGGTCTTGGCGGTAGCTGGCGTCTCGTCGGGCATCAGGCCCAACTCATAGCCGGCGATATTGAAGCCCACATAGAACGGCTCATCGAAATAAGGCGCCGCGCCAAACGCCTCGGCGTACCAGGTCTTGGCAGCGTCCAGATCGGCAACTTTATAGATGGTGGTGCGTAGCCCGAGAATGGATGTTGTCATTGTTTCTCTCCCTGTTAGCAGGATTAAAACTACAATTGTAAGAACAAAATAGAAACAAGTAAATTCTATGATCGCCGCTGGCTGGCGGCGGCGGGGGCGGCGGGCGTCGCCCGCGTGCTCGAGATTTTGCAAAAAGAGATCGAGATTTCCGTGGAGCTTTTGGGCGTCTCCCGGTTGGATCAATTGAGCCCGGCCACCCTCACCCAGGGCACAAATGTACGCTTCCCCCACGAAATGAGCGCCTTTCCGCATTTGCCCGAGGGCCGCCTTGAATAGACGCTACCGGCTTTACGGGCAGCACGTCTTGGGTGCTATAATTGCCGCCCATGGAATCGAGACGCCAAAGCAAGCTGCAAAAAGCCCTTATCGCCGAGCGCGATGAATTGACGCGCCTGACGGCCACCACGGTCGCCGGCCGCAAGCCGGTGGAACTGGATCAAACCTCCCAAGGCCGTCTGTCGCGGCTCGACGCCATCCAGGTGCAGGAAATGGCGCTCGAACAGGATCGCCGCCGCGAGGTCGAGATCGCGCGCATCAACGGGGCGCTGAAACGCATGGATGATGGCGCGTATGGCTTTTGCGTCAGTTGCGGCGAGGACATCGCGGCGGCGCGGCTGGACAACAATCCGGCGGTGCCCACCTGTATCGCGTGCGCCAGCAAATAACGGCGGAATTCCAGAGGGAGGCCGATTTGAGCGACGCCGCCGCCATGCAAGCCCGCGAAACCAACGGTAAGCAGATATTGGCGCCCGCCTGAATTCTAACGGCTCAGATCCCGATAAATACGGTTGGCAATATCCAGCAATGGCGCTCGCCCCATGGGGGCAACCAGCGCATAGGCGTATTTGGCATCGATCCAGTAAAAGGCGCCGGTGCCTTCATTGTCCTCGAACCGAAACTCGGTATTTTTGCTGTTACCGTCGGCGGCGCGCACATAGACGGTCATGCGCTTCTTCTCGGCGTTCTCATACATGAACTGGGCGGCGGGCAGGGGGCCGTCGGCCAGCAATCGCCCGCCCATCAGACGAAATCCGGCGCTGGCCAGGTCCGGCGCTTTCAAGGTGACGCCAAGCCGCTTCGACAGCCATTTGAACAAATGCGCTTCCTGGCCGCCTGGCACTTCGACCGCATGCCGCCGTTCGGCGACAAAAATCTTGTGGGCGCCCATGGCGTTGGCGGCGAAGCGTGCCGGTTCCGGCGCCGGCGCGCCTCCGTGCGCCAGCCAGCCGGCGCTGCCGCCAGCTGCGAAGATCACAATGGCCGCCGCGATACGCATCCAGCCGGGCATCGCCGGGCGGGCTTCCCTTGCCCCGCGGTTGGCGCGCATGGTGACGATATCTTTGAGCGCGGCTGGGACCGGCTCGTCCAGGACGCCATCGTAGGCTTGGGACAGATTGGCGTTCTGCAGCCGGTAGGCATGCACCTGGGCGGCGTCCTCGGGATGCTCGGCCAGCCAGGCTTCCATGCGCACCTGGTCTTCCGGGCTCAGCCGTCCGTCCACGAATTTTTGCAGATCGTCGGGGGACATGGGATCAGCGTTGTTCACTTGACACTCCTTAACCTGGGTGCGCCGTCCGCATCCAGAAATTCGCGTAACTTTTTGCGCCCGCGGCCGAGGCGCGACATCACCGTTCCGATCGGGATATCGAGCACGTCGGCGGCTTCGGCGTATTCCAGCCCTTCGAGCCCGATCAGTAGAATCACATGGCGCTGTTCATCGGGCAGCTGGTTAAGGGCGTTGCTCATGTCGCGCAGCAAAAGCGGTGCGTCCTGGCCGGGCGCCTGACTGCGCAAGTTTTCGTGAGACGCGGCGAGGCTGATCTGATCGGGCCGGGCTGAGCGCCGCTTGGCTTCGTTAATGTGCAAATTGTGCATGATGGCCATCAGCCAGACCCGCATATTGCCGCCCGGACGCCACAGATGCAGCCGGTCCATGGCGCGGGTGAGGCACTCCTGCACCAAATCGTCGGCCAGCGCCTTGTCGCCCAACAACGCCCGCGCATAGCGCCTTAAGTGCGGTACCTGATCGACGATGATTTGGTGTTCTTCGTTCATGCAATCGGCGGTCCGGTAAAAAATTCCGCCCGCCGCAGTTTGGGGGGGGACTTAGGCGGCGGGCGGATAGAAGCCTACGCGAAAACTTGCGCCGGCGTTATTTCTTTTTCGGACCCCGATAGGCTTTGTGGCAGGCGCCGCAAGATCCCCGGACGGCGCCGAAGGCTTTTTTGACGGCGGCCAGATCGCCGCTTGCGGCCACTTTGACCACGTTGTTAGCGGCGGCTTCCAGGCCGCTCAATCTTGCTTTTACATCGGCCATGTTCTGCCAAACCGCGGCTTTGGCGCGGGACGCGCCGCCGCCGGACCCGGCGGGCCATTTGGATTGCAACATCTTCGCGTTGGCGGCGATGGTGCGCGCCGCGGCGGCGGCCGAAGCGGTATCCTTGGCGCCGCCGATCTTTTTCAATGCGCCCATATTACCGCGCATCAATTTTGTGCGTTCCGTTTGTACGGCCGTTTTGCCTTGCGCCGAAACTTGCGCCGGGGCCAGCCACAAGGGCAGCGCCAGGACGGCGCCAAGGGCCAATAAAATAAGACTGCGTTTCATCATTTGCCTCCGAGCTAAATGAACGGCCAAAATTAGCCGCCTATAGGGATATACAAATGACGATGGAGTTTATTCCCGATTGGAAAAAAATTATTAGCCGCGCTGCCCCGCGACCAGACGCACCTTGCGGGGCGCCGCCCGCCACATGGCGAAGATCGAAATCGCGCACATGACAATGGCGATGACGAAGGCCTGGCCGTAGCCGCCCTGGAGATCGAACAAAAAGCCGGTGGCCCAGGGACCGAGGGCGGCGCCGGCGCCGCTGGCGACGCCGAGGACGCCGAAAATAACGCCATAGCGGCGCCCGGCGAATAATTCGGCCGGCACCGAGGCGTAGATGCCGGTCATGCCGTAGCCGAGAAAGCCTTGGGCGCCGACCATCACATACATCATCCAGTCGGACGGCCATTGATCGAGCGCCAGCAGAAAAACATAGGTCAGCAAAAAGCCGGCATAGGCCAGGCTCCAGGCCCATTCGCGGCCGATCCGGTCTGAAAAGTGGCCGATAGCGATCTGCCCGCCGATGCCGGTCAGCCCCACCAGGCCGAGGGCAATTGCCGCTTTTTCCGCCGAGATGCCGACGTCGATCAGGTAGCGGGTCTGGTGCACCTGCACCGCGTACCAGGCGTACAGCCCCGACGAAAAGGCCAGAATCAGCCACCAGAACGGCTTGGTGCGAATGGCCCGTTTGAGGGTCCAATCGGTCTCGGTCCATTGCCGGTTGACGATGCCATCATCGACCGGCGCGCCTTCGCCGCCGGCGGTATCGTCAGGCGCCGCGCCGTCGGGGCGGAGGCCAAGATGCTCGGGCCTGTGGCGCTGGAAAATATAATTGAGCGGCACCAGAACAACGATCAGCACAATGGCGGTAATCCATAGGCTATGGCGCCAGCCGGCGGTGTCGATGACGAACTGCATCCACGGAAACATGATGATCGAGCCGACGCCGACGCCGGAAAACGCAAGGCCGATAGCCAAACCCCGCCGCCGGTCGAACCAGTGCGGCAGAAACATGGTGTGGCCCATATAGCTCATGAATATGGTGCCGCCGACCACCATCACGCCGAGGGTCAGATAGAAATGCCAGGGAAGGAACGCGAAGGTGGCGGCCATCAGGCCGAGCCCGGTCATGACCACGCCGATGGGGATGACAATGCGCGGGCCCCAGCGGTCCATCATCGCCCCGATCGCCGGCGTCGCCAGGGTGGAGACGATAAAGCCGATGGAAAAGGTCGCCGCCAGGGTCGCTCTCGACCAGCCGAACTCATCCAGGATCGGCGGGAACAATAGCGAGAAGGCGGTGCGCGTGTTGACGCCGATGCCCATGGTGACGAAGGCAACGGCAACCACCACCCAGCCGTAGAAAAATGGCAGTCCGAACGGCGCGCTGCCTTGGGTTTGGTCCAACGAGGCAGGGCTCAACTTTTCATCCGCGAGGAGGCATTGACCGTGGCGTGCAGGTTGCGGGCGAAATCATTGACCGTCCTTATATCGTTATGGAAGGCGTTGCGGGCAAACTCCTTGACCGCCTTGACCGCCGGCAATGGCGCTTTCTTCAAGGCTTCGATCAGCTTGTCCACCTCGCCATCGAGATCACCCGGCGTTGTTACCTTGCTGACCAGCCCATAGGCGAGGGCGGTCTGGGCATCGATTTCCTCGGTCGAATAGGTCATGAAGACGGCGGCTTTCCGGTGCAGCCGGTCGACCAGTGACGACATCGCCATGGTCGGCATGATGTTGTGGCCCATTTCCGGCAGCGCAAAGCGGGCATTGTCGGCGGCCAAAGTCATGTCGCAGACGGCGGCCAGCGCACAGCCGAAGCCCAGCGCCCGGCCGCGCACCACCGAGACTATCGGAATATCCACATCGCGGAACGAGCCATAGGCATCGAAGATGATCTCGTTGTTGTCGCGCAGATCGAGAGCTTCGGGCGGCCCGCCGCCGCCTTTGCGGCCCATCTGCGAGCGGCCCAGGCAGAAATCGTCGCCGGCGCCGGTAAAGATGATGGCGCGCGCATCGGCGGCCAGCTCGCGCAGCGTGACGGCCAGCTGGACGGCGAGGGGGTCCGAGACCCGGTTACCGTCGGCGGCCATGTTCAAGGTGACTTTGGCGATATCG
Organism: Alphaproteobacteria bacterium; assembly: GCA_963582805.1. Classification (GTDB taxonomy): domain Bacteria; phylum Pseudomonadota; class Alphaproteobacteria; order Rhodospirillales; family UBA2165. The sequence continues at coordinate 6,619 of CAUZTZ010000221.1, forward strand.
CCATCATGTTCAATTAGTACGTCGTCAGCCATTTGGGGTACTCCGGTTGGTGTGATTGGATTGGGTTAGGCCAGGACAAAGTCCCGGAGCCAGGCGCCTTGCGCCACCAGACGCCGGTCCTGGTAATCAAAGCCCTGCAATTGTACGCCGAGCGGCAGCCCGTCCGACGCCAGCAAAGGCAAGTTGAGCGCCGGCTGGCCGATCACCGAGCAGGGATCGAGGAAGGAGGCATCGCCGGTGGCCATGCCTTCCGGCGCCGGGCCGGCGGCCGTCAGGGTGATGCAGCCATCGGCTTTGGGTTCGAGATTCGCATAGGCTTTCTGCATGGCGTCAGCGCGCCCCCTCGCGGCGGCGAAATCGTCGGCGGTCAGCTCGGCCATGATGTCTTTTCTGGAATGCACGTCCTTGCTTAGGAGATCGGGCGAGCGATCCAGATAGGCCAGCACCGGAAAACGGCTTTCCCAATCGCGGAGCACGTCGGAGATTTCCAGGACATCGTCCATCATGACTTCCAGCGCGTCGACCTCCCGGTCGATTCTGCGATCAATAATTTCCACGCCGACCTTGGCGAGGCTTTCGAGCAGGCCATCGAAAATAGCGCGCACGTCATCGGGGGTTTTCTGCCAGCCCGGCGTTTCAAGGCGGATCAGGCGGGCGGGCTTTTCCGGGGCCGGC
>CAUZTZ010000222.1:0-7272 GCA_963582805.1 Alphaproteobacteria bacterium
TAATAATCAGACAAAAAACAATAAAAAACACCGGCAAACCGCCGGACCAAACGACGATGTCCGCTACTGACTATAGCGGACACGGAAATCTCATAAAAATCGGAGTTCTTCAACAGCCTCGGCTATAAGCAGACCTCGCGGTGCATCAAAATGATGTCCGCTTCACTCGCCGGAAAGCAGGCATTCAGGCAACTTTCCAGCTTCCCGTTTGCCTGGCTGCCAACTTGCTCTAATATTGCCGCGTACATTCGAATGAGGGAGAAGTTTCTTGATCGAGGGGCCATCCGTTAATGCCGATCTGACAAAGTTCGTTGTCATTCACGCCGATGAAATGGCCTGGCAAGCCACCGGCCGGGACGGCATTTTTTGCAAGATGTTTGAACGGGTAACCGAGCTGGACCTCGCCCGCCAGACCGGTCTCTATAAATTGGATCCGGGCGCTTCGTTTGCGCCTGAGACCCTGGACGAGCGTGTCGAGCTTTTTGTCATATACGGAAAACTATCCGATGGTGACACAGAAATTGGCAAGCACACCTATCATCGCCTGCCGCCCGGAACCAAAGCTCGGATCCATTCAGATTCTGGCTGCGTCGTCTTTATTCGGCGCCGCCAAGGACGCGGAGGAGGCGGCGTCATATTTACCGCCGACGCAACAATCGAAGACAATTTCGAGCCCTGGGGAGAAAGAGGCTCGGAGAAGATACCCCTGGAAGATCCAGCCGAGCCGTTGGTCGGCGCCTGGATGGGACGAATGATACCCGATCTTCATATTCCGAATCACGGTCACGACGGCGGCGAGGAGATATTCATATTGGAAGGCGTTATTGAAGATGAATATTGCGCCGCTGGGCCCCGTACTTGGATGCGTTTCCCCCTTGGCTTTCGGCACGCGCCCTTTTCCCAGCATAGTGACGTTTTAATGCTCGTTAGAGAGGGCGACGTAAAAGTTTAACCAAAAATGATCAGTGATCCTTGGAATAAGGGAGTGGAAAAAATGAATTTGAAGGAAATGGTGCCGCATTTGCCCGAAGGCATGACCGACGTTAAAGAAATTATTCTACAGACCGAAGACATTCCGTGGCGGGAAAAATCGCTCAAGGGGCTGTACGAGAAAATGCTCTGGCGGGCGGAAAATGACCAGGGGTCAATTGCCCTGATTAAATTTGACAAAGGCGTCGGCATTCCGGCGCCCCATTCGCACGATTCCAATCAGTTCATGTTCATTCTGAAAGGCCATTACGAATACACCTCAACCGGCGTCAATTTGAAAGAGGGAAGTTTTTACTGGAACCTCAAGGGAAATGTCCATGGCCCGGCGATTGCCCATGAAGAAACCATCTATTTGGAAATCTATGACGGCCCCCATTATCCGCAGCGGCCTTCTTGGTACGCGGACGATGAGGACGCGCGATAAGCCGTTCTTGGCTGAACTGGAATTGTTGTGTCCTCCACCGAACGCATGGTCGATTCCCATCTGCTGAGACGGTCGGTCAGCAATTTGTTCAGCGCCCTCGGATTGGCGCCGGCGGACGCTGACATTGTCGCCGACGGCCTGGTCGAAGCGGATGAAGAAGGCATTTCGTCACATGGGATCATGTTGTTGCCGCTCTATGTTGATCGCATTCGAGGCGGCTCGGTTTCATTAGAGACCGAAGCTGTTGTCGTCAGTGACAATCACGCCATCGCGGTACTAGATGCCGGCAATATGTTGGGCCAACTTTCGGCGCGCCAATCGGTTGCGCTGGCCGTATCCAAAGCCAAGGATTTCGGTCTTGGTTGTGTGGTCGTCAGAAACGGATTTCATTTCGGAACCGCCGGCCGGCATGCTTTGCAAATGACCGAAGCCGGCTGCATTGGCATCGTGATGTGTAATACGCGTCCCTTGCTGCCGGCGCCGGGGGGCGCCAAGGCTCTGGTCGGCAATAATCCCATTGCCATCGCAATGCCGAATATCGACGGCGGCCAGCCGGTCGTTGCCGATATGGCGTTAAGTGAAAGCGCCATGGGTAAAATCCGCATGGCCGAGGCGGCGGGACAGAAAATTCCCGATGGCTGGGCGACCAATAGCGACGGCGTGCCGACCAATGATCCGGCCGCAGCAATTAAAGGCATGTTACTGCCGGCGGCCGGCCCCAAGGGATTTGGTCTGGCATTCATGATCGAGCTGCTCTCGGGCGGCCTGGCGTCCGGCGCCGTCAGCGAACAGGTTCGCCCACTATATGGCGATAGCGGCGAGCCATATGCGTGCGCCCATTTCTTTTTGGCGATTGATGCGGCCCATTTCCGCGATCTTTCGGAGTTTAAAGAAACGGTCGACGCCATGGTGCAAAGGGTTGCCAATTCACCAGCCGCACCGGGTTCGGAGCGCACGATGGCTCCGGGCGAGCCGGCTTGGCGCACCAAGACCGGCCGGCCCGGAAAATGTTCCCTGAGTGCTTCGGCCTATGATGCGTTGGTCAGGTTATCGGCGGAACTTGGTCTGGGCGACATCGATTTATCGATTACCAACACGTAATCAATACCATATGGAGAAAGCAGCAGATGGCAAAAATACAATTGAGCACCGATAAACTCCGCAAACCGAGTGGCGTTTTTTCCCAGGCGACGACGATTGAGGCAACCGGTAAGCTGGTGTTCGTTTCCGGTATGACCGCGCGCTGTCCCGACGGATCGATTGCCGGCATCGGCGATATAGAAGTCCAGACCCGCCAGGTCATCGAAAACATTAAAAGCGCGATGCAAGAGGCCGGCGGCACCTTGGACGATGTATGCCGGGTTGATGTCTATATCCGCAACATGGAACATTTCGATTTGATCCACAAAGTACGCAGCGAATATTTCAAACCGCCCCTGCCGGCCTCGACCATGGTTGAAATAACAAAAATGACCTCTCCGGATTATTTGATTGAGATCAACGCCATTGCCGTTTTACCGAACGGCTAGAGCGCTCTCTATTTACGCGGCTTCGAGGGGCGCCTTCAGCGTCATGGCGGGCACGACAATTCCGTTGATCCGGACATGAAATCTTGGATCAAGGGGACGGTTGTTTCCGAGCTCGAGCCATAATCGCAAGAGATGCCGTTTCCGTTCTGCTTCCGGCCAATCCTCGAATTCGGTCCGCGAATGGACCGTGACATGGTTATTGAGACATTGAATATCGCCGGGACGAAATTCCTGATGATGTTCCAACTCCAGGCCGAGCGCTTCGTAAAACGCCACCTCTTCGCTGTGATGATCACTCCTGCGCGGCACCTCGGGAAACCGTTGCGCGCAAGTCACGCCGCCGCCTTCGCCCCGGCCTTGGCGAAGGCGGCGAAGGTGATGGCGGCGAGGACGATGGCGGCGCCCAGGAACTGGATCGGCGTTAACACCTGGCCCAAAACTGCGACCCCCAATATGACGCTCGACAAAGGCTCGACGTTCATCAAAAGGGCGACGCGGACGGGGCCGATTTTGGAGATGGCGACGAAAATGCCGATGATGGAAAAGCTGTAGAAGGCGCCGACGCCGGCGAAGGCCAAGCGGCCCTCGAGGCTCGCCGGCAGCGCAAATTCGCCGGCGATGATATCCAATATGATGAAGACGCATGCCCCCGAGGCCAGCATGTAAAGGCTGATGGGGCGGGAATCCCGGCCCTTCACCAAGGGCGCCATGATCAGCATCATGACGGTGATGATCACGGCGGCGCCGGCGGCCATGGCGATCCCGGTGAGGCTGAGGCTTTGGCCGAACACATCCAAGGCCAGGGCCAGCCCGGCGAAGGCGGCCAGCAATGCAATCACCTGCCGGGGCGTGATCGGCTCCTGGCCGGTGATCCAGGCGCCGAAGCCGGTCAGCATGGGATAGAGGTAAAAGGTGAGGACCACGAGGGCCACCGGAAGATGTTCGATGGCCCCCAGCACGCCATAGGAATAGGCCGCCAAAAAGCCGCCGAGGCCAATGCCGATCAGCTTCACCCGGCCCGAGATGTTCACCGGCACCCGCCAGACGCGAAGGATGATCAGCACGGTCAGAGCGGCGGCGGCGGTGCGAAAAGTGAGCGCCGACAAGGGATTGGCGCCGTGTTGGTAGGCGATGGCCGCCAGCGTCGAATTGACCGCAAAAGAGATGGCCACCAGGATCGTCAGGATAACGCCGAAGGCTGGAAGCCGTGCCGTTTCCGTCACCCATCCCGCCATGTAATGGCGTCGGCGCGCAATTGTTTTTCGGCTTCCGATTTGACCGGAATGATATCGGGCTCCGGCGTATAGCCGCGCAACACAAGCCGGTAGCAGAGGAAGCGGCATTCGGCGGGGTACTGGTCCAAATTCATGGCGTCGAAATAGCCGTCCGGCACCTGGTCCGGGTTGACCGCATCGAGGCGGTCTTTCTCGTACACCATGGTGCGCTGGAATATGCGCCAGACGCCGTCTTCGCGCTTCTCGAACAGATCCAGAAAGCGGGCCCAGGTGATGCAGTCAAACTCGAAATCCTCATTGCTCATGCGGCTGATCAGCTCGATATGCACCTCTGAGGTGGCCCGGTTGCCGTTCACAATGATGCGCGAATCGCCCACACTGTGCTTGTTGAAGGCGTTCGGCTTGATCGCCGCCAGCATCCCCTTGGACTGCTCGATAAACTCCGAAGCCGGGCCCGATATCCAGGAAATATTCATGGTCGCGTCGTCGTGGTAGCAATTGGAAAGCACATCCCAATCGCCGTTGTCGCGGGCATAGGCCCAATTTGAGAGGACTTGGCAGATCTCAAATTCGTCGGCGGCGCGTTCCAGTCGTTGGCTCAAGTCCATGGCAAGCTTCCTTCCTTGAAATGTTTCGGCGATGCACGTTGAATAAATCGCCGATCACACGTAATAACAAGGCCATGTCCGAACAAACACTATTGGCCGCCATCGATAGCCGCGGCGTCGCCACCATCACCTTGAACCGGGCCCAGGTCCACAACGCCATGAACGGTGCCATGCTGACTGATCTAGCCCGTGCCATCGCCGCGTTCGATGCGGACCCCGATATCCGGCTGTTGGTGCTGCGCGGCGCCGGCAAAAGCTTTTCCGCCGGCGCCGATATGAGCCCCGGGGATACGGACGCTGCGCCGGCTCCCAGCCTGCCCGCCGCCATAAGCACATTGGTCAGTTTCACCCGGCCCACATTGGCCTTGGTGCAGGGCGCCTGCATCGGCGGCGGCGCCGCCTGGATTACCGCCTGCGACGTGGTGATCGCCTCGGACGATGCGTTCTTTTCGATCCCCGAGGTGCGGCTGGGCTTTAACCCGGCGTCGCTGATCCCGATGTTTCTGGGCGCCATCGGTCCGCGCAACACCATGCGCTATGTGCTTGGCGGCGACCGCTTCGATGCGGCCAAGGCTTACGAGATGGGTCTGGTGCATCATCTGTGCGCTCCGGGCGCGCTGGACGCGGCGGCGGCGCCGATCATCGATGCGCTGCTGTCCGGCGGGCCCGAGGCCATGGCGGCCACCAAGGCAACCATATTGGAGTTGGCCGGGCTGATGGTGGACGCCGATCTGGCGGCGCGCCTGGACGCCATGGGCGATGCCAGCCGCGAATCAGGTGAAGCCGCCGAGGGCCGCGCCAGCTTCCAAGAAAAGCGGCCGCCGAAATGGAAGCCCGTGGACTAAAAATTTCAAGTCGGCAGGCCGAGGATGCGCTTTGAGATAATGTTGCGCTGAATTTCGCGGCTGCCGCCGCCGATGGTGTTGCGCCTGTCGCCCAAAAAGCGGCCCATGATATCAACGCCGCCTTCATCGGTACCGACAATATCCTTATCCAGCCCATGGCCGCCGGCAGCCTCCACCAAAAGATCGTCGAGGCGCTGAATTTCTTCGGTGCAATAGAGCTTCAGGATCGACGCCGCCCAGCCCGGCGAGATACCGGCATTGGTCAGCTCCAGGGCATGGCGGAAATAGGCGGTGAAGGCGGTGACGTTGATCTCGTGTCCGGCCAGCCGGTCGCGGAAGGCGGCATCGTCCATGGCGCCGGTCTTGCGCGCCATGCGCTTGACCGCGTCCAGCACGCTGGTGAGGTGGCGGGGATGGCCGTGGGTGAAGCGTTCGGTGCCGAGGATCGAATTGGCGACCCGCCAGCCGTCGTGCAATTCGCCCACCAGATTCTCCGCCGGAACGCGCACATCATCGAAAAACTCCTCGGCCAGTTCATCGTCGCCGGAGAGAACTTTTATCGGCCGCCGGGTGATGCCGGGGCTGGCGAGATCGATCAAAATGACGCTCAAGCCGCCCTGTTTTTTGGGTGCGTCCGGATTGGTGCGCACCAATGCGAACATCCATTGGGCTTCGTTGCCCATGGTGGTCCAGATTTTCTGGCCGTTGACCACGAAATCCAAGCCGTCCAGTACGGCGCTGGTTTTTAAAGAGGCCAGGTCCGAGCCGGCATTGGGTTCCGAATAGCCCTGGCACCAGATCACTTCGCTGCGCAAGATCGGCGGCAGAAATTTTTCCTTCTGCGCCTCGGTGCCAAATTCGATCAGCACCGGGCCGACCAGATTGAGGGCGTGGGTGGCGTGGGTTTCCGGCGCCCCGATGCGAGCAAACTCTTCCGCCAGGATAATCTGCTCAAGCAAACTGGCGCCCATGCCGCCGGCGCTTTTCGGCCAGTGCGCCGCGTGCCAGCCTTGCCCCAGAAGCTGATCAAACCAGGGCTTGATTTCAGCTGGCGTCAGCTTGACCGGCGAATTGCGCAAACTTTCGGCCAGGTTGGCTTGCAGCCAGTCCCGCACCTCGGTGCGGAACTCACCGTCGCTTTCGCTTTCGCCTTCAAACATGGCTGGTCCCTTGCTTTACACGGCCGTCATCGTCACAAATGACAGTGCCGAAATTGTAGGCCGGGGGCGCGTAATTTGGCAAGCGGTGCGCCGCAACGAGAAACCATGGAACTGATACTCAGCGAACAACAAAAGCTCCTGCAAGACAGCGCCGCCCGGTTTATGGAGCAAAGCGCCGGGGCGCAGCTTGTGCGCCGGGTGCGCGAATCGGGTGCGCCCTTTGATGCAGACGTCTGGCGGGAATTGGCGGCGGCTGGCTGGCTGGCGATCTTGATCGGCGAAGACAAGGGCGGGCTTGGGCTTGGGCCTACCGAGCTGGCGCTGGTGTTGGAAGAGGCCGGCAAGGCATTGCTGCCGGGCCCCATCGCCGCCGCTGCGGCCGCCGCCAAAATCCTATCCGAAGGTGACGGCGGCGGCGACTTGATTGACGGTATTTTGAGCGGTGATCTGGTCGTCGTTCCGGCCTTGCAGGAGACCGCAT